>NZ_JBSFKD010000036.1:0-101774 GCF_053598395.1 Streptomyces sp. NPDC001135 | reverse complement strand
CCGTCTGCCTGTACTCGCGTGACGGCCAGCTCACGCAGCTGTGCACGCCGGTACTCTTCAACTGACGGCCAGTGACAAGCAGGGGTGAGCCCGGTCCACGCAGAGCGAGGGGGCCCACCCCTGCTGCGCGTGGTCGTCCGATCAGCTCCAGGTGATCAGGCGGCGCGGGTGTTCCAGCACGGCGGCGACGTCCGCCACTTGGAGCCGAGTTCGCCGTCGATCAGGCGGTGGCCGAAGGCCGGTGGACGACCGGCCGTGCCTGCAGCAGATCCTGTTCGTGCTCTACACCGGCATGACCTGGCAGCAGCTGCCGCTGGAGCCGGGCTTCGGCTCCGGCCAGACCCGCTGGCGGCGGCCCGGCCGCTGGCAGCAGGCCCGGGCCGCGCCCCTCGCCCGGGGAAGGCGAGGGACGCGGCCCGGGCGGGTCGTCTCGCGGCTTCGTCAGGCCAGACGTCGGTCAACGGCCGCCTGTGACCGGCCCGGTCGGCGGTCAGGCGGAGGTCGTCCACCGCTGCTCGGCGCCGCCGTAACAGGACCACTGGACGACCGGGGCACCCGGCGTCGTGCTCGAGGCGCCGACCGCGGCGCACAGGCCGCCCGCCCGGCTCCACATCTGGGCGAAGCCCGTGTCCGGGTTCCGGTCGAAGTACCAGGTCTGCTCCGCCCCCCTTGTCGCAGCCGTACTGGATCAGCCGGACGCCGGCGTTCGGCGAACTCGCCGGACCGGCCGCGCACTTGCCGCTGTTCTTGTTCACAACCCCGTAGCCGCCGCCGGAGTTCGGCATGGGGTCAAGGCCCCAGTACTGCTCGGCGCCGCCGAAACAGGACCACCGGATGATCCCGGCCCCGCCCGCCGTGCTCCCGGCCCCGACCGCCGTGCTCCCCGCCCCGACCGCCGTGCTCCCCGCCCCGACCGCCGTGCTCCCCGCCCCGACCGCCGTGCTCCCCGCCCCGACCGCCGTGCTCCCGGCCCCGACCGACAGGCAACGCCGGCTGTTGTAGTTCCAGAGCTCCACGATCTCCCCGCCCTTGAGCGAGGAGGACGCGACCGCGGTCAGTGCCGACGCCGCAGCCGGCGTCACCCCCGCCGCAACACTGCCGCGGTGACCGCGCCGTCGAGCCGGTTCTGCAGAATCACGCCGATGACCGCAACGCCGAAGAGCGCACCGCCCCGCTGGCTCACGGCTGGAACACCGTGCAGTCCCAGTGCGGGGCGTCCTAGACGATGTCGGCGACGGTCTGCTCCAGCAACGGCTTCCACGGCACCAGGTGGGCCAGGTCCTTGCGCAGGATGCGCACCTCCAGGCCCTCGCGCGTCGCCTTACTGCAGGAGAAGGCGAGCCCGGTCAGGGGACCGGGGCGGTCAGGACGGCCTTGGCCACCAGCCGGAGATTCCTGATCATCGGATTTGGGTCGCCCCTGCGGCTGGCCAGGACAACCTGGCTAAAAGGAGCGCCCTCGATCGGGACGGTGACGAGGTTGGGGCGCAGTGAGCTACGCCGATCACCGACCGGTAGCACGGCGATCGCCTGGCCACTCGCGACGAGTTCGAGCTTGTCCTCGTAGCTCTCGATCGGCGGCACGCCAGCCCCGAGGATCCGGTAGGACGTCCAGTCCGCGGTCTCGAACGGGCACGGTGCCGCCTCTTGGCCAGCCAGTTCTTCCGCGGTCACCGACGGGCGGTCGGCCAAGGGATGGCCGCGCGGGACCACGAGCATCCGGGGCTCCTCGTACACAGGGGTGGTGACGACGTCGTCGTCGGCGAGCGGCAGCGGGGCCCGCGCGATCAGGGCGTCGACGCGCTTGTCGGACAGCGCCCCGACGTCGCGGCAGCTCAGGTACCGGGTGGCGATCTCGGCGTCCGGGTAACGGCGGCGCAGTTCCCGTACGGCGGCAGTGATGACCAGGTCTTCAACGTAGCCGATGGCGATTCGTTCCATCTCGGCTTGTTCACGCACGGCCAGTTCGGCCTGGCGGGCGGCCTGCAGCAGGGCTTGGGCCCGGGGCAGGAACCTCCGGCCTGCCGCAGTGAGCCGGGTGCCCTGGGGTCCGCGGTCCAGCAGTCGTGTGCCGAGATACCTTTCGAGCCGTTGGATCTGGCGGCTCAGCGCCGGCTGGGCCACGTGCAAGTCGGCGGCGGCCCGGCCGAAGTGCTGGTGCGCCGCCACCACGGTGAAGTAGCGCACCAGCCGCAGTTCCAGGTCCTGGCCGAGATCGTTCACCCTGGCAGCGTACGGGGCATGCCGTTTCGGAATGATCAGGTTGCCGAATCGGTCTTGGACGGCGATGCCGCGGTGGGCCTTGACTCAAGGAGCAACGTTTCCCCAAGAAGGCGACAGACGCGATGAAGGCAATCCAGTTCCACGAAGCCGGTGGGCCGGAAGTTTTGCAGTATGACGAGGTGCCGGTTCCCCAGATCGGCCCGGGCGAAGTGCTCGTCCGGGTGCACGCGGCGGGCATCAACCCGCCGGACTGGTACCTGCGTGAGGGGATGAAGGTCATGCCGGCCGAGATGAGGCCGGCCCTGGAGTTCCCTGTGATCCCCGGAACGGACATGTCGGGCGTGGTCCAGGCGGTCGCTGCGGACGTGCGGGGGTTCGCCGTCGGTGACGAGGTCTTCGGCATGCTGCGGTTCCCCGGATTCGACGGCCGGACGTACGCCGAGTACGTGGCCGCGCCGGCTTCTCACCTGGCTCACAAGCCGGCCGGTATCGACCACGTGCAGGCGGCTGGGGCGCCGATGGCCGTGCTTACGGCCTGGCAGTACCTGGTTGATCTCGGCCACGACGTGCCGTCTGCTTTCACCGGCCAGGTGCACCAGCCGGTGCCGATCACGCCAGGGATGACCGTTGTGGTCAACGGGGCCGCCGGTGCAGTGGGCCACTTCGCGGTGCAGCTGGCGAAATGGAAGGGAGCACACGTCATCGCGGTGGCCTCAAGCCGGCACGAGCAGTTCCTGCGCAAGCTCGGCGCCGATGAGTTCATCGACTACACCAGGACGCAGGCCGCGGACGTGGTCAGCGGTGTCGACCTGGTGATCGACACCGTCGGTGGCCCGGACAGCTCACGCTTCCTGACCGTACTCAAGCGCGGCGGCACCATGCTTCCGGTGTTCTTCGCCCCGTACGACCCGCAAGAGACTGCGCGCCTGGGCATCACGGTCTCGAACATTCAGGTGCGTTCCAACGGCCCCCAGCTCACCGAGATCGGGCGCCTGTTCGACGAGGGCAAGCTCCAGGTCGGGGTGGACAGCACCTACCCGCTGCCCGAGGCGGGCAGCGCACACATGCGAGCCGCGCAGGGCCACATACAAGGCAAGACCGTGCTGACGGTGGTCTCGTGATCGCCGAACTCCAGCAGGCCTGGCGCACTACGCCCACGCCCTGGACGAGCTGAATGTGCTCGAGCTGGAAGGGCTTCTGGCCGAAGACACCACCTGGACCTTTACGATGCCCGGACAGGCAGTGCCCGGCCCGGTCGCCGCACGCGCGGCGGTGCCCGGCTTCCTCCGTGACGGGCACACGGCCCAGACCGGAAGGGTGCGGCACCACCTGGGCAATGTCGTGGTCACGACGACGGATGCCGTCACCGCTGAGGTGCGGGCCTATCTGGTGCGGACGAGGAACACCGGCGAGAGCACCCACATGATCTCGACCGGGGTCTACACGTTCGGCCTGCGCCGCTCCGACGGTGGGTGGCGGATCGCCGAGCTCACCTTGACGCTGGACACCGCCGCTCGGGCGCAGCCAGGCAGTGTGTCCGGCGGATCGTGGGGTGCCTGCCAGCGCGCGGGTACCGATGGGGCCGACGACGAACGGTACGGGCCTGTTCAAGGGGAATGGCCGGCTGGTCGACGCGTTGTCGAACGCCAGCAGTTTCGGTCCCACTGACAGTGTCCGGTACGGGCCGAACCCGCCCCTACCCATGCGGCGTTCGAAGCGGTGCGGCCGCAGCCGAATCCGAGCGTCTTCTAGCCAGCGGGCCATGCCGATCGTACTTGCCGAGCCGTCTCGGCCAGGATCAGCCTGCCGGGCCGGGCCCGGACATCGACCTGGACGCCGGCACTCTGACTTTCAGGGGAGTTCATGCCTGACGCCCCTGGGCCAACGTCAACTCCGCCACCACGTCGGACCGTACATGCCACGATCGTGTGCCACCGGGAACCCATCCATGCCACGCGCCGGCTCCGGCTACGTCCAGCCGGCGCGGGGCGACCGTCAGCGGGCGATCGAGATCGCGAAGGGTGTGAATCCGCTGGACCGAATCACGTGCGGGACGAAGAGGATCGCGGCCTCGGTGGCGCGGGCGGTCTGGATCCCGCCGAGGTCGGTGACCCACTCCTTGTGCCAGCCGAGGTCGGTGAGCAGTTCGCGGACGGTCTGCTTGGCCCGCGGGTCGTCGCCGGAGAGGAACGCGGTCGGTGTCTGGGTGAGCGTGGCCGGCGCGGTCATCACCGGGAAGAGCATGGTGTTGAGGGTCTTGACGACGCGCGTTTCGGGAAGCGCTTCCTGGAGTTGCTCGGCGAGGCTTGAGCCGGGGTAGATCAGGCCGGCGGGCAGTCCGTCCGGTCCGTCGACGGTGGCGTTGGAGACGTCGACGAGGATCTTGCCGCGCAGTTCCTCGCACAGGGCGACGAGCCGGTCCAACGAGCCGGCGCCCGGGGTGGCGTTGATGACGATCCGGGCTGTGCGGGCGGCGCCGGCGGCGGCGCCCGGCGTACGGTCCGCGACGGTCACCTCATGCCCTGCCCGGGTGAGGGCTGTGGCCAGGTCGCCGCCGACACGGCCGTTTCCGAGAACTGCGATCGTGGTCATGATGATGTGCCCCTGTTCGTGGGTGCGGGCTGTGGTGCGCGGTCAGCGGGAGAGGGTGGCGACGGCCTGGGCGTGGACGCCGGGCGCGGCGGCCAGGAAGCTTTCGCTCTGCGGGGCCCAGGGGCGGCCCTCGGCGTCGGAGATCTGTCCGCCCGCCTCGCTGACGAGCAGCGCTCCGGGGAGCAGGTCCGCCCGGGCGCCGGCGAACTGCCAGAAGGCGTCGATCCGGCCGGCGGCCACATTCAGCAGGTGCAGAGTCGCGGGCACGGCGGTGCGGACGACGAGCGCGTCGAAGAGCATCGCGGTGATCGAGGAGCCGACGCGCCGCACGACCTTCTCGTCCTCGTCCGGCCGGGCCTGGCTGGTGGCCACGATGCTCAGGCCGAGGTCCGCGCTCTGGGAGACGCGCAGCGGCCGGCCGTCGAGGTGGGCGCCCGCGCCGGTGAGCGCGGTGTAGGTCTCGCCGGTCAACGGCAGGTGGACCGCGGTGAGCACGGGCTGGTTGTCACGCACGAGGGTGGCGGTCACCGCCCACTCCGGCAGGGCGTGCACGTGGTTGACGTTACCTTCGGCCGGATCCACGACCCACCATTCGCCGGGCGGCAGCGCCCCGCCGTCCAGCTCGTCCTCCACCCAGCCGACGCCCGGGCGCAGGCCCGTGAGGCGGGGGCGCAGGATGTCGAGGGCCATCTCGTCGTTGGCGGCGAGCGCGCGCATCAGCTCTTCGCGGGTCCGGTAGCGGACCACCTCGCCGAAGCGCTCGCGCAGCGCCGAACCCGCCTCACGCACGGCGATCGCGGTCTGGGCGAGCACGTCGGCGTCCAGGGCGGCGACGTCCGTGGTCTGAAGCGTTTCGGACATGGTGATACTCCCGTCTGAGGAGGGATGCTGAGGCCGGTCGAAGGCCGAACTGCGCGTTACTTCCTGCGCTTTCACCTCAACGGTATGCACCCCATTCATTAACTTCAAATGCATGTAAAGCACGGCTAGGGTTACTCACATGCAATTGGATTTGAATCTGCTCGCCGCGCTCGACGCGCTGCTGGAGGAGGGCAGTGTGGCCGGGGCGGCGGCACGCCTGCACGTCACCGCCCCCGCGATGAGCCGGAGTCTGGGCCGAATCCGTCGCACGACCGGGGATCAGATCCTGGTGCGCACCGGCCGCACGATGACCCCGACGCCGTACGCGATCGCCGTCCGGGAACAGGTGCACGAACTGCTGCACCAGGTCCAGGGGGTGCTGGCACCGAGCCGTGCACTCGATCTGGCAACACTGGAGCGCACCTTCACACTCCGCTGGCACGATTCCCTCGTCGCCCTGAGCGGCCCCGCACTACTCGCCGCCGTGCGCGGACAGGCGCCCGGCGTGCGATTGCGCTTCGTCGCGGAATCAAGCATCGACACCCCCGAGTTGCGACGCGGCGAGGTCGACCTGGAGGCGAACGCCAACCGGCCGAACGCACCGGACATCCGAGCCGAGAAGGTGGGTGAGACCCGCCTCGTCATCGTCGTGAGGCAGGGGCACCCCCTCACCCGCGTCAGGACCGTCACCGCGAAGCGGTACGCCGCCGCTGAGCACGTCACCGTCTCACGACGTGGAAACCTCACCAACGCCCTCGACGACGCCCTCGCACGGCTCGGCCTCACCCGCCGCGTCGTGGCGACCGCACCCACAGAAGCAGCCGCGCTGGAGTTCGCGCGCGCCTCCGACCTCCTGATCACCGTCCCCGAAACCACCACGCGGTCAGCGGTCGCCGACCCCGGCCTGGTCGCGCTCCCCCTCCCACTCGAACTGCCATCGGCACCGATATACCTGTCATGGCATCAGCGCTACGACACCGACCACGCCCACACCTGGCTACGCGGGCTGGCACGAACCACGCTGGCCATGAACGCAGCGTCCTAGCCGGCACCGCCCGGCCACTTCACCCAAAACATCCACCCGACCACCCCAACGCCGCACGACCGACCCCTGCCCGCACCCGCACCCGCACCCGCACCCGCACCCGCACCCGCACCAGAGCACCAACCCCCAGCCGGGGGCATACACAACCAACCTGAACAGGACCACGGCCGGCGGACGAAGCCCGAGCCGCCCGAGTGGATCTCGAGCTCGGCATCGGTATCGGCCGGCCACCGGTGCAGGGTCCACCGGGGCACCTGCCACATGGCAGGCAAACGACGACGATCCGTCGAACAGGACGAAGCCCGCCGTCTGCTCGCCGACTCCACCAGCGCCTGCACTCACTGCCGACCCGACGCAGGTCCCGGCATCATCGACTGACTGGTCCCAACAGAAGTCGTTGATCATGTGACTACCGGCGGGACTGTTCGCTGGTCAGGTCGTGGGGAAGCGTCAGTCGCGGCCGTGGATCGTGTCGGATGAACTGTGGTCGCCGGTCCAGCCGTTGCTGCCCGAGCCGGGACCGAAGCTGGTCTCAGGCCGGCCGCGGGTTCCGGACCGGCAGGCATTGTGCGGGATCCTGTTCGTGCTGCACACCGGGAGCCAGTGGGAGTACCTGCCCCAGGAGCTGGGCTTCGGTTCAGGCATGACCTGCTCACGGCGCCTGGCCGCCTGGAACGAAGCCGGCGTGCGGGACCCAGCTACACGTGGTCCTGCTGAAGAAGCTGCGCTCAGCGAAGAAGCTGGACTGGTCGTGGGCGGTGACCGACCCCTCCCACGTGCGGGCGGCCCGGCGGGGCCCAAAAGCGGTCCCAGCCCGGTCGACCGCGCACGTCCGGGCAGCAAGCACCACATCCTCACCGACGGCCAGGGCATCCCGCTCGCGGTATCACTGACTGGCGGCAACCGCAACGACGTCACCCAGCTGCTGCCCCTGCTGGACAAGGTCCCGGCCGTGGCCGGTGTCGTCGGCCGGCCCAGACGCCGGCCCGACATGCTGTTCGCAGACCGCGGCTACGACCACGACAAGTACCGCCGCCTCCTGCGGCAACGCGGGATCCGGCCCGTCATCGCTGAACGCGGCCGACAGCACGGCACGGGCCTTGGCACCTTCCGCTGGGTCGTGGAGCGGACCATCTCCTGGCTCCACGGCTTCCGCCGCCTGCGCATCCGCTGGGAGCGACGAGACGACATCCACGAGGCCTTCCTCGGCCTCGCCACCTGCCTCATCACCCACCGCCACGTCCAACGCCCTTGTTAGGACCTCTTAGACAACGGTCGGCTCCAGACAGCGTGCGCTGTCCGGAGCCGACCCTGAAAAGGGTGCGATCACGAAGGGCGGTCGCCTACACGGCGAAAGGCTCTGTGGGGCTTCAGCCGAACAATCGCCCCCGCAGGCAATAGATGAGGCCCCGAACACTGTCCCCTTCACCCTCACACCCTGTGCAACGACACACGCCCGGCGAACAATCCCTCGACCTGCCGCTGCCGCTCACGCATGCTGCTCAGCCCGGGCGCGGGTGGTGGCGAGACGGTAGGAGTCGGTGCCGGTCTCGATGATGTTGCCGCCGAAGGTGAGGCGGTCGACGATGGCCGCGCAGAGACGGGGGTCGGTGAAGGTCTTGGTCCAACCGCTGAAGGACTCGTTGGAGGCGATGGCGACGCTGTTCTTCTCCTCGCGTTCGGTCAGGACCTGGAAGAGGAGTTCGGCGCCGCCGGGGTCGAGTTCCATGTAGCCGAGTTCGTCGATGCAGAGCAGGTCGACGCGGCCGCAACGGGCGATGGTCTCGGTCAGCTGCTTCTCGTCAGCGGCTTCGACCAGTTCGTTGACCAGCTTGGTCGCCAGGACGTACTTGACCCGGTAGCCGGCCATCGCGGCCTCGGTGCCCAGTGCGATCAGCAGGTGAGGCTTGCCTGTGCCGGAGTCGCCGATGAGGCAGAGGGGCAGGCCCTTCTTGATCCATTCGCACTTGGCGAGGGTGTGGATCATGGCTGCGTCGATGTTGGGGTTGGCCTCGAAGCCGAACTTCCGCAAGGACTTGTCGCGGGGGAAGCCTGCCGCCTTGATGCGGCGCTCGGAGCAGCGGCGGGCCCGGTCGTCGCACTCGGCCAGCAAGAGCTCGGCGAGGAAGCCGAGGTAGGACAACGGCGAACTGCTACGGCGGCCGGTAGGCCGCCCCCTCGTGAAGACGCCAGAGGCAAGGGCCACCCGGAAGGGCGGCACAGCGCAGTGCCGGCACGAAGAAGGGGCGGCCTTGGGGGCCGCCCCTTCAGGCCTTCGTGGCGAAGGCCAAGGTCAAGGAGGAGGGCGCGCCTTACTGCCCACCATGGTCACCTCCGCCGCTCGAATAGGCGGATGATGCGGAAGGCCAGAAGGCGCGCATCACGCCTCCTCTCCGGGCGCCTTGACCACACTGCCGGCATGAAGAGGCCGACTAGCACGATCAGGGCCAGAGCGAGGAGCGCGAGTGCAACCTGTGGAGCTACTCCGAGAATGGCTGCGGCGCCGCTGGTGCCGAGCGCGCCCAGCAGCCCCCGGCTCACGGGTCAGTGGTGTGCGCCATCACACAATATCCCTTCGTCCCTGAGCGGCGGGTAGCCGCTCTGTCTAGAGTGCTCTACCCCCTGCAATCTTCGAGGGCCCGCCGACCGTGTCTCCTTAACTTTCGAGTGAGGGACGAACCTGCGCCGGAGGAAGGTGCTGGCGTTCACGCTCCATCCGGGCCATCGATCCCGATCGGTCCGACGAGTTGGCACTGTTCGCAATAATCTTGCACAGGGAGGACGTCATTAAACTCTGAACTCCGTTCCCCACGCGCACCGTTGATGGATCGATGACTCACTGGTCGACTCTGGAACCGTGGCAGAATCCGAGCTGCTAAGTCCCGGCGGCCCCTCTTCTGTCGCCGACCGGGTCATACCACCACTCATCCCCAGGTGTCGACGCAAGACGGCGCGAGACCGCACGCAAGCACATCAGGGTGAGGATGCGGGTGGCGAACTGCCCGCGGCCCTCCGGGCCTCCCAGGGCGCGGGCGGTGGCGGACTGGGCGACCAGGAGCACGTGCATGCGCAGCTAGCGGCCCATGTAGAGGATCTCGTTGAGGGCGTCGGCGGCCGGGGAGACCTTCGGGTCGCCGGACTCGCGGATCTTCTCCCAGTAGCGGGCCAGCTGCTTCATGGTGGCATTGATCTCTTCGAGGAGGATCAGCACCCGTGGGCCGATGGCCTTCGGGTCGGCGTCGATGCCGAGTTCGTCGGCGATCCGGGTGCGCAGCCGACCTATCTGCCCGAGCTCGATGAGCTGGTCGTGGATGTCGGCGATGTCGCGGCAGTACGTGACGCCGTCGATGCCGTGGGCCCACGGGTGGGAGATGCGCTTGGTGTCGAGGACGAACACGAGCGAGCCGTGGTGAAGCATCTGGCAGACGATGCAGCACAGCCGCCGCCGGTGGAGGCGTTGACCAGGATGTGCGGGGAGTCGGCGTCCAGGTCGACGGAGACGATCCGCCCGCCGGTGCCGAGCCCGATGATGGGCGCGGACTCCGGGGCCTTGACCACCAGCTCGCGGACCTTGGGGTTTTTGAAGGGGGCCTTCGCCGGGAGCGGTCTTCTTCACCCGCACGTACGGCTTGCTGCCCTTGGGGTGCCGGTCGAACGTCACGCCCTCCAGTGCGAGTTTCTGCGTGATGCGGTCCGCGATGACGTCGCGGGAGAAGTCCAGGTGCCCCGGCAGGTCGATCCGTATCTCCGCGTCGTCGTCGGAGAAGTTCTTCGGGATGTGCGGGTAGCGGCGCGGGTCGGTCTGCTCTGCCAGCCCGAGCGGCCGGTGGATGGGTTCGTGCAGCGGGACGACCCACTCGCGCATCAGCTCCCGGCGCTCGCGGGTCAGCGCCATGTACGCCGCGGTGCCCACGGTCAGCACGGAGGCCGCGCCGATGCCGCTGCTCTCCAGCGTCGCCAGGACCTGCTCCCGGTTGTGCCACAGCTCCTGGGTGTTCTGCACGGTGGCGTCCAGGTCCTGGGTGGCCAGGTAGCCGATCTCCCAGACGCCGGCCCCCAGTGCGATGCGGAAGGACAGGCGTCGCCATCCGGGCTTGTAGGAGCGGCGCCGGACCTTGCCCTCCACCTTCGGCAGGACGCGGGTGCCCGCGCGCCAGACGTGGCGTCGGTCCGCTTCACGCCGTCCAGGTCCCGGCCGGCCAGAACGCGGCCAATGCCGCGCACGAGGGAGTCCATGGACTCCTCCAGCTGCTTGTCGAACTTCGTCTGCGCCATGCCGTCGAGCGCCCTTCGTGCCAGGTGTGCGTGGGCCGTCACGGTGCTGCCGGAAGCGGACACCCACGCCGGACGAGGACGCTAAAACGATCTCCCTGTGGACAGATTCCTGTGACGGCACACAGGTCGTCGGGAGCGGCGGGATCCAGCTCCGGCTCCCCGG
The DNA here is from genome assembly GCF_053598395.1 of Streptomyces sp. NPDC001135. NCBI lineage: Bacteria > Bacillati > Actinomycetota > Actinomycetes > Kitasatosporales > Streptomycetaceae > Streptomyces > Streptomyces sp. NPDC001135. Next base: position 90,616 of record NZ_JBSFKD010000036.1, on the reverse strand, counting down.
CCAGCCCCTTCCGCGAGATGCAGCCGTCATTGCGAACGGCGCATTTACCGAGATCCGTTGGGTGCGCTCAGCAATCTGCAGCGGCCAAAATTGCTGCCGCCGAAAAAACTTGGAGCGGTGTGTGACATTCACACTTCTGCTCTGCACATGACTCTGTACAACCAGGCGACTGCTTGTGACCTGCGCGCGTCGTAAGAGCCCGCATGACCGTCGAAGGCTACGTGGACACCGAGATCGCGGACGCGCTGAACATCACCCACGCCGCGGTCCGTATGCGCAAGACCCGCTTCCGTGGCGTCCTGTACGACGCGGCCCGCGAGCGGCGTATCTGGATCCCCGAGCAGCTTCACACCAAGGCCGGTACCCACCTGCGCAAGCAGCGGGGTGCCGCGTGACCGTGCAGCTGCTCGTGGTCCTGATGCTCGTGCTGGGCATGTGCGTCCTCTTCTCCGCACTCGCCGGCCTTGCCCAGGGCTTCCTTTGGGCTTGCCCGCGTGGTCGGTCGCCGCGGCTTGCCCGGGTCAGGTGCGGAAGCGGGAGAGCCAGCCGCCGCCCCCTGCGGCCCGGCCAGGGCGAGGTCAGCCAGGCCTGCCGCGTTTGCTGCTCATCCCGCTCCCGCCGCACCACCGCGCGGTCCGGCAGGACCCTTCCGACCTGAAGGTCCCGGCGCACCACCCGGTGCAACGACGCCAGCGAGGGCACCTGGCCCCCGGCCTCCTTCATATGCCGGTGCAGCGCCGCCACGTTCCCGCCCGCCTGCGCCAGCACCTCCCACGCCTGGTCGGACACCTCCAGCCGGGCCCGCGGCCTGCGCTCCATGCGGCCCTCGGTCCGCGCCGCCTCCAGCCAGCGCCACACCGTGCGCACATTCACTCCGCCGACCTGGGCGCCCGCACGCACATGCGCCGTCGTCAACGCCCCGGCCGCATCGAGCTCCAGCAGCCGCGCAACCAGCACCGGCCTGGACACCCTCAGCTCCGCCGTGACTTCACCCCACGCCCCGGCTCCCCCACCGCACACCCTTCCGCCCACGGAAACCGTCACCGACCACCGTGCCGCCGTGCAGTCCTCGGAAGGATCAGAAGTGCCGTTCTCAAGACAGTGGAGCGGAGTGGGGTGTCCCGCCCCATGACAGCCGCGGCCGCCGCACGCACCGCCCCACGGCAGTGACCCCGCCCTTCCTCAGCACCCCACCAGCGAAGACACCCAGTTCTGACGTGCCGTCACTGACACCCACCCACGGACACCAAACCAGTGCTCGACGCGGGAGTTGGGGGGCTGGTCGACCATGACGGAGCTGCCACCTTGCCGTTGGTGCGCGCGATCAACCGGTCAATGCCTTTACTTCCTTATCCACGGAGTCGGCAGCAGGGGTCAGGTCCCCGTCGAGCGAGTCCAGAATCAGTCCAAGGGCGGCTTGCGGGTAGTACTCGCGTCCGTGCAGCGGCCTGTGGCCTGCGCCCTTGAGGCGCGCCAGCATCCCATTCTCCGCCTCTCGGGCAACCCCCTCAGGAAGGCCGGTGAAGAGCCGATGTCGGGTGTTGTAGCCGTCGCGGGACCAGCGACAACACCCCAACCTGACAAGCCGTCACCGCCACCCACCCACTGACACCAACCCGGCACATCGCACCGGAAGTCTCAGCGTCTTCAAGGAACACGACCAGGTCGTGGTCGCTGTAGGCGGTGCCGAGGTCTCCCGTCCGACCGCAGCAGTGCACGATGACTCTCCGATCGCCCGTTCCGGCAGGCCGGTGCACGACGATCGGCACGATGGTCACGCCCCCCAGCGTGCCCCGAGCCGGTTCGGTGGGCGAGCCGGCCCAGGGCGGTCAGGGAGTGTCGCCGGTCCAATCGAAGCGGGCCGGGTCGCCGGGGCGCGGGTCGTACATGGCCCGGCCGCCTGCGCCGAACTGCCCCAGCTCGGTCTGGAGGATGACGCCGGTGTCGATCTCGTCCTGCGTCCAACCGGTGATGTCGAGCAGCAGGCCGTCCAGCGGGCCGCCGACCAGTTCGGCGTAGGCCCGGCCGGGCTTCGGTCCGGGCCTGGGATGGTCGTGGTCTTCTCCGTAGACCCGACCGCGCAGCAACTCCTCATCCCTGTCCATGGGTACCAGCCTCCCAGCCGCCACCGACAGCGCGGGCTTGCCCAGGGGCACCCTGGGCTTGCCCACACCATCGGCGAAAGGCTTGCCCTGGTCAGCCGCGGAAGCGTGAGAGCCAGGTGCCGCCGGCCTTCTGCTCGGGCACAGCCTGGTCCTGGTACTCGGGCTCGGTGTACTCGGCTTGGCGTTCGGCGGTGATGGCCCGCTGCATGCAGTCGTCGCACAGGTGCGGGTGGGTCTCCCGTGGGACATCCCACCCGGCGGGCTCAATGGCCTTCCACCGTTCGTCGCTGAACCTGGCGCCACAGCCGGCACACACGGGACGGCGGACCTCCCGCTCGGCCCTCTGCTGGACGGCCGCGCGGCACAGCTGCTCCTTGCACTCCCGCTCGCGGGCCTCGTACTCGGCCTGCTGGCGGGCGTCGTGGGCTTCGCGGCGGGGGTTGCCGATCGCCTCCAGGAACGTCTGGTTCCGCGGGCGGCCGAAGCGTCTAAAGATCGCCCCGGCCGGACCGTGCTCCTTCAGCTGCTTCATGCCGGTGACCACGATGGGCAGCTTGCCGTCGTACATGTGGAAACCGTCGTGCGCCTCGCCCTTCCGGCGTGCTTTACTCACAGAGCGTGATCATGGTTCTATCCTCAGTGCAATGCGGTGGTTGCGACATGGCATCTGGCTGGGGGCGGTAGCGGTCACGGGTGGCGTGCTGCTCGTTGCCCTGCGCGCAGGAAAACTGGACGATCCGGCGACCCTGACGGCTGTGCTCGGCTTAGGGGTTTCAGTTACCGGACTGGCCGTCAATCTCTGGCGCAGCAGATCGGCCGCTGAAGAGTCTGCCGAGGGTGCCTGGTCAGGAGAGCGGCTGGAGCGGCTGGCCGGGCGGCTCGCGGCTGCGGTGCGCGAGCAGTGGCAGGCAGAGTGGCGGCTGCGCCGGCTACAGGACCCTTACCCGTTCCAGGTGCACTGGTCGATGGCTGAGGCCTGGCTTGCTGATGCCGTTGAAGGCAGCGGCGTGACAGTGGAGCCGGGCGAGGGGCCAGACGGCATCTCGTCGGCCTTCGACAGGCTGCCAGCGCGGCGGCTCGTGGTTCTGGGTGAGCCGGGCAGCGGGAAGACCGTGCTCGCTGTTCGATTCGTCTTGGAGCGTCTCGCGCACCGCGCTGCTGGCGATCGGGTGCCGGTGGTCTTTCCTGTGTCTGGATGGCAGCCCGAGCGGGAGCGCCTGCGTGACTGGATGGCCTCCCACCTGCGTGCCACCTACCCCGGCGCTCCGTGGACCAGGCAGCTCTTGGCGGCTGGTTTCGTGCTGCCCGTGCTGGACGGACTGGACGAGACGCCTCAGTCCTCGTGGGGCACGGCCCTGCGCCGGCTCAACGCGGAGCTGGACGCGGGGGAACCGGTGTTGCTGACCTGCCGCACAGCGGCGTACACGAAGGCGGTGGAGACGGGAGATGTGCTGACGGCCGCTACGGTCGTCGAGCTGCTGCCCCTCACGTTCGAAACGGCGAGCACCTACCTGGCAAGAACCGCTCGGCCCGTGCGGGGAGCGGGCGGGCAGCGCGCCACTGTCTGGGACCCCGTCCTCGCACACCTGCGCGCACACCCGCACACACCGGTTTCCCAGGCCCTGCGCCAGTCGCTGGCCACGCCGTTGATGGTGGCAATGGCCCGGGCCGTCTACAGCGAAACCGGCAACGACCCTGCCGAACTGCTTCAGGACCGGTTCGGCGAGCCGGCCGTGCTCGAGCGCCACCTGCTCGAGGCATACGTGCCGGCGGCTTTCGGCGACAGCCCTCATACTGAACAGGCCCACCGCTGGCTGCGCTACCTCGCCGGGCACATGCAGCGGCAGGCCACCCGACAACTGGCCTGGTGGCAGCTCCGCCTGGAGCTGCCCTGGCCGCTGCGCAGACTAGGGCCCATCCTCCTGCTGGGTGGCTTGGCCGTCATCACCGCCTGGGCATGGGCGCCGACAAGCGAGGGGCCCTCCAACCTGGGTTCCTTCACCGTAGGAGTGTGCCTCGGTTACCTGGTCCTCTCGTACGGCCACCGCGCATCAGCTGCCGGACGCATCCTCGATCTCCGCCAGGCACCGCGCGTGTCGGCGTTCCTCGCTGCCATCACCGCGCTCGCCGGCATCATGTACAGCTGTGGCTTCAGCACAAGTTGGTTCGGCGAGGCGCAGATCGAACCCGGCGTCGCGAGATGGCTTCTCGACGCTATGGGAGGCGTCGGCTGGGGTGTGGCCGCTGCCGCTGCCCTCGCCGTGCTGGGGATCCTCGGCGAACCACTGCCGCTGAACGCGCCGCTCGGCAGGTGGCGACTGGTCACCTCGACCGCGATCGTACTGCTGACCGCAGCCTCCACCTACCTCATCACATTGTCATTCAACCCCTCCCGCTTGTGGCAGAGCGTGGTGATCGGAGTGGTGATCGCCGGGCTGGTCGCGCTTGGCCTGCGCAACAGACCAGAAGACACCGCCCAAACCATTCCCGCTGGATCGACGCGGCAGGCTCATCGCACACGTCTGCGCCGCCTACTGTGGCAGGGGCTCGTCGTCGGCCTGCTGACAGGGATGTCGTTCGGAGCAGTTTACGGACTCTCCATCGCCGCTCCACTGGCCGTACGCGCCGCTCTGCGTGACGACTTCCCCGAAGGACACGTCCACCGCTTGGCCGACGGTACCCGCTACGTGACCGCCTCCGACGGCTGGATCGAGGGCCTGCGCCGCAACGGCGCCCGCTACCTCCAGTCACCCGGCCCAGTCGACGGCGTCGTCGAACGGGACCCCGACGGAACCCGGTGGGCCCTCGCTGCCGCGTCCACCGCCGAAGCCGCGCACTGGCCCTGCTCTCCGGGCGCACGCTGCACCGCCTTCCACGGCCGCATCCAGCTACGCGTGCGTAAAGGCGGGAACTACCACTTGGACGTGCAGCTCCCCAACGGCACCTACGTGGAAGACGGCGGCTTCCACTCCCACCTGCCTTACCGATCACTCGCGTGGCTGTTCGCGGCCCCGCCCAGCACCCTTTTCTTCGGCATGATGCGGTGGGGCCTGGCCATCGGTCTGGCCCTGGCACTGGTCGCCGGGCTTGCCGCCGGTGTCCACGCCTGGCTGGTCTACCCGGCCGACACCGCACAAGCCATCAGCCCCCAGGCAAGTCTGCGCACCGACAGAGCCACCGTCATCACCCGGGGCGTCACCCTCCTGGCGATCGCCATCACCACCAGGATCCTGGGGCTCTTTCTGCCAACCACTCGCGAGTGGTGGAAAAGCTCCTTTGTCACAGGCATGTTTATCCCCTGGCTACTCGCCGGCCCCCTCGCTGTCTTCCTCAGCGCCTGGGGCTGGTTCCTCATCACCCGGCTGTGGCTGTGCGGCACCCGCCGGCTCCCCTGGCGCCTGATGGCCTTCCTGGAAGAAGCCCACCAACGAGGAGTCCTCCGACAAACCGGCGCCGCCTACGAATTCCGACACGCACGAGTCCAAGAACAACTCGCCAACTCCGCCACACCGGTATCACCACCGCCAGGCTGAACAGGACAGGCACGGCCGCGGCCGCTGGCTCCCCGGCCGGCGACCCTGAGAACCTCGACCCCGACGCCCCCGTAGCCCTGCGCGTGTGGGAACCGGACCCCGAGCTCAGCATCGAAGCAGACTAGGGCCTGTTTGATGGGTCAGTGACGAGCCGGACTGCGGATCGTTCACGGCAGTGTGGGGCGGGGGAATCTCACCGATTGTGACGCGGGGGCGGTGGCGGCGGCCTTGGGGAAAGGCGAGCAGACAGCCCAGCAAACTCCTACCCCGGCCCCGGTGTAGCGGCCGGGCAGCGCGGAGGCGCCGCCGACACCCGACAGGCCTACACGCGCGCCCGGTCCACCACGGCCGGCCACCGCACCCGCTCACGCGCCATGGCGGTACATGTAGCCATCGCGTGCCCCGACCGACAACGCGGGCTTGTCCAGGTGCGCCTAGGCTTGCCCGCGCCGCCGACGGGAAGCTCGCCCAGATCAGGTTCGGAAGCGCGAGAGCCAGGTGGCGCTGGCCTTCTGCTTGGGCATGTCCTGATCCTGGTGCTCGGGCTCGGTGTGCTCGGCTAGCCCCCTTTGCCTCCCCAGCTGTCCGCGGAAGCGGTCCATCACCTGGTCGTAGGATGCCAGCTCGTCGACGGCCTGGTCGATCTCGGCATGGAAGATCTCGTGTTGAGAGACGTTCTTCCCGCAGGTCTCGAGGCTGGGCCGCTGAGGCTTCCACCAGCCGCGTGATCGCACAATGGCGTGCCCTGAGCTGAGCTCGGAGAAGATCTGCCGCGCTTGCTGCCTGTCCAGCTGCGCGACGGCCGCCGACCGGATGTCGGGAGACGAGCCGATCATGTCCATGCCCTGTCGGGAACGCAGCAGGACCCGACCGTCTGCGTACACGGCGAGCTCCACGCTCGGGGGAGAGTGTCGCGGCCCGCGAGCGTTCGTCACTGGTACGCATTTCGAGAAATGTTTCAGCGTCAACTTTTCTACCCCGGTGCAGAATGGCCCGAAATGCCGAGGGTTGCCATGACCGGAGGCAAGGGGGAGACTGACGGAAAAGGCTGCAATTTACCCTTTCGAATTCGTCGACGTGCAAACCGGGAGGGGTATTTGGCGCATCTCGCCCGCGTTTCTCTGGAGGACGGCGGCTCGATCCTGGTCGAAGCGCCTGCCGTGGGGGGGCGGATCGGTGATGCCGTGTCCGAGCTGCCGGAGACGCTGCAGGGCGCGCTGAGGTCGGTGAGCCGGGCATCGCGCGCCGCACTCGACGAGCTACGTAAGGCGTCCCCCGACGAGATCACGGTCGAGTTCGGCGTCGATCTCGCGGTCGAGGCTGGGGCCGTGATCACCAAGAGCAGCGCCAACAGTCATCTCCGGATCACCATGACCTGGAAGAGGAGCGAGCCCGGCGATCGAGCCGGGAATGAGTACATGGATTGATCCCATGATCATCGACGACAAGGGCGAGGGCCGCGGCCCCTTGTCGGAACTGTGGAACTCCGTGGCCCAGGTACTGGGGTCCCACGGCGAGGTCACCGGGGCCGGCTTCCTGGTCACCGAGGACCTCCTAGTCACGTGCGCACACGTGGTGGAAGCCGCCGGAGCAGGCCCCGGACAGCGGCTGTCCGTGAGCTTCCCTCATGTGGACGGCGCTCACCGGGTCGAGGGCCTCGTCCTGGACGAATCCTGGCGGGCCCCCGAGGACGTGGACGTGGCCGTGGTCCGGCTGACCGGCACACCGACCGGTGCGCGACCGCTGCCGCTGGGCTCTGCGGGCTGCGGCCGGGGGCACCGGGTGCGCTCGTTCGGCTTCCCCGCGCAGGCTCCGGCCGGCGGCCACTTCGGCTACGGCACGGCCGGCGATCTGCTGCCAACCACGGAGGGCGGGCGTGGCCATCTGCAGTTGACGGCCGCGAACGACCTGACCACCGGCTTCAGCGGCGGCCCCGTCGTGGACGAGTTCACCGGCCTGGTGGTCGGCATGCTGACCGAGATCACGGCACCCGACGCCTACCAACGAGGCCACGACATCGCTTACGTCACGCCGACCACGACCCTTCGCGACGTCTGCCCGGAACTGACTTTCCAGGATGTGTGCCCCTACCAGGGGCTGGAGCCGTTTACCGCGGAGGACGCTCAGTGGTACGAGGGCCGCACGGGCGCGGTACGTCAGGTGCTGACGAACCTGCAGGAGCACCGCGTGACGTTGCTCCTCGGTCCTTCCGGCTCGGGCAAATCCTCGCTCGTACAGGCCGGTGTCGTTCCCGCGCTGGCCAAGGGCGCGCTTCCGGGAAGCGACAGGTGGCTGGCCGTGGTCACCCGTCCGCGGCAGGACCTGCTCGCCGAGCTGGATGGCGCGGGGCTGCCGGGGGCCGCCGACGACGGAATTGCGGCGGCCGTCACCCGCACACTGGCGGCGGAACCCGCTGTGGAACGCATCGTCCTGATCATCGACGCCTTCGAAGAACTTCTCAGCGTGCCCGCCGACAGCGGCGTCGTCGAGCGGCGCCTGGCCGCGACGGACCAGATCACCACGGCGGTCAAGTCACAGAACAAGCTCAGCGTGATCCTGATCATGCGGGACGACTTCTACCCGCAGCAGGCGGCCCTGGCGCCGAAGCTGCTGGAAGCCGCGGTGCCCGGCCTCCTCAACATCCCCAGGACCCTCAGTGAGCAGGACCTGCACGACATCATCACCCGGCCCGCCGAAGCGGTGGGCGCCCGCATGGAGCACGGACTGCCCGAGCGGATCATCACCGACGTGCTGGCCATCACACCGGAGGTGGCCGCCACCCGGCAAGCGCCGGTCACGGTGCTCCCCCTGCTGGAACTGGCGCTGAGCCAGCTGTGGCAGCGCCGGACCGACGGATACCTCACCGGCGACGCCTACCGGCGCATCGGCGGAGTCACGGGCAGCCTGACCACCTGGTGCGACACCGTCCTCGACCAGTTGTCCCCGGAGCAACGCCCTGTGGCGCAGCGCATCCTCACCTCCCTGGTACGTCCCGCCGACCCCGACCATCACATCCCCGCCATCCGGGAACAGGTCCCCCTTGGGGAACTGCGCGAGCTTGCCGCCGACCCCGGCAGCGCATCCGCGGGCAAGGAGACGGTCGACGAAGTGCTGGCCGTACTCGTCCGGCATCGCGTCATCACCACCTACACGCCCCAGGTCTCGGAATCCTCCGAGACGCGCACGGCTGAGCCCGTGGCCGAACTGATCCACGACGCACTGATCCACGACTGGCCGACCCTGCGCGACTGGGTGGCCCAGGACCACCGGTTCCGCGAGTGGTTCGAACGGACCCGCCACCAGCGCGCCCGCTGGGCCGGCAGCGAGGATCCCACCGACCTGCTCAGAGGAACGGCCCTCGCGGAAGGCCTTGAGTGGGCACAGAGACGTCACCTACCGGAAGACATGACCAACTTCCTTACCGCGAGCAAGCATCAGCAGCAGGCCACCATCCGGCGCAGCAGACGCCTCAATGCCATCCTTGGGTCCCTGCTCGCCCTCGTCCTCGTGGCGGCTGCAGCAGTCATCTGGCAGTGGCATACGGCGATCACCGAACGGCAGGCAGCACTGTCCCGGCAACTGGCCATACAGGCAGGCGAGTCCATCGGCACGCAGCCCGACCGAGCCGCGCTCCTGGCGGTGGCGGCCTACCGCACCAGTGCCACCCGTGAATCGATCGACAGCCTCGCCCAAGCCGCGGAACTGCCGCTCCGGCGCTGTCTGCTCGGCCACACGGGCCGGGTGTACGGGGTGGCGTTCAGCCCGGACGGCCGCACCCTGGCCACCGGCGGCGCCGATCAGACCGTGCGACTGTGGGACGCGGCCACCGGTACGACCCGTGTCACGCTCAAGGGCAGCACCGACTGGGTCGACGCGGTGGCGTTCAGCCCCGACGGCCGCACTGTGGCCGCCGGCATCGGCGACGGAACCGTGCGGCTGTGGAATGCGAGCACGGGGAAGACGCTCACGGTGCTGAAAGGCCACACCGACGCGGTGGGGTCGGTGGCGTTCAGCCCGGACGGCCGCACTCTCGCCACCGGCAGTGACGACCACACCGTACGACTGTGGAACATGGCCACACACGCCACGCGCGCCACCTTGAAGGGACACACCAACATCCTGGAGTCGGTGGCGTTCAGCCCGGACGGCCGCACTCTCGCCACCGGCAGCGACGACCACACCGTACGACTGTGGGACGCGGCCACCGGCACCGCAATCGCCACCTTGAAGGGACATACCGACGCAGTGGGGTCGGTGGCGTTCAGCCCGGACGGCCGTACCCTCGCTACCGGCGGTGCCGACGACTCGGTGCGGTTGTGGGACGTGGCCACCGAAAAGAGCCAGGCCACACTGACCTCCTTCGACGACTGGGTGAGTGCGGTGGCGTTCAGCCCGGACGGACGCTCCCTCGCCACCGGCAGTGCCGACGACGCAGTGCGGTTGTGGAACGTGACCACCCGCAAGGTCGTCTCCACCTTCAAGGGCCATACCGACACGGTGAGGTCGGTGGCGTTCAGCCGGGACGGACGCACCCTCGCCTCCGGCAGCGACGACCAGACCGTGCGTCTGTGGAACATCGCTCCGGCAGAGAGCCGCTCCACGTTGACCGGCCATACGAACGCGGTGGAGTCGGTGGCGTTCAGCCGGGACGGACGCACCCTCGCCTCCGGCAGCGACGACCACACCGTACGCCTGTGGAACGCGGACACCCGCAGGACGAGGGCCACCTTGTCGGGCCATACCGACATCGTGGACGCGGTGGCGTTCAGCCCGGACGGCCGCACCCTCGCCACAGGAAGCTACGACAAATCCGTGCGGTTGTGGGACATGACCACCGGAAGAACGCGAGCGATTCTGAACGGCCACACCGATCCGGTGTATTCAGTGGCGTTCGCTCCGAATGGTCGCGCCCTCGTTTCGGTCGGTTCGGACACCAACATGCGGCTGTGGAACGTGACGGCGAGGAGAAGCGCGGGATCCGTCTTCTTCGCGGACAACGGTCTCGGGGCTGTGGCGGTCAGTCCGGATGGGCACACGGTGGCTGTCGGCGGCCTCGATGACAACGTGTATTTGTGGGACATGGCCACACGTAAAGTGCGTGCCACGTTGCGAGGCCATACCGACCGGGTGAACGCGGTGGCGTTCAGTCCGGACGGACACGCCCTCGCCTCCGGCAGCAGCGACGACACTGTGCGCCTGTGGGACGTGGACACCGGCACCGTCCGCTCCGTCCTCACGGGTCACACCGGCCCGGTGAACGCGGTGGCGTTCAGTCCGGACGGACACGCCCTCGCCTCCGGCAGCAGCGACGACACTGTGCGCCTGTGGGACGTGGACACCGGCACCGTCCGCTCCGTCCTCACGGGTCACACCGGCCCGGTGAACGCGGTGGCGTTCAGCCCCGTCGGCCGCTCCCTCGCCTCCGGCAGTGACGACCACACCGTGCGCCTCTGGAATGCCGCGGTGCCCCGGCCGGCCCTGTTGGTCCAGGACATCTGCCGAGCCGTGAACCGTGACCTGACCCCGCAGGAGCGCGCGCAGTACCTCCCAGAGCACACGTCCGCCCGCGTCTGCCCTGCCAGCCACTAGGTTCTGTCTCTGTGGTCAGCGTCGCGTCCAGATGAGGATGGCGGCGAGGTGGAGTGCGGCCTGGTAGGCGATCGCGAACTTGTCGGTTCGTGTGGCCAGGCCGCGCCACTGCTTGAGACGGTTGATGCACCGCTCGACGGCCACCGGCATCGCCGGGCCCGAGACCCCTGCTGCTGTGTCCGTCGGCGCTCCGCACGAACCATCGACCACCGCTTGAAGGTTTGTCGCCCACGCGCCTGGTGCTTTGGAGTGCGCAAGCGAGAACGGGCGCTCGACGAACCGTGAACAGTACCGCTACTTATAGTGCTCATTTAGTAACACTACGAGAAGGGATGGTCCCCCATGCCTGTGACCGTTTACGCCGACGTCGATTACAAGAGCAAGAGCGCCACGCTCGACCAGGGACGCCACAAGCTCGCCCCGTCCATGAACGACTGCATCTCCTCCGTCCGAGTGCCGTCCGGGTGGAAGGCGACGCTCTACGAGCACGCGGACTTCACCGGGGCGCAGGTCACCCTGGACGCAGACACCAGAAAGGTGGACGGGGCCCTTCACGACAAAGCGTCCTCGATCGCCGTCGCCGAGACAGACGAGGACGACGGCCAGTACATCTTCTCCGCGGAGAACGGTGACAACTGGTTCTACTTCGAGGACAACTCGTCGGGCGTGTTGACCAGTCGCAGGTGGCGGCACCGCCGAGCAGGTAGGTGAGGTGGGCCGCGCCGAGACGCCAGTGCGAAGCGAGGCAGATCCGCTGGCGTGGGCTGTCCGGCCCGCACGTGCAAGGTCTCAGGGCCCGCTATGAGGCGCTGGACGGCCTGCGCCTGCGTGTTGATGTTGGCTAACGAATTGATCTCATGCTGGTTGCCAGGTCGGGCCCGATGGTGATCTGCGGAAACCAGCCCGCACGCTGCGGCTGGACGATGCGCCACAGGTCCGCACGGTTCGCGTTGCTGTCGTGAGGGCGCTGGTGGAGGAAGGCGCTCAGGGCTTGGTCGAAGTTCAGGAAGGAGGGGCCGTCCCCGACCAGCAGGCCGTAACCGGTCTGGAGAGCGCTGGTGTCCCGGCTGATGGTCCACTCTGTGCGCGGCCATGGCGTGGTCACCCGGCCCCACTCCTCCTGGCCGCGCAGCTGGTGGGTGGAGGCGCTGGAGGACGGCGGGCCGGGGGAGGCGACGTGGAGGCCGTGGACGTCCCTCTCATCGCCCCGCAGCAGCGCGGCGACCGTCGGGCCGGGCAGGCACAGTTCTAGGAAGGTCGCCGTGCTGTAGCGCCAGGCTCGCTCCGTCAACGGGATGTCGTCCTCCAAGGTGACCTGGCCATAGTGCAGCTGCCACTGCTGGGCGTCCGCGACCACACCCCTCACCGGCCTGGCGCACGCCGTCGGCAACTCGCCCACCGGCGGCACGGCCGGGCCTCGGCGACGGCGGCTGACTCTGCCCGGCCGGGCGGGAGCGCGGGGGCCCGCGTACGGACCCACGCTCGGAGAGGGGTTCGGCGGGTCGACGCCGCCTCAGTGACGGGACCAGCTCCACGTGACGAGGCCCTTGCCGGTCCGTACGCGGCACTGAGCACCCTGTCCAAGAAGGGCCAGGAGGCGCCGGGTCACGTCGTCGACGTCTCCGCAGCCGTCGATCTCGTGGAGAACACCGGCCCGCCGGTAGCGCTCGAGCAGCGGTTGCGTCTGCCGGGTGTGGACCACCAGGCGCGCGCGGACGATCTCCGCCGTGTCGTCGGCCCGCTGGACGAGGCGGTCCCCACAGATGTCACACCGTCCCGCAGCCCGCGGCCTGTTGGCGTCCAGGTGATAGCTGGCCCCGCAGCCACGGCAGGTGCGACGTCCGGTCAGGCGGCGGAGCAGCGTTTCCTCGGGAGCGGTGAGATGGAGTACTGCGGCGAGCTCCCGCCTCTGGCCGGCCAGTGCGCTGTCGAGGGCTTCGGCCTGCGCGGGGGTGCGCGGAAAGCCGTCCAGCGCCACGCCCGCCGCGCAGGATGGGCCGAGGATCTGGTCCAGGGCCATCTCGGTCACCAAGGCGTCCGGGACGAGGTCCCCGCGCCGCATGTGTGCGGCGGCTGCGGCGCCGAGCCGGGTGCCTTCCGCGACATGTCGGCGCAGCAGGTCTCCGGTGGAGAGGTGGGGGACGCCCAGGGCCTGCCGCAGCCGGGCGGCCTGGGTGCCCTTTCCCACGCCGGGCGGGCCGATGAGGAGGAGGTCCATGAGGTGCCTTTCGTGGTGCGTGCCGGTGTGCCCACCGTGTGCGGCGGCCCCCCGGCGGGCAAGGACGGTCCGACCGGGGGTGAGCCGGGTACGACGAACGGTCGCCGGACCGCGACGAATGGTCGGCGTCGGCAGGCGGCAGGCGGCAGGCGACGCGGATCGTCCCGGGGCGGCGGATGTCCGGCGGGCGTCAGCGCCCGCGCCGCACCGGCTCCGCAGACTCGGGCACGTGCATGGCCAGCATGAGGTCCTCGGCACCGGCGGGAGGCCGCCCCAGCCGGGAGACGGCGACCATGACCGTGCAGGCCAGCGGCACCGACCAGGCCGCGGGCTGCAGGCAGAGGGTCCTGGGCCAGCCCGCGGGGACCGCGCCCAGCGCCGAGATCGCCGCGGCTCCGGCGGCCGACGCCCCGCCGACCACGAGTCCGGCACCGGCACCCGCCGCCGTCAGCCCGCGCCACCAGATCCCGAGGAGCAGCAGGGGGCAGAGCGTGGACGCGGAGATCGCGAAGGCCCAGCCGACCACGACGCCGATCTCCAGCGAGCGCGCCGGCAGCGCCAGCAGCACCCCCACCGCCGCTCCCAGGACGACCGTCATCCGCAGATCGCGCAGCGAGCCGGTGCGCAGGTCGTGGCCGATGCTGCCGGCCACCACCAGGAGCAGCCCCGAAGAGGTGGCCAGGAAGGCGGCGTAGGTGCCGGCCGCGACGACCGCCGACAGCGCGGCGCCCCACGGCGGCCCCAGCACCGCGCCGGGCAGGACCAAGGCCACCGTGTCGGTGGGGCCGGTGAGGTACAGCTGCGGGACCACCGTCCGGCCGAGCAGCCCGTACACGGCCGGGGCGAGGTAGAAGAGGCCGAGCAGGGCCAGGGTGACCACCACGGCGCGGCGCGCGGCTCTGCCGTCCGGGCTGGTGTGCAGTCGTACGAGGATGTGCGGCAGACCCACGGTGCCCAGGACCGTGGCCAGCAGCAGCGACCAGGTCTGGAACAGGGGATGTGTGCTGCCGGGCAGGTGCAGGAGGGGGGTGCGCCAGGCCGGACCGCCCAGTTCCTCGGTGCCGCGCACCTGGGGAACCGGCGCTCCTCGGGAGAAGCGCACCCGCGTGCCGTCCGCGACCGGGTGGCGTCCCGGCGCCCAGGCGGCCGTCCGGTCGTCGACGGTGACGGTGACCGGGCTGCGCACCTGGAGGACCGCGGGCACGTGGAACTCGACGGTCGTCGCCTGCGGGAAGCGGGTGCCGCGCTCCGGGTGCACGGCCGCGGACCGCCCGGCCGGTCCGACCGCGACGATCAGCACCAGCGCGGGCACGGCCAGGAAGAACAGCTTCACGGCGTAGTGGAAGGCCTGGACGTAGGTCGCCGAGCGCATGCCGCCCAGCGCCACGGTCACGGCCACGAGGGTGCCCGCGAGCAGCACGGCCAAGGGGTACGGCACACCACCGAAACGGTCCAGGATGCGGCCGGCGCCCTGGAACTGCGGCACCAGATAGGTCCAGCCGATCAGCAGGACGGCCATGCCCGCCAGACGCCGGGCGGGCGGCGAGCCGAGCCGGTTCTCCACGAAGTCGGGCACGGTGTAGGCGCCGGAGCGCCGCAGCGGCGCCGCGACCGCGACCAGCAGCACCAGGTATCCGGCGGTAAAGCCCACCGGGAACCAGAGCACACCGACACCGCTGCCCAGTACCAGGCCGGCGACACCGAGGAAGGAGGCCAGCGAAAGGTACTCCCCCGCGATGGAGGCTCCGTTCAGCGCCGGGGACACACTCCGGGCGGCGACCAGGAAGTCGCCCGTGCTGCGCACCACCCGCACGCTGAACATTCCGATGCCCAGCGCGGCCAGCGCCACCAAGGAGATCAGGGCGATGGTCATCGCGTCCGCTCCGCCCGCTCGGTACGGCGCAGAAGGGCCACGGCGGCGAGCAGCAGCAGGGGGTGGGCGAAGACGCCGACCAGCAGCCAGGACAAGGGGACGCCGACGAGCCGGACCGTGCCCAGCTGCGGCACGGTGGCGATCAGGAGCGGCAGGGCCAGCAGCAGCGTGGCCAGTGTCAGCACCGTGGCGCCGGCGAGGCGGCGCTGGCGCAGATAGGCGCGCCGGGCGGCGCGTGCGTCGAAGTCCGGGGGCAGGACGAGGTGCCGACCGGCCGCCGAACGCCGGGCCAGGGCCAGCCGGGTCTGGGGGCTCACCACCGCCACGCGGCGCGGTCGGCTCATCGCCGTGCCCCGCCGACCCGGCCCTCCCGGGCCGCGGCGAACAGCTGTTCCTTCAGGTGGCGGGCGTGGCGGCGGCTGACCGGGACGTCGCCGCCGGCGGTGTGCGCGACCAGCTGGCCCACGGCGTCGGTCCGCAGGTCCTCGACCGCCCGCAGGGCGAGCAGAAAACTCCGGTGCACCCGCAGGAACCCGGCCTGGGACCAGCTGTGTTCCAGAGCGGACAGCGGCATGCGGACCAGGAACCGGCCGTCCCGGGTGTCCAGCCGCACATGATCGCCGTGCGCCTCCACGAACCGCACCTGCTCCCGCCGCACGAACCGGGTGCGGCCCGCGGACTCCACCTTGAGCACGGCCAGGTCACCGGCTGGCTCGGGCGGCGCGCCGGCAGGGATTCCCGGGGTGGCGGAAGCGGCGCGGGCCCGGCCGACCCGCTCCAGCGCCTGCCGCACCCGTCCGACGGAGGCGGGCTTGAGGAGGTAGTCCACCGCTCCGATCCCGAAGGCGTCGATCGCGTGCGCCTGGGAGGCCGTGACGAAGACGACCGCGGGCGGCCGCGCCAGCCGGGAGAGCACCGCGGCCAGCTCCATGCCGTCCAGTCCGGGCATGCCGATGTCGAGGAAGGCGGCGTCGAACTCCCGGTCGCGCAGCAGCTTGAGCGCGGACATCGCGTCGGGGGCGGAGGCCACCTGCCCCACGCCGGGGACGCCGCGCAGCAGGTGCACCAGTTCGTCGAGGCTGAGCGGCTCGTCCTCGACCACCAGCACCGACAGTTCCCCGGTCATCTCCCCAGTTCCCTGGTCATCATCCCGGTCACCTCGTCGCCATTCCCGGTGAGGACAACGGCACCCGGAAGGTGATCCGGGTACCCGCGCCGGGCGCGGTCTCTACCAGCAGCCCGTATTCCGGGCCGTACAGGGTACGGAGCCGCTGATCGACGTTGGCCAGGCCGATCCCGGAACGCTCGCCGCGCCCGCTCAGCACCGCTTCCGCCAGCTCCGGCGCCATGCCCGCGCCGTCGTCCTCGACGGTGATGGTGCAGTCGGGGCCCAGGGCGGCACCGGTGACGGTCACCGTCCCGCCGCCCGGCCGCGGCTCGATGCCGTGCCGGATGGCGTTCTCCACCAGGGGCTGGAGGGTGAGGAACGGCAACGTGACCGGGAGTACCTCGGGGGCGACCCGCACCCAGGTCGACAGCCGGGGTCCGAAGCGGGCCCGTTCGAGCTGCAGGTACACCTCGATGGCACGGAACTCCTCGGCGACGGTGGTGAACTGTCCGCGCCCGGAGAAGGCGTAACGGGCCAGTTCCGAGAACTGCACCAGCAGGTCCCGGGCCCGCTCCGGGTCGGAGCGCACGAGGGACGCGATCGCGGACAGCGCGTTGTAGAGGAAGTGCGGCGAGATCTGGGCGCGCAGGCGGCTCAGCTCGGCCAGCGCGAGTTCCTCTCTCGCGAGGCCGAGCACGGCTCGCTCCAGGGCCTCGCCCAGCCAGTCCGCGAGCGCCTCCGCCTGATCGGCCGCGCTCTCGTCGCCGGCGACCACCAGCGCCCCCAGCGGTTCCGCACCGGTGAGCAGCGGGGCGGCGACGGCGCCACCACCGCGCACCGGGCGGCCGTCGGTGAGGGCCCGTTCCGCCAGCTCGCGCGCGTCCCCGCGCACCTTCCCGGCGGCACCGAGCGGTCCCGACAGGTCGCACAAGACCACGCCGTCGGCGGCCAGCAGTCTGCGGGCCCGGCGTGCGACCCGGTCGGCGGCCCGGGGCGTGAGACCGTCGGCGAGTTCGTCGGCCATCTCCCGGGCGGACCGCAGCACGGCGGCCACGTCGGCGCCGCTGGCTCCGAGCGGACCACGCCGATGTCTGAGCCCCGACGGGTGGACACCGATCACCTACTCACCGTACGACCACGCGGCCCGCCGCGCCGTCGACCGGCCGGCCGACCGTTCGTCGCGCCGCGGGGACCGCTCGTCGCGGACGGTGCGCGCCCCGTCGCAGCGGCCTTCCGGCCACGCGCCGGCCGGGCGCAAGGTCGGTACCAGGCATTCCGCCGAGGAGACGAACCGGCGGAGCCGCGACCATCACACGGCAGAGGAGCAACACCGTGACGGACCGCACTCCGCACCTGAAGCACCCGAAGCACGTCCCGACGACCACCACCGGCCCGTTCCCGACGCAGCACGCCACCGGCCGACGGCCGTGGGCGGACGCCGAGCCCCTATACGCGCAGGCCGCCGCCGACCGGCTCGGCTTCTGGGCGGAGCAGGCCCGCCGACTGTCCTGGGACCAGCCGTTCACCACGGTGCTGGACGACACCGAGGCGCCGTTCCACCGCTGGTTCACCGACGGCACGCTGAACGCGTCGGCCAACTGCCTCGACCGCCATGTGGCCGCCGGACTCGGCGAGCGCGTGGCCTACCACTGGCACGGCGAGGAGGGCGAGACCCGGACCATCACGTACGCCGGGCTGCTCGCCGAGGTGCAGCGGTTCGCGAACGCGCTCAAGGCACTCGGCGTCACCGCCGGTGACGTGGTCGGTATCCACCTGCCGATGGTCCCCGAGGCCATCGTGGCGATGCTCGCCTGCGCCCGGATCGGCGCCGTCCACAACGTCGCCTTCGGCGGCTTCGCGCCGCAGGCGGTCGGCGAACGGATGGCGGCCTGCGGGGCCAAGGTCCTGGTCACCGTGGACGGCGCACGCCGCAAGGGGCGCGTCAGCGCCGTCAAGCAGGCGCTGGAGGACACCCTGGAGACGCTGCCCGGTCTGGAGCACGTCGTGGTCGTGGGCGCCACCGGGGCGCCGTGCCCCATGCGGCCCGGCCGCGACAGCTGGTACGCCGACCTGTGCGCCGCCGCCGACCCGGTCTGCCCCGCCCTGCCGCTGCCCGCCGAGCACCCACTGTTCATCCTCTACTCGTCGGGCTCCACCGCCGCGCCCAAGGGCATCGTCCACACCACCGGCGGCTACCTGACCGGCGTCTCTTACACCCACCGCATCGTCTTCGACCTGGACCCCTCCCAGGACGTCTGGTTCTGCACCGCCGACATCGGCTGGATCACCGGGCACAGCTACCTCGTGTACGGCCCGCTGGCCAACGGTGTCACCTCGGTGCTGTTCGAGGGCGCGCCCGACTACCCGCACAGGGGCATCTGGTGGGAGCTGGTGGAGCGCTACGGCGTCAGCCAGCTGTACACCGCGCCCACCGCGATCCGCGCGGCCATGAACTGGGGCGAGGAGCTGCCGGGCCGCCACGACCTGTCCTCGCTGCGCCTGCTGGGCAGCGTGGGCGAGCCGATCAACCCCACCGCCTGGCAGTGGTACCACCGGGTGATCGGCGGCGGCCGCTGCCCGATCGTGGACACCTGGTGGCAGACCGAGACGGGCAGCATCATGATCGCGCCGCTGCCGGGGACCACCGGGACCAAGCCGGGGTCGGCCACCCGTCCGCTGCCGGGCGTCTCCGCCGCGCTCGTCGACGCCGACGGCGCCCCGGTCACCGAAGGGACCGGACTGCTGACCCTCACCGAGCCGTGGCCCAGCATGCTCCGCACCCTGTACGGCGACGACGAGCGCTATGTGAAGACCTACTTCTCCCACTTCGGCGAGGACACCTACGTGGTGGGCGACGCCGCCCGGCTGGACGAGGACGGGGACTTCTGGATCCTCGGCCGCACCGACGACGTGATCAACGTCTCCGGCCACCGGCTGTCCACCGCCGAGATGGAGTCGGCCGTCGCGGCGCACCCGGCCGTCGCCGACGTGGCCGTGGTCGCGGTCCCGGACGAGCTCACCGGCCAGGCCGTGGTGGCCTTCGTGACCCCGGCCGACGGCCGTCCCGGCGACCCGGCGCTGGAGGCCGAGCTGCGCGAGCACGTCTCGGTCCGCATCGGCAAGCTGGCCCGGCCCAAGAAGATCGTCTTCACCGCGGGCCTGCCCAAGACCCGCTCCGGGAAGATCATGCGCCGCCTGCTGCGCGACCTGCTCACCGGCCAGGAGGCCGGCGACGTCACCACGCTCGGCGAACCCGGCGTGCTGGCCGCCCTCACCTCCGCCGTCACCCAGCCCACCCACTGACCTCACGAGGCGAGGACCGGCATTCCCATGCAGAACCACAACAACCACGGCATCGTCGTGCTGAGCGGTGTCCGCACCCCCATCGGCAAGTTCGGCGGCGCGCTCGCCGACGTCCCCCCGGCCGACCTGGCCACCCTGGTCACCCGCGAGGCGCTGCACCGCAGCGGCCTGGCTCCCGAGGACGCCGGGCAGGTGGTCTTCGGCCACGTCATCCCCACGGAACCCCGCGACCTGTATCTGGCCCGCGTCGCGACCGTGCAGGCCGGCCTGCCGGTGTCGGTCCCGGCCATGAACGTCAACCGGCTGTGCGGCAGCGGCCTGCAGGCCGTCGTCTCCGCCGCCCAGAGCATCGCACTGGGTGACTGCCGGGTGGCCGTCGGCGGCGGCGCGGAGGCGATGAGCCGCGGCCCCTACTGGCTCCCGCAGGCCCGCTGGGGCGCCCGGATGGGCGACGGGCAGATCCTCGACGCCATGGTGGCGGCGCTCACCGACCCTTTCGACGGCGTCCACATGGGCATCACCGCCGAGAACGTCGCCGAGCGCTGGGAGGTCTCCCGCGAGGACCAGGACCAGCTGGCGCTCACCAGCCACCACCGGGCCGCCGCGGCGACCGCCGAAGGGCGCTTCACCGAGCAGATCGTCCCGGTGGAGATCACCACCCGCAAGGGCACGGTCCACGTCAGCGCCGACGAACACACCCGCCCCGGCATCACCGAGGCCGACCTCGCCAAGCTGCGCCCGGCGTTCAAGCCCGGTGGCACGGTCACCGCGGGCAACGCCTCCGGCATCAACGACGCGGCCGCGGCCGTCGTCCTGGCCGACGCGGCCGTCGCCGAGGAGCGCGGTCTGAAGCCGCTCGCGCGCCTGGTGGCGTACCGCCACGTCGGAGTGGAGCCGGCCTACATGGGCATCGGCCCCTCCCCCGCGATCAGCCGCCTGCTGGAGGACACCGGCCTGAAGGTCGACGACATCGACGTCTACGAGGTCAACGAGGCGTTCGCCGCCCAGGCGCTGGCCGTCACGCGCGAGCTCGGCCTGCCGCCCGAGCGCACCAACCCCAACGGCAGCGGCATCGGCCTCGGCCACCCGGTCGGCGCCACCGGAGCCGTCCTCACCGTCAAGGCGCTGCACGAACTGCGCCGCGTCGGCGGCCGCTACGCCGTGGTGTCGATGTGCATCGGGGGCGGCCAGGGCATCGCCGCACTGTTCGAGCGTGAGGGAGGCGTGTGATGGCGACCGGGAACCCCTTGGGCGACTGGGCCCAGAAGCCCTTCCGCGACTGGTACGAGGCCATGGAGCAGCAGGCCGCCGAAGCCACCGAGCAGCTCGTCTCGGGAAGCGCCTTCGCCGAGCTGCTGGGCCTGACCGCGGGCAACTTCGCCGCACTGACCCGCATCAGCGGGGAGACCTGCGACCTGATGCTGCGCAACATGCGGCTGGCCGGGCGTTCCGACGTGACCCGCCTCGGCCGCCAGCTGGCCCGGACCGAGGACAAGTTGGAGCGTGTCCTGCAGGAGGTCGAGGACCTGCGCGACCAGTTGGCGGACGGGGCGGCCGGTGAGGGGGCCGGAACATGACCGTCCGGCATCCGCTGCGCCCGGCCCGGGTGATGGCCGAGGCCGCCAATCTGGTCCTCACCGCGGACCAGGCGAACGTCGCGGCCACCCCCCGCGACGTCGTCTGGACCCACCGCACGACCACCCTGTACCGCTATCGCAGCGACCGGCGCCGCCACCCCGTTCCGGTGCTGCTGGTGTTCGCGCTGATCAACCGGCCGGACGTGTTCGACCTCCGGCCGGGGAACTCCTTCGTGGAGTTCCTGCTGGCCAAGGGATTCGACGTCTACCTGCTCGACTGGGGCGTACCCGACGAGGAGGACGCCGACCGCGGACTGGAGCACTACGTCTGCGACCAGTTGCACTGGGCGGTGCGGCGGGTGCTGCGCGGCTCCGGCGGCGACCGGGTGTCCCTGGTCGGCTGGTGCATGGGCGCGGCGTTCGCCGCGATGTACGCGGCGCTGTACCCCGCTGGTCCGGTGGCCAACACCGTCCTGCTGACCATGCCCTTCGACACCGAGGGCTCGGTGTACCGGCAGTGGGTCACGGCGGGCACCTACGACGTGGCCACCCTGGCGGACCTGCGGGTCATCCCGGGGCATGCCATCGACTGGGCGAACAAGATGCTCAAGCCGGTGGGCAACTACGTCACCACCTACCGCAGGCTGTGGGACCAGGTGGAGCAGGGCACCGTCGACCGGGAGGCCTTCCAGTCGATGGCGCGCTGGGTCGCCGACAACCCGCCGTTCCCGGCGCGCGCCTACCGGGAGTGGATCACCTGGCTGTACCAGGAGAACCGCTTCGCCGCGGGCACCCTCCGGCTGCGCGGGCGGCGCGTGGACCCGGCCGGGATCGACGCCGCCGTGCTCGTGGTGACCGCCGCCCAGGACCACATCGCCCCGCGCGCGGGCACCCTGCCCTTCCTCGACCGCGTCGGCTCCACCGACGTCACCCACTTCGACCGCCCGGGCGGGCACATCGGCCTCATGGCCGGCTCCAAGGCCCGGGACCGGATCTGGCCCGACATCGCCGGCTGGCTCGCCGCCCGCTCGGATTCCACCCCCGCAAGGAGCACCTCGTGACCATCACCGCCCCCTTCGTCACCGCCACCGCCGACCAGAGCCTGAAGGGCCGGGTGGCCCTCGTCACCGGCGGCACCCGCGGCATCGGCGCCGCCATCAGCCGCGGCCTGGCCGGCGCGGGAGCCACGGTCGCCGCCGCCTACGCCGGCAACACCGGGCGTGCCCGCGACTTCGTCGACCGGTGCCGCACCGAATTCGGCGCGGACGCGGAGCGGGTCGGCGCCCACCAGGCCGACGTCAGCTCCCCCGCGGACTGCCGCCGCCTGGTCGCGGACGTCGTTGAACGCCACGGCCGGATCGACATCCTGGTCAACAACGCCGGCATCACCATCGACCGCACCGTGGCCCGGATGGCCGAAGCCGACTGGCAGCAGGTGCTGGACGTCAACCTCTCCGGCCCCTTCTACCTCGCACAGGCGGCGCTCGGCGCCATGGTCGAGCAGGGCTCGGGCCGGATCGTCATGATCTCCTCCGTCATCGGGGAGACCGGCAACATCGGCCAGGCCAACTACGCGGCCGCCAAGTCCGGCCTGTTCGGCCTCACCAAGACCCTCGCCCGGGAAGCCGCCTTCCAGCTGGCCAAGACCGGCCGGCAGGACCCGTACGGGCCCGGCATCACGGTCAACGCCGTCACCCCCGGCTTCATCGCCACCGAGATGCTGGAGCACATCCCGGCCAAGGTGCTCGACCGCATCGTCGGCCAGGTCCCGCTGGGCCGGCTCGGCCGTCCCGAGGAGGTGGCCCGGCTGGTGCGCTTCCTAGCCGACGACGCCTCCGCGTACATCACCGGACAGGTCTGGGGCGTCAACGGAGGCCTCGACATGTGAACCGCCGACTCCCCTCCCGGGCGGCCCGCCCGGGAGGGGCCATCCAGGAAGACCCACCCAACAGGAGGTGTTCATGCAGGGCATGAGAGCAGAGGAGTACGGCACCGGCTTCGACCGGGCGGTACGCGACCTGGCGGACGTCCAGGACAAGTACCGTCACGCCGTCAGGCAGACCGGCCTGGCGGTCGTCGACGCCTGTGAGAAGTCGGTGGTCGCCGCGGTACGCGTGCAGGAGCAGGCCGCGCAGGCCAGTGCCGACTGGGTCGCGGAGACCGCGCGCACGCAGACCGGCCTCGGCAAGGAGCTCAACGCCATATCGGCCGGTGTGCTCCGTCAGCTCCTGGGCTGACCCGAGGCGCTCGCCAGCCGGTGGCCGCCGTCCAGGCCACCGGCTTCGGCCTGCTGCGTCCGCCGGTTCTGGCTCGGCCGGACCGGCCACCCCTCCTCGGCGTTCCGCTTCTCCGGGGAGGAACGGGGAAGAGCGGTCGCCGTGACCGGCGAGGGCACGTCCCCGGGCGACGCCTGGCCGGGTTGCGCCGGTAGCCACCGCGCCGGGGCCGAAGGCCGCGGTCCCGCGCCCGACCGCCCGGGCTTCGGCAGGGGCCCGGCCCCCGCCTCCGGCCGGCGGCATGGCGAAGCCCCAGTCCTTGGCTTTCTCGGCCTGTTGCAACGCCCGCTGCGCAGCCGGTTCGGGGTCGTGCCCTTCAGGTAGGCGTGGAGGGCTTCGCGGTGCGTGGAGCGGTGCCGGTGCGTACGCGGGAGGCGTCCTCGGCGTACGTGACGACCTATGCCGTTTCCTCAACAGAGGCATCCTGCTTGAGCTTTGGCCAGTGCTCCACAAGCTCATCAGCAGGGCCATCAAGGACGTCTGGGAGGAGGCATTCCCCGAGCTGCGTCCATGATCACCTTCCGGCGCACTCCCCTAGCACCCCGCAGTAGGCGTTCTCACCGCAACTGCGGCAGTCTCACCCAACCCGCAGGACCGCAGGTCAAACGGCCCGAGCAGGGTCCAGAACCCGTCGCAATCCATCTGCGGCACCGCAGGTCACCGGCATGCGGTCACCGCAACAACGGTGCGACCTCACAGCAGTGGAGCTGCGGACATCACAGCGTCAGGTGGTCGGACCGGTGCCGGTGGCGGCGTCCAAGGAGTACGCCTTGCCCCCTTCGCTGGTGATGTAGACCGTACCGTCTGCGACCGCGGGAGTGTTGAGGACACCGTCGCGGGAGGTGTGGGTCCACTGCTTGGCGCCGGTGGCAGCATCGAGGGCATGCAACATTTCGCCGTCATGGCTGGTGATGTGGACGATTCCCTCGACGACCACGGGCGAGGAGAGGACGTCGTCGAAGTAGGCGAGGTCGTCGTTGTCGTCCTCGGGCTTCCAGGAGTCGGTGAGGCCTGCGATGGTCCATCGCTTGGTGCCGGTGGCGGCGTCCAGGGCGTACAAAAGGCAGTCCCCCAAGCCGCCAACGTAAACGGTTCCGTTGGCGACTGTGGGCGATGAGGAACTGGAGCAGTCGGCGGCCTGGGTCCAGCGTTGGGCGCCGGTGGAGGCGTCCACCGCATAGAAAAGGCCGTCACCGCTGCTGAAGTAGACGGTGCCGTTGCCGACCGCAGGCGAGGAGGATTCATAGGCGTCGGCGCGGTGAGTCCATCGCTCGGTGCCGGTGATGGCGTCCAAGGCGTACACGCGGCCGTCGCTACTACTGAGGAACACGGTTCCGTCGACGACCGCAGGCGAGGAGCTGACGCTGCCACGTATGGTCTGGATCCACTGCTCGCTGCCGGTGACCGCGTCCAGGGCGTACACCTTGCGTTCATCGCTGCCGATGTAGACGGTTCCGCCGACGACCGTAGGGGAGCAGAACCGGTCATCGCGGGTGGTGTAGGTCCACTGCTCCTTGCCGGTGGCGGCATCCAGGGCATACACAAGGCCGTGACTAGTGCCGATGTAGACGGTTCCGCCGACGACTGCGGGCGATGAGCAGGAGTCGAGGCGGCCGCGGGTGGTGTGGGTCCACTGCTCAGCGCCGGTGGCGGCGTCCAGGGCGTGTACCCGGCCGCGGCTACTGCCGATGTAGACCGTGCCGTCGGCGAGCACCGGCGAGGAGAGAAAGTCCTCCTCGCTGACCTCGTAAGTCCACGGGGTGCTGGTGGTGCCTGGGAAGCACTTTGTTGGGGGGAGGGCGCGTACCGTCCTAGCCGTGGGCGGTGGCGAGGCGCGCCAGCTGTGCGGGGGCAGCGGCTCGGAGAGAGTGGCTGTCAGCTCCGGTCGTTTCGCGGAGTCCGGGTAAGCCACGGTAGTGGCGCCCGGTGACGTCTCGCGTGCTGTGCTGGCGTGTGCCGTTCCGACTGGCTCGGAGAGGACCGGCAGCGTCGCTTCAGATGCGCGTTCCATCGCCGTGGCCGGTTCCGGACGCGACACTGAGGGGGGCGCGGTGGTGAGTGCACGGAGACGGTCACGGACTTGGCCGGCGGTGGCAGGGCGGTTTTCGGGGTCTTTGGAGAGCAGGTCCAGGACGAGCTGGTCGAGGGCTGCCGGGACACCGAGGCTTCGGGCGCTAGGGGGTTCGGGAGCGCGGTGCAGGTGCGCGTATATCAGCGCAACCGTGTCGAGGTCGCTGAAGGGGGTGGAGCCGGTGAGGAGTTCGTGCAGCAGGCAGCCGAGCGAGTACAGGTCGGCGCGGCCGTCGCCAGCCTTGCCGAGGAGCCGCTCGGGCGGCATGTAGTGGGGGGTGCCGATGATGCGGCTGGCCTGGGTGACGGTGGAGGTGTAGCGGGCGATGCCGAAGTCGAGGATCTTGATGGTGCCGGTAAGGGTGAGCATGAGGTTGGCTGGCTTGAGGTCGCGGTGCACGATCCTGGCCGCATGGGCGGCGGCCAGGGCGTCAGCGGTCTGTGCGGCCCAGCTGATCGCGTCAGTGAGCGCTGGCAGGCCTTCGTGACGTAGGACGGCCGACAGATCCCGTCCCTGCAGCAGCTCCATGACGAGATACAAGGTGCCGTCGGAATCCTGGCCGGTGTCGTAGATGGTGACCACGCCGGGGTGGTTCAGACCGCCGGCCGTGCGTGCCTCGCGGAGAAACAGGTCGGTCCCCTCGTCACCTCCGGATGGGTGGAGCACCTTGACCGCGACGTGACGTCGGATCACGGTGTCGTGTGCCGCCCACACCTCGCCCATCCCGCCGCGGCCCAGCAGCTGCTTCAGTTGGTAACGGCCCGCGATTATCCGTTCGGCCAAAATCGCCCATCCTCGCACTTGGCCCGCGAGCCCACCACGTACAAGGTTTGTGGGGCGGGTTGGCGAAATCCTACCTACTGGTGGGACCGTTCCAGGGTCCGTCTACAAGCGGATCTTGTCTGATGACTCAGCTCCGTTGCGGTCAGGGTGCGGCAACGACGACTGCCGAAGCCCTCACCGCGGCGACCGACTTCGTCCACCGCTCGCTGCAGCTGGTCGCGGCGGCGACCCGTGCGGTGAGGGTCTGCATCGCGGGCAGGACGTCGATCTCCTGGCCGTCGTGCCAGGAGTCGGCGAGCGCGTCGATGTGTGTGGTCATCGCCTGTGCCTATTGGCCAGTTGGGTGGGGCGGAAGGCCAGCTGGACCAGGCAGCGCTGGCGTCGGTGGTCGCGGTGGGGGCAGGTGAGGACGCCGTCGTCCACCACCTCCCGGACCCGGTCGTAGAACACCCCACCCTTGTCGAAGGTCCGGTCGTCGACGAGGGCCCGGCGGGTCAGTTCGGGATCGCAGACCACCGCCCGCCACGGACTGACCCGGACCCAGACCAGGTCACCGCCGGCGGGCAGGGAAGAATGCGCACGACATATGACCACTGACTGATTGACAGCTGGAGCCGGCCTGCTTCAGCTGACGGCTCGGAGCCGGTTGAGAAGTCCGCGCACGTCTTCGGCATCCCCAATCAGGGAGATCCACCCGTGATGGTGGCTCTGTCGGCCCTTTCAAAATCGCCATGAAGATCACGAGCTGGGCCGACCAGCATGCGCAGGAGAGCGCGGCCGTACTGCATGAAGTGATTCTTCCGGCGGCGAAACGGGCTGCGGTACGTCAGCCGCGCCCGGTTGTGGTCGTCGTTGCCAGCTCTCTTCGGCCTACAGGCCGATACAGGCGAGGTTCTCGACCAAAGCACCCATCCGACACCAAAGCCCTCTCCCCCACCACCATGTCGGCCCCCCCAGCAGCGCGCCCCCGACGCCGACTAGGGATCCTTAGCTGGCCGGTTGGCCAGCGCGCCAGCTCGGCCCGTTATCTGCGACACAGACCGTTACTCCGCGTACAGGCGTCAGCTTTCGTCTCAATGTTCCTACCAGTCAGGGCCGGTGAGCCTCACGACGGCAGCGTGATGCTGGCAAGGGGCGTCAGATACGTCGATCGACGCGCCACAGCATCGAACCAGCAGCTGTCGATGTTGCCATACTCATTCTCGCGTTACTTGCCGCTGATCACGTGGAAGCCCGCGCCCGCACTCACCACGATTTCTTCATATTCCGCAAGTTTGACCTTACCTTCGTGAATCCTGCCCCCGATGGCAACAAGGACTGTGTCTCCCACCTTGAACGGCTTGAAATCGAAGTCCAACAACTTATCAGGCATGTTTCGCCTTCCTTTGTTCCAGTGCCCACAATCAGTCTCGACCCGTCTCCTCCCCCCTGCACGGCAGCAGTCTGAATGGCCGACTGAGCGGAGGCATTGGGCCAGATTGGCCGGGCAAAGCGCTCTTTGAGCCTTCAGGACACGTGGCACGCGGTTATGCCTCTCGTGGTCGGGCATCGACGTAGCGACCTCGGTCACGCAGCGTCCACCGCCTCCCGGCATGCGACCGAATGCGTCACAGCTGTGCGCTGGCGGACAGCGTGCAGTTCGCCCAGGCGCCGGCGGAGGAGGAACTCGGCGGTACGGCGGCCAGCCTCCTCCGCGGCCTGCTCAGCAGCCCCTTCGGCACCGCGGCCGCGACGCCGAAGGCACGCGTCATACGCGGCGTCGGCCTCCGCCACCGCCTCCTGCGCCCCGAGTAGCCGACGCAGCGCAGCCGCGCGCACCTCGTCTCGAATCTGCTGCGCGACCTGCGGCGCAGTGAACGCTGCCCAAGCCGGATCGGCGTCCCGACCGCAGGCCCGCTCGCACGCCTCCGCCAGCAGGGCGCGGGTGTCCGTCTCGCACTGTTGGATGAGCTCGGCAACCGCGGCCGCGGCCGACAGGTCAGCCCGAACGGCGACTGCCAGGTCGACGGCCTCCCGCACCAGTTCCTCGGTACGCCGCCGGTAGGAGCACGCCGGGCACAGACCCGCGGATTCGGGCAGCCCGCAATCCGCACATGGCGCCTGCCTGCGGGCCAGCTCCACTTCCTCCTCGAGAGCACGGCGTCGCGCGATCGCCCGCTGACGTTGCCCAACCTCACGCTCGGCCTGGGCCCGGCGAACCTGCGCCCGCTGCTCCTCAAGGGCGGTTTCCTCGCGCAGACGCCGCTCGGTCGCGGCCCGGCGCGCAGCCAGATCGCCGTACCGCATCTCGGCCTCGGCCCGGGCCTTGACCCGGGCCCGCAGCTCACGGCGCGTGTGGACGATGGTTCCGCAGGTCGGGCAGTCGGTGCCGGTGTCCAGGCGGATGCCGTCGTCGCACCTCAGGTCTGGGCAAGCAGGGCGTTGGACTAGGCCCCGGCCGAGCAGCCAGCCCATCGGCTCGCGTACCAGGGCCTCGCCCCCGACCTCCTCCAGCCGGTCGGTGAGCCGGGCCGCGAGCACGCGCGGTGCTGCCGTCGGGTCCACGATCCCCGAAAGCGCCCTAAGGGCCTGCTCAGCAGCGCGACGGGCGACGGCCTGCTGACCGACGCGGAGCTGCCTCCACAGGTAGGCCACCGGCGCCAAAGCAACCTGCAAACGAAGATCGTCAAGGTCAGCCACCCGCTGCTGTCGCTGCTGCCGTCCACGAGCACCATCCACGACCGTCAGCCGCGAACGGCACCCCATGCCCTCCGTCGGCAATCCCCCACCTGCGCAATCTCCCTGGTTTTCCCCGCGAAGCGGGCCATCCCCAGCCCGCGCCCGCTGGGACGACGCAACGCCAGCATCCGCGGCCTGGTCCTCGTGCGCGCACGCACGCTCCGGCCGACCACAGGAACCGGAATCGGCGTAGCCGGAAAACCCAAGACCACCAACACCTTGGGAAGACACATCAGCCACAAGAGGGTGATCAGCGTGAAGGGATGCCGTAGTCGCGAGGTCTCCCATATCAGTGCCGCAGCGCTCACGCGCCTCGCTGGCCTGCTGCTTCGTCGGCGGCAAGCACGCTTCACTAGGCCATGCCGTACCTGCGAGGTCTCCAACATGGCCAGCAGAAGCATCAGCACCCCCCTGACGACCGCCGGTCCCGGCGCCAGCACCGAAGCTGTGCGCGCTCATCACCGCCGGCACCACCAACCGCGACTCCTGCCGCAACCCGGACACCGTCTGCTTCCGCGGACGCTCCACCAGCCCGGCATCCTCCAGCCGCGCCAGCACCCGCTCCGCCCGCGACAGCGAACACCCCAGCAGCCCCGACAGAGTCGCCGCCGGCCGCCCGTATCGCTTGCTGACCCGGCCGCCACGCAGCCGCACCCGCCCCCTCTCCGTCGCCTCCAGCACCATCAACAGCAGGGCCAACCGGTCCGTCGCCGCACCATGCCCCCTACGGGCACCCAGGAGACCAGCTGGGGTCACCCGCCCGTCCCGGTGCGCCCTGCCCGGCGCCATCAGAGCCTCCATCAGCCGCAATAGGGAGGCGAGCTCCGACTTCTTCAACCGCAGTGGATGCCCAACCTCGCTCTGCGCATCCCACATCGGCAGCACACGGCAAGTCAGTCCCCAGTCCTCACCGAACTCCAGTGTCTCAACGTCCACCACAGGGGCAGTGGATCGCCGACGCCCGCCGCTTCCACGCCTGCGGCGACATGGACGCCGACCGCATCGAGCAGCTGCAGAAGCTGGGCATGATCTGGTCGCACTACGACGTCGCATGGGAGGAAGGACTCGCCCCGCGCGCGGGTGGGCCGCGCAGAACGGGCACCTGCTCGCGCCGCTGGACGCCACCTACCAGGGCTACAAGGTAGGCATCTGACTTAAGAACGCCCGCGCCGCCGCCCGCAAGGCCGCCGAGATCGAGCAGCGGCGTGCCGAGGGCCTGCCGGTTCAGTCGGCGGCCGGCGCGCTGTCGCAGGAGCGGCGCGAGCAGCTGGAGGACATCGACCCCTCATGGTGCCCGGCCTGGCCAGTGGAATGGCAGCGCGCCTTCCTCCTCACCCGGCAGCACCTCGAGGCCGGCGGCGAGCTCCCGATGGAGCCGGACGTCGTCGTGCACCAGGTCCAGGACCTCGGCCGGTGGGTACGCTCCGTCCGTCTCGGCTGGGACAAGCTCACAACCGTCCAGCAGTGGATGTGCGAACACATCCTCGGGATCGAACCCGCAGACGAGAACGAGAAACCCAAGCCTCGCCGCAGCCAGGCAGACAAATGGGCGATGAACTACACGGCCGCCAAGCAGTACTACGAGCGCGAGGGACACTTGCGCGTACCCAGAAAGCACATCGAACGGATCACCGGCGACGACCAGGAGGAACGGGAGCTGAAACTGGGTGCCTGGATCGGGAACCAGCGCAGCAGGGCCGCAACACTAGCCCCCGAACGCATCGAGCAGCTCTCCAACATCGGCAGGTGCTGGGCGTAACGGCGCGCGGACGATCAGCTGTAACTGGGCACTTCGCTGGACCAGTGAGGGTCGAGTTAGTCAGCTGAGCGTTCGGCGTTCAGCACGCTTTTGGCATGCTGGCACGCGCCCTACCCTCTGGCCATGCCTTGGACAACACTGGCCAGTGCCGTAGTCGGCGCCTTGATCGCGACCGCTTCCGCCGCGTTACTCGACCGCAGCCGCTGGCGACGGGAGCAGGATGACCGCCTCATCAGCGCACGACGTGTCCTGTACAGCGAGTACCTCGCGTGCCTCTCTCAGGCCCGCAACGACTTCCGTAGCCTGGCCCGCAACCAGACCTTGGACTTGGGCGAACGAGAGCGTTCCGCCCGCGACAGCTTCGCTCCGTGCTACGGCGTGCGCTACCAGATGTCGATCACTGCCGCGTCGAACGTATTCGTCGCCTCCGAGGACGCTTTCCGCCGACTACGTGACGTGCGGGATCTCGCCGCGGCCGGCACCCTCGCTGGGGACGAGGCGTACTCGGGTGGCCGCACCGAGTACGAGGCTGCGCTCACTCGACTTCGTGACGCCATGCGCGTCGATCTCGGAGCCGACCGGGAACCCACAGTGGCTAGGTGAAATGCTCAACGGGCCGACTCGGGCAAGCAGTCACAGCAGCAGGGCCGGGCAGGGGTGATCCTTTCCGGCCCTGCTGTCGGGTCAGCCTTCTTGCTGTGCGTCCTTACAGCGCCTGGTCAGTTCGTCTTCCCAGCCCTTGGGCGGGGCCATGGGCCGCCTCAGGCGATGTACGGGCGCGCTGGCTTCAAACTCCTGCGCAAGCGGGTACTGCTTGTCTCCTGACGTCACTGTCGGTGGCCAGTGCGACGATCCCGAGACGACCGCGCGAGGAGAGATATGGGCACCTGGGACATCGGTCCCTTCGACAACGACACCGCCGCCGACTTCGCCGACTGCCTGGACGAGGCAACCATGGAAGAACGTGAGCCCATGATCCGCAAAGTCCTCATACGCGCCGCCGACGCTACGGACTACCTGGATACCCCCGACGCCGAACGAGCAGTTGCCGCAGCAGCCCTGGTGGTCGCACAACACCCTGACGGCGAGCCCGTGTGCTCGGACTACGGCCCATCACAGCCGCTGCCGGAGCTGCCGGCAGATCTTCGAACGCTCGCCGTCGACGCCCTGGACCAAGTGGTCGCTGAGCTGTCTGAACTCGCCGAGCTGTGGGGCGAGGCCGCGGACGGAGCGAAATGGCGCCAGGACATCACCCGCCTCCGCGATATCCTCGACCCTCCGATCCCGCCACAAGAGGAAGCCCTCTTCGAGATCTAACCGGTGACCCACAGTCACGGACCACAGAAGTCAGAACCTGAGCCAGAACCCGAGAACCGACAGCACCCGGATCACCGGCAGACGACCCTCCTGCAGTTCCGTCCCGCATCCAGTGGCTGCGGATCCGGCGGGTCGACGAACGAGCGCGGGCGGCATTCGCGCCGGGCCGAGCGATCCGTAGCGGGAGGTGCGGCGGCAGGGCGCCTGGGAGCACCTGAACCGCAAGGCGTACCCCGGCTTCCTGGCCTGACCTCTCAGTCGGCCAAATCCATGTGCGAGAGAGCCGGGCGGCAGATACCTTCCCCCGAATGACAGCCATGCTGAACGATTCCGTCCGGGCGCTGCTCGATGCGCCGGTTCCCGCCGTCCTCGCCACTGTTAACCCGGACGGCAGCCCGCAGACGTCGGTGGTCTGGGTCGGCCGCGACGGAGATGACCTGCTCGTCTCCACCGCTTTCGGCCGTCGCAAGGAACGCAACCTACGCCGCGACCCCCGCGCCAGCATGACCGTCTACGATCCGGCCGACCCGTTGCGTTACGTCGAGATACGCGGCCTTGCCACAATCACCGAGGACACAGGCCGGTCTCTAGCGGTCGCCCTCGCCGAACAGTACGAAGGCCCCGGTGCCGGCCAGGAGTACCTTGAGCTCCCGGCAGAGGTTCTCCGTGTTGTCGTCCGTATCAGCCCGACCAAGGTGGTCGGCACCGCGACCGCTTGACCAATCATCACCGGAGCGCCATTGCGATAGCCGGGGCATGAAGACACCCGGCACTGTCGGTGTCCACGCGGAGAAGCGCGAGTACACCGACAGCGTCGACCGCCCCATGCGGGCCCGTCCGAGAGGCCTGACGCGCCCAGCAGATCCGCGGCAGGCGCCACGATCCGTGGTGGGCGGCCCGCTGGGAGACCGGTCACGGCTCCACCCGATCAGGCGATAAGACCGATCGTCAGCAGGTCACTCGCGCCGAAGCGTGACCGAGTCAGCGGGAGCAAAACCTCCTGTGAACGGCGGTGAGCCACTGAGAGAATTGCGGACATGCCAAGCCACACCGCGGAAGAACTCCTTGCCAACGTTCAAGGGCTGACCCCTGAACGCGCGCGACAGATCGGCAAGCAGATCGATGAGTGCAGAAGGCTACTGGCCACAAACGTCGGCATGGACGCAGTTCAGCAACACCTGAAAGACGAAGGCATCAGCATCATCCAAGCGATCCTGATCACCACCAGACTGCTGGAGGACCACCCGAGCAGTCTGCGCGCAGCACGAGAGATCGTGGAGAGCAGCCCAGCACGAGCCCGCAGCACCGCTTGAGTGCCAAGGCGCCAGGCCGTGCTGCGGTCGGAGCGGGTGCGCCGTCAGGGTGATCCGCTCACAGCGGGATCACGCCGCCGGGCGGCCGGGGCTCGCGGGACAGAGGCTGATCGTGTGGAGTGGCCCGTGAACGTACGTGGTCCTCGCCCGGCCCGTGGCGCAGCTTCCGTCAATGGCCGCCGCACAGGGCCTTACCCGGTCAGGTGAACCCGGCCCGGACGGAGAACGCGTGCGGGCACCGGTGTGTCATACCGGTCATGAGGCCGTTCAACGAAGCGCATGTGGCGGAGCCGGGTCTGGCCGTGGTGGAGATCGCGGCCTGCGACGACCAGACTGCCCTCGCCGTCCAGGAGCTGCTCGCCGCGCGGTGCGCGATCGCTCCGTCAGACCCTACGACCCGGGATCCCGGCGAGCCCGGCGTCCGCCTGCGCTGCTTCCTGGACCTGCGTCAAGCCCCCGACGCGTAGCACTCTCCGGTCGACCGGCCTGCTTTCCACGCAGGTCGCGCAGTCTCTCATGGAGCAGCCTCGGGGGCGGCGCCGGTGCCTGCCCGGGAGGGTCAGTTCAGGCCCAGCGTGGACAGGGCGGTAGTCCAGTCGGTGACGATGGCCTGCTGCGCCGCGGCCAAGGTCACCTTGCCGGAGCAGACGGCGGTGTGGAGTTTCGTCTCTACCGGGTCCTTCTTCGGCGCAGCCGGCGGTGCTGGAGGCCGGGCAGCCGTGGGAGATCGCGACCGAACTGCGGCCGTTGCTTGAGCAGACCGCCCGCGCCGGCGCCACCACCAGCTGGCCCGCGATCCGCAAGCGCCTGCCGGGGCTGCCCCGTCTCCACCGCGACGATGAAAGCGTCCTTCTGTGGCTGGTGGATGAGGACCGTCAGGAAGGCGAACCGCTGCTGTCGGCGCTGGTCACGGTCGGCGATCGGCAGATGCACCCCCGCTTCCCCGCGATCGCCGAACAGCTCGGCCTTCCCACGGGCCGCTCGGCTTCCCAGCAGCGCACCGCGTGGAGCTACGAGGTCTTGAAAGCACACCAGCACTGGCGCCACCGACGCTGATGACCTGGTCGCAGGGGCCTGTCAGTGACGCGGCCTACTGTGCGTGCCCATGACACGCCGCACCCGCTTCCTGATCCTCGAACATCCGGCCATCGCCGCACAGTGGCATCCGACCCTGAACACCGACCTGGATCTGGCGCTGATCGGCCCTGGGTCTCACAAGGCGGCGTTCTGGCGGTGCGATACCGGACACGTCTGGAAGGCCAAGGTGCACTCCCGTGTCGCGGGCAGCGGGTGCCCGCAGTGCGCCGGGTATGTACCGCGTGGGCGGGTCAAGCTCAGCGACCGCGCTCCTCATCTGATGAACGAGTGGCACCCGCGCAACGACGTCTCGCCGGACAGTGTCGGGCCCGGGTCCCAGCGAAAGGTGTGGTGGCTCTGCCCGGTCGGCCACGAGTACCAGGCGCGCGTATCCAACCGCAGCCGCGGCACCGGCTGTCCCACCTGCGCCCGCACCGGCCGTGATGCACCTGCCGGTCTCCTGTCCGGCATACCGGAGCTTTTCGTGCAGGTAGACCCGGACACCGCCCCGGTCGATGTCGCTGAGCTGCTCGTCAACTCGCGGGTCCGAATGGGATGGCGTTGCGCTCAGGGCCACCGCTGGGAAGCTCAGGTGTACCACCGCGCTATCGCCGGATCAGGCTGCCCGCACTGCGCCGGAAAGCGGCGCTCCCCGGCCCTGCCGCAGGCGCGTCCAGACCTGGCGGCGGAGTGGCATCCCGCCCGCAACGACGCCCTGACCGCCGACACAATCACTGCCGGGTCTCACCGCCTGGTCTGGTGGAAGTGTGCTGTGTGCGCCGGTGAGTTCCGTGCCAAGGTCTTCCACCGGGTCCGCGGCCTGGCCAAGTGCCACGCCTGTACCGGCCGGGTGCGCTACCGGGCCCTGGCGTACGAGAGCCCCGAGATCGCGGCTTTGTGGCACCCGCAGCTGAACGGTGCCCTGACCCCTGCCGAGGTGACCGCCGGCGCCAATGTGCCCGTCTGGTGGCTGTGCCCCGCCGGGCACGAGCCGTGGTCGGCTCAGGTCGCTCATGTGTTCATGGGTAGGCAGGGCTGCCCACGCTGCCGGAAGCGGACCAACGTCTCGCGGCAGGAGACAGAGCTATTCACCGAACTGCAGTACGTCCTGGCGGGCGGGGAACAGCAGTACCCGCTTCGCACTGCACAGGCCCGGTTCCGGCTCGACATGCTCTTCCCGGCGGAGGAAGGCGGGGCGGTGGTGGTGGAGTTCGACGGCTCGTACTGGCACCGCGATACGGAAGAACGTGACCGACTCAAGGCGGAAGCCATAGAGCGTCACCGGCCCGACTGGGTAGTGGTGCGGGTACGTGAAGAACCGTTGCAGCCCACCCGGCGCAGCGACGTCGTCGTCCCGCTGTTGGCCGACCCGTTCACGGCCGCCAGCATCGTCATCGAGCACCTCATGTCACTCACGTCATGGCCTGAGGAGACACGTCGGCGTGCTCGCACCTACGTCAGGGGCGGGCCGTATGGGTGCTGCGCCGGCGCAACGCCTGATCCCTGACCCCCGGCCCACTGCCGCACCTCCCCTCCCCAGCTCGACCGGATAGAGGGTGTGCAGCCTGCCTTGTGGTGAGACTGGCAGGCAGCCGAAGCCGGGTGCCGTCTTGGCCTCGGTGAGGGTCACCCGCCCCAGCTTCATAAGCAAGCAGACGGCGAGCTGTGCCCGCGCCCCAGGACCGGGCCGGTACAGGGCACCCATGAGGAACTGAACGCGGCCGACCAGCCGCCTGCGTTGGAGCCTGGTTGCGGTGCTGAATCAGCGCCTGCGGCCGTCCCTCTGCCGGGCAGAGACAGAGCCCAACGCCGCCCTACCAGTCGTCCACGGCTCAGTCTCGCTGCGGCGACCGCGGTCACTTCCATGGCATCCATCGCGTGATCGTTTCTGCGGTGAATTCCCGCCCGCCGTTCGGGTGACACCGCCTCAGCACACCGACACCGGCAGCGTGCTCGCCGCTATCTCTCTTGCGGCCAACTCCCCTGCCGGACAAGAGAGATCACCGCATGCGGATCCACGCGAAGCTCGCCCTGACCACCGCGGCCGCCACCGCACTCCTCGCCCCCCCCTCGCCGCTGCTCCCGCCGCCGCCACACCTGCATCCGCCCACCACACGGCGAACGCCGCGACCGCGCGCCGGGACCTGCCCGCCGAGATCGTCCGCAAGGAACTCGGTGAGCTCAACGTCGCCGCCCCGCACTCGATGGCCGGATACTCGCGGGCAAAGTTCCCGCACTGGATCATCCAGTACGGGACCTGCGACACCCGCGAAGTCGTCCTCGCCCGCGACGGCCAGGACGTCGTCCAGGACCAACAGTGCCGCGCAACATCCGGCGCCTGGGTCAGTGCGTACGACGGCAAGGAATTCACCTCCGCCCGCCAGCTCGACATCGACCACATCGTGCCCCTGGCCAACGCCCGGCGCTCCGGCGCGGACGAGTGGGACACCACGCTGCGCCGGAAGTTCGCCAACGACCTCATCGAACCCCAGCTGATCGCGGTGTCCGCCTCCAGCAACCGGGCCAAGGGCGATCAGTCGCCCGACCAGTGAGCCCCGCCCCTGCACTCCTACTGGTGCACGTACAGCAAGGCCTGGACCCACGTGAAGTACGTGTACCACCTCAACATCACCGAGGCGGAGAAGAACAAACTGAACGAGATGCTGGACACGTGCGAGGCATGAGCGACGCCCCGGACACCGCCTGGTACCAGGACGAGGTCACGGCCGGGCCGGGCGGAGTGATGACCGACGACGTCGGCGTCATCACCGGCGACCTCACCGTCCGCACCACTCCCGACCCTGACGGGCGTACCGCACACGTCAACCTCCAGTACACCGGCGCCGACGAGTGGTACACCCTCACCGGCAGCCCCACCCCCATCCCCGAGGAGGGCCTCGCGGCCTACCACCGTGACCTCCTCGACCGCATCCGACACGGCCAGGGCGCCACGGCCACCTGACCCGACGCATCAGCACTCCGGCCTGGTGGCAGGCCGGAACTGCTCACGATCCCTGTTCTGCTGGGATCTGGCGTGGGTAGCGTGTGGGCATGACCAGCGGCCGAAGGCAGCGTCGAGACGGTTCGTCCAAGCGCGTCCAGCTGACCAGCGGGGACCATAGCGGGCCGAAAGACAAGAAGTCCAAAGGCCGGCGGGCAAAGACCATCAGCCCCGGCGGCCAGGCCGCGCGTGCCGCGGGTCTACGCGAGGTAGAACGCTTCCGAGAGTCCATCCGTGCTGCCGAACAACGTCGGGCAGCACGCCGGGACTCAACATCTGCGGCACCGCTGCCGGACGCCAATCAGCAGATGGCCTCGGAAGAGCACCTCGTCGACGCACACTCAGCGCTGCGCCTTCACCTCACGCAGTGTCTCCAAGCAGCCCAGAACCACGACTGGAGCCGGCTCAAGGGCAGCGCCGAACAACTCGCGCATGCTGCCGCGCATTTGGAAGCCCAGGCCAGCTCAGAACCGATGCCCCCCAGCGCCTGACGGATCCGCGCAGCAGCCGAAGGCCTGCAGATGCATGTGGCTGGAGCGGCTGCGAAGCCGACGAACGGACCAGGAGTATCCGGGTCAGCGCAGCCGGGTCAGCCGCAGACCGCCCGTCGACCGGTCCGGGCGGAAGGCGACGCCGTACTCCCGAGCGAACCTGTTCGCCTCCGTGACAGAACCGCCCATCGAGCGCAGGTAGAAGGCGTAGGCCACCGACTCGATCTGCTCCGCGTCCAGGCGCAGCGACCAGCGGTTGCCCGGTCGGTCGAAATACGCTGTGCGCACCCGTTCTGCCAGGCCCGCGGCCGGCGGTATACGCAGCAGTGCTCCGATCCGCACGTACACGCGCAGCGCATCCATCTCCGACGGGCGCAGCTCGACCAGCGTCTCACCCTCCGCAGGATCGTCGTGTGGTGGCGCGGGGGCCGGGCTGGCGTCGGTGTAGGTCAGCACGTCGTGGCCGGAGGGGGAGAGCCGCGCCGCCCACAGGATGGGCCGGCCCTCGTAGGCGGACAGCTCCGCGCGCATCTCCCGGTCGGCCAGTTCCGCCAGCCCCCGCCCTGCTGCGCTCTCCACTGCCTGCTGCTGGTGTGGCGGTAGGCCTCCCAAGAGCACCCAGCCCCACCGGTTTTTTGGCTCCACCCGGGGCGACTCCAACTGGCCCCAGTTTGCGGTTGCTTCGTGAAGATCAGGTGTTGTGAAGTGGCTCCGGCAAGCGGTTCGAGTTGGGACCACCGGGGCAGCGGGGATGCGAAACACGGTCGCCGTGGGACCGCCTTGTGGTGATGACGGCAGTGGTCGGACGGCAGCACAATGCGCGGGTGGACAACAACGTCATTATTCGTCCGGCCACCTCTGATGAACTGGACGCCATCGCTGAACTTCGATGGCAGTGGATCCTTGAGAATCAGGACGTTCCTGTCACCGGGCGTGAGGAGTTCATGCAGCACTTCGTCGCGTGGGCGAGAGGGAACACGTCGTCGCATCGCTGCATGGTCATGGTCCGCAATGAGGTGATCATCGGCATGGCCTGGCTGGCGGTCCTTCCGCGGGTGCCCAGCCCGCGTGCCCTGCACCGGGCATCGGGCGACCTGCAGTGTGTGTATGTCGTTCCTCCCGAACGTGATGGTGGCCTGGGCGGCCGGCTCATCGATGCGGTCCTGGACCGTGCTCGGGAGCTCGGGCTCGAGCGCGTCACCGTGCACTCCAGTCCTCGCGCAGTCCCGGCCTACTGTCGGCACGGATTCGAATCATCGCCTCGTCTGCTTCACGCCCACGTTGCCCGCACCACTTCCTATCCGTGATGGCCGATGAGGTGCTACTTCATCCCGTTGCTCTTCGCCTTGGTCCGGGCAAGGCGGTAGGACTCGGTGCCGGTCTCGATGAGAGTGGCGTTGAAGGTGAGCCGGTCCATGATCGCTGCGCAGAGCCGAGGGTCGGTGAAGGTCTTTGACCAGCCGGTGAACGCCTCGTTGGAGGCGATCGCGATGCTGTTCTTCTCCTCCCTCTCTGTCAGAGCCTGGAAGAGCATCTTGGCGCCGCGGCGGTCGAGTTCGAGATAGCCGAGCTCGTCGATTTCGAGAAGGTCGACGCGCCCGTAGCGGGCGATGGCCTTGCCGAGCTGCTTGTCGTCTGCGGCTTCGACGAGCTCGTTCACCAGGGAGGCGGCGGTGGTGTAACGGACGCGGTAGCCGGCCATGGCGGCCGCGGTGCCCAAGCCGATCAGCAGGTGGGGTTTGCCGGTGCCGGAGTCCCCGATCAGACATAGCGGGTAGCCCTTGGTGATCCAGTCGCAGGTGGCGAGGCTGTGGATGACGGCCGGGTCAACATTGGGGTTGGCGGGGTAGTCGAACTCGCGCAGCGACTTCTCGCGCGGGAAGTGGGCGGCCCGGATGCGGCAGAGTTCGGGTGGGTGGTGTGGGCTTGCCCCAGATCCAGGGTCTGGCGCGGGCGTTGAGCTGGTCGGTGGCGACGCGGGTGGCGTGGGTGATGTGGTCGCGATCGCCGAAGGAGCGTCCTGCCAGGGCGGTCTTGCGGAAGATGCGCCACCAGCCCTCTTGAAGGTTGAGCTGCACCTGGCCGTGGAGCAGGGGCAGAAGCCACTGTCGCTGCTTGTCACGGCCGGCCCGCGCCATGACAGCCCGCAGTTGCAGCCAGTCCTGGAGGGGATCCGGGTACCTCGCACCGGTCCGGGCCGGCCCCGCACCAAGCCGGACAAGGTCCGTGCAGATAAGGCGTCGGCTCCCGCGCCAACCGAGCCTACCTGCGCAGACGCGGGATCGGCTGCACGATCCCGGAGAAGGCCGACCAGATCCGCAACCGCAAGAAGCTCGGCTCCCGCGGCGGGCGCCCGCCCAAGTTCGACAAGGACGACTACAAGGAGCGACACGCGGTGGAGTGCGGGATCAATCGCCTGAAACGCCACCGAGCCGTGGCCACGAGGTATGACAAGCTCGCCGTCCGCTACGAAGCGACCGTGCTGATCGCCGCCATCAACGAATGGCTGTGACAAGCCTGAGCGGGCGCGGAAAGTCCCGCAGAAAACCTTTCGAGGACACCATTACTGACCTGCCATCCTGGTCAGATGCTGCTCAAACTGACCGGCTCCAGCTGTTCGGGCAAGACCACGCTCGCCTATGCCGTGGGCGAGCGGCTGGAGCGGGTCGCCGTGCACGACTTCGACGAGCTCGGTGTACCGGAAGGCGCCGATCACCGGTGGCGCGACCGCATGACCGAGAGGTGGGTACGTCGCGCACTGGAGTATCAGGACCGCGGCGTCGACCTCTTGTTGACCGGGCAGTCCCCGATGGGAGAGGTCCTGGCCAGCCCTTCCGCCCCGCTGCTGGACGGAATCGCAGTGTGTCTGGTCGACGTGTCCAGTGAGGTCCGGCGCGACAGGCTCACCATGCGCGACTCGGGCCGATGGGACGCTCCGGCGGTTGACGCCTTCCTCGGCTGGGCCGCCTGGCACCGCCAGCACGCCGAGGATCCCCGGTACCGGCCCGACGTCATCATCGACGACAGCTGGCACCGTATGGCCTGGCACCGCTGGACCGAGTGGACTGCTGACGATCGGCGATGGCGCACCCACCTGCTCGACACCACGAATCAGCCCGTCGCGGAATCCGCAGACCAGGTTGAGCAATGGGTGACTGAACAGCGCGACGCGCTCCGATCCGGCTATCTCCCCCTGTCGCGCGGCTGGTCAGACCAGATAGCCACCCAAGCCGACCACGACTCTTGATCCACTTTCGCAACAGGCCCTAGCTGTCACCGTGCAGTGGCATCGC
Source organism: Streptomyces sp. NPDC001135 (assembly GCF_053598395.1). Lineage (NCBI taxonomy): Bacteria > Bacillati > Actinomycetota > Actinomycetes > Kitasatosporales > Streptomycetaceae > Streptomyces > Streptomyces sp. NPDC001135. The sequence goes on along the minus strand of NZ_JBSFKD010000036.1, from coordinate 49,211 downwards.
GGGTCCGGGGAGGTCCGCCGTCAGAGGGGTGTGTCAGAGTCTGTGCATGCTCGAGATCGTGGTGGAGACGGCGAACTGGGGGCGGCACGTCCGCGTGTCCGCCGAGGAGCTGGCCGGGCTGGTTCGGCGCATCGGCGGTGACGGTGACCGGTTCCTGGTGGTCCAGCGGATACCTGACCTGCCTGACGTCTTCGCCCAGGTCTGGCACCAGGCCGGTGGTGACTACACGTTGGAGCACCGGGACGGTGCCGCTGATCGGCACTTCCAGGCGGCGGCCGACAGGCCCGAGGTCGTCATTGCGGCGATTACCGGCTGGGCACGCCAGGAGGCCGGATGGGGCAGTGCTCTGGCTTGGTCGCTGCTGGACATGGGGCCCACCCAGGAGGTGCCGCCGCTCGACCTCGATGAAGACGAGCGCAAGGGGTTGGAAAAGCGCGTCCGCGAGGTGCTGGTCAGCGGCTACGCCTCCCGTGCCGAACTGGCCGAGCTTGCTGAGGAGTACCTAGTCACCAGGGACCGCCGACCCGTTTCGCGCGAGCAGGCACAAGCCCTGGCTGATCGGTTGTGGCTGGAGCGCGTCGCGGAGCAAGCCAAGTGGCAAGGCGAGACCGACCCTGAGCGGCTCACCCGCGCGTTCACCACCCTGCGGGAGGCCGGCATCACGGCCTCGCGAGAACTTCACCTGTTGCCGTAGCTGCGGCCAGTCCGAGATCGGCGGTGAAGGCGAGCCCGACGCCCGCGGCTACGTCTACTTCCACACCCAGTGCACAGATGCCGCCGCAGCCGGCCACGGACTCATGCTCCTTTATGGCGGCTTCGACGGCTCGTCCGAGACCACCGCTGCCATCGGCCACGAGGTCGTGGCTGCCCTCGAAGCAGCCGGCCTCCACGTCGAGTGGGACCGTGACCCAGGCCGGGCCATCACCGTCACCCCACTGGCCTGGCGCCGCCGCCTCGTCGGCTAGAAGGCTCATAACTGACTTCGGACCAGTCAGGAGTGGGCGTACCCAGGATTGCGGAACTGGCCTCTGGCTGGTGCCGGAGGCCAGTTCGCTGTCGGATCGTCGGCCGGGTGCCGGGTGCCGGGTGCGGGGACGCTCAGCTGATGGCGCTCAGCATCGCTTCTTCGACGTGGTCGGCGGCGTTGCGGTGGCCGAGGGCGTTGGGGTGTACGAAGGACAGCTGGTCAGGGAGGGTGACGAAGCCTTCGACCCACTTGTGGTCGTCGCAGACGCTGTGGTTGTGGGAGGAGGTGTAGAGGTCGACGAAGCTGGCGGCTTCCTGGGTGCCGGTCGAGTCGTCGATGGCCTTGTTGAGGGGTTCCAGGACGTCCTTACGCAGCCAGTTAAGGTCGCCCTGGGTGATTGTGCCGAACTTCGTCAGGTCGCCGAAGGTGCACTTGGAGGTGTCCTTGGGGACGATGGTGGGGTAGCCGATGGCCAGGATTTTCGCGTGCGGGGCGCGTTCGTGGAGTACGCGCAGCATCCGGTCGTATTCCTGGCGCACCCTGTGCAGCCGGGCCGGGATGCCGGCGCCCAGGGCGTCCTTGCACGGGGTGCCCTTGCCGTCGCTGTCGCCGCCCAGCTCCGGGCACTTCATGAGGATGTCGGCGAAGCCGAGGGTGTTTCCGCCCACGCCGACGGTGATGACGTCGGTGCCGGAGTCCACCGCGTCGGACTGAGGGGGCACCGGGGGGAAGGGGTAGTCCGGGTCCTCGGAGATGGGCGGAAGGTGACGGCCGATCGGGTGCTGGGGTTCGTCGGTGACGTTCTCGATGGTGGCGGCGCCGCAGCTGACGTTGGTCAGCTCGAAGAGACCGCCGAGGTCGCGGTCGATGACCTGGGGGTAGGACCGGTCGGTGCGCTCGCAGCCATTGCGGGGGTATTCGAAGACGCCGCCCGCGGCATGGATGACCCCGGCGGTGTAGGAGTCGCCCAGGGCGACCCACTGGTGTTCCTCGGCTGCGGCGGCGGGCTGCATGCCGGCGAGCTGCGGGGGGACAAGAGCGCCGGCGAGAGCTGCGGCCGAGCCGAGCAGGGCCAGTCGAGTGCGGAAGCGTGCCACGGATCCTCCAGGGATGCGGTGTTGGCGACGCTTTGACCATAAGGAGACCGTTACTTAACGCACTAGATTCAATACGGTCAGTAGTCGGCAAGCCACGGGATGCGTCTGTGTGGGGGACATGGATTCCACCTGTCGACCGGACACGCTCTATTCGCGACCGCCTTGGCGCGACACTTGCCCGCTCCGGAGAGACCCTTGACTGACTGGGTAATCCCGGCCTGAGGTGCACGTTCGCGGTGACTGTCTTGTTCTCGATCACCGACAAGCTCCTCCAGCTGGCTATGTGCAGCAGTTTCGGCTCTGGCACGACTCCTGTGGTGTCGAGTGGAAGCTCGGTGTCTGAGGCCGTAGCACGCCGGGAAACGGCAGGTCAGCAGCTTGATCCGAGGCAGACACAAACCCGGGTGGTGTGGCTTCACAGAAGTTGTGCCAGAGCCGCAGTTTCGACAGCAGATGTTCACGAGTTCGGACAGCAGCCTGAGGCCAACGCATTGAAACAGCTTGGTGTCGGTGGTTACCTTCGATGGCGGTGGCGCTGGTGATCATTGGCTGTGTGTCAGCTGCTCGTTCGCGACGGGCGGTGGTGGGTTGTCGGCGTCGGCGGCGTGGAGGACTTCGCGGATCAGCAGGTCGAGGTCGTTGGTGGTGGTGCGGTAGTTGCACAGGCAGGCGCGCAGGACGGTGTGGCCCTGTACGGACACTGTGGCGAGGTAGGCGCGTCCGCCCGCCCGGACGCGGTGGGCGACGCGGGCGTGGAGGTCGTCCGGCTCGCCGCCGGGGTGGGTGATGCGGAAGCAGGCGACCGGCCAGGGGCCACCTGCCAACAGTTCCAGCCGGGGGTGATCGGTGATCTTGTCTCGCAGCTGGTCGGCGAGCGTGAGGTAGTGCTCGATCAGGGTGGTGACGCCGGGCCGGCCGAGGTGGTGCAGGGTGGCCCACAGCGCCAGGGCGCGGGTGCCGGGGCGGGTCAGCTCGATGGTGGCGTGGGAGAGCCACGGCAGCGCGTCCGGTTCGCCGGTGGTGAGGTAGGAGGCGCGGTGGGCGAAGGCCGTGTGCAGGTGCTCGGGGTCCGGGAGCAGCAGTGCTCCGCATCCCACCGGCACGCTGAGCGTCTTGTGCGGGTCCACGGTCAGCGAGTCGATGTCCCCGACACCCTGGTAGAGGGGCGCCAGGGCCGGGACGGCGGCGCCGAGTCCGCCCCAGGCGCCGTCCGAGTGGTGCCACATCCCCGTGCGTCGGCACAGGTCGGTGACCGCCTCGAGCGGGTCGACGGCGCCGGTGGCAGTGGTGCCCAGTGTGGTGACAGTGCAGAACGGCAGCAGGCCGGCGTCCAGGTCGCCGGTGACCGCGGCGCGCAGGGCGGCGGGCTCCAGTCGGTCCTGGCCGTCGGTGGGGATGGGGCGCAGCCGGTGGGCGGGCAGGCCGATGCAGGCGGCGGCCTTGACGACGGACATGTGTGCTTGGGCGCTGTAGTAGAGGGCGAGGCGAGCGTGGTCGCGGTCGTAGGCGGGGCCGTCACCGGAGCCGCGCCGGGTGAGGAACCAGGTGCGGGCGGTGGCCAGGGCGAGCAGGTTGGCCATGGAGCCGCCGCTGGTCAGCACCCCGCCTGTGGTGTCGGGCAGCCCGGCCAGGTCGGCGAGCGTTCGCACGGTGCCGCGTTCGATGTCCATGAGGGCGTTCTCGCCCATGCCGCAGGTTGCGTTGATGGCACTGGCCAGCAACTCGGCGATGATCCCGGCTGGTGAGGGCGGGGAGTTGACCCAGGCGAAGAACGCGGGGTGCCCGTTGCCCGTCGGGAAGGGCGCGATCTCCTCGCGCACGAAGTCCAGCACCCCTCCCAGCTCCGCACCGGTGCGGGGCAGCGGTGCCTCGCGCAGCCGGGTTCGCCGCTGCGGAGACATGGGACGGCTCACTGAGCCGGCCGGGAGGCTGCTCAGGTACTGCGACACCCACTCCGCGGCAGCCACCAGTTCGTCCCGCAGTACCTTCGGGTGGACTCCCGGCGGCATCTGGTCCAGAGAGGGGACGGCTTCGTTGCCCGGAGCCGGAGCGAGGTCACGAAAACGGTGGGTCATGACGGCGTGTAGTGCCCTTCGTCGTCGCACGGCCCAAGGTCAGCCACCGAGGACCGTGATCGTAACGAGTAGGACCCGCCCTCGGGCACGCGAACCTGCAGGACTCGACACAGCCACCGGCAACAGGACAGGCAGCCGATCCCCTTGCGACAGCACACCGAGACTGGCGCCGCAGGGAATCGAACACTCCGGCGCATGAGTGCTGTTGAAACTGGAAACTCATGAACAAGGCCAGGCCTGGCCCGCGCGGCACGAGTGGACCGCACCTACCTCTACCGGCACCGCGACGTCCTCGAACGCGTCCACGCCGCCGCAGCCGCCCCACCAGAAGAGGGCCGGATCGCGGCCGTCAGCCGGGCCTCGCTGCGGGCAGATCTGACCAACGCGCTGGAGCGAAGCAGACGGCTGGCAGTCCGGGTCCGGCAGCTGGAGAAGCGTCTCTCCCAGAGCCTCGGTGACACCGCGTGGCAGGAATGCGGCCTTGGCGCGTCCGCCGACATCGACCAGCTTCAATGTCGCATCATGTTGCTCGAACAAGACCTGGCTGACATAAGGGGCCGGCTCGATGAGCGGACCGAGGAATTCGACGCTGCGCGAGCGGCTAACCGGGAACTGGCCCGGGCGCTGAACCAGGCCCGCTGACGCCATCACCCCTGGGTCCTGGAGGCCATCACCATCCGTGGGCCGGCAGGACAGGGGGTCTGTCTCCCAGCCGCAACCGCTCCGCTGAGCCACGAGACCTGTGCGCGGCCGGAAGCGGTGCTTCAGGCCGTCACCGGAGGCGATCGCCGAGGTGACCGGCCTCCTCGCCCCGCGCCGCCACCGGCTGACCTGTGTTCGGGCCGGCCTTCACGGCCGGCCCGAACAGTCCTGCGTGGGGCCGGGCGGCGCGACGTGCACGGCGCTGGCCGGCCCGGTCGGTCACCTACGGGGCGGGGATCTCCCTGATGATGCGCGAGGTCCAGTCGCACCAGACGTTGCCGGGCAGGAAGGCGCCGCCGGCCTCGTCGAGGTGGTCCTCGACGTACGGGATGGTCGAGTCGCAGACCTCGATAAAGTTGTCGAAGAACTGGGTGGTGTCCGGGTTGGTGTGGTAGCTCCAGCGCGAGTTGTAGTCAGCCTGCCGGTGGACGATCCGCGAGACCAGGTGGGGGCGGTCGGTGGTTTCGCCGGTGACGAGTTCGCGGGCGTGCTCGATGTCCCCGGGCTTGGTCAGCTTGATGACGAACTCCTCCCGCGTGATGTCGGTCATCACGAAGTACGCGGGGGCCTCGGCAGCGGCGCGGACTGGCTGGTTGTTGGGGCTGCTGGCTCGAGCGGGCTGTGCCGCGACGAAGGCCAGCATGCCGGCGGCGGCCAGGACGGCGGCCTTGGTGAACACGAGTCGCATGGGGGTTCTCTCCTCGGTTCCGGGCGTCGTGCATGTACACGACCGAACACGAAAAGTATTGAATCAGTTGTTGTGAGCATCCAGTAGAACTGATGTCGCAGGGGTGACCACCGCCGGCCCTCCCCGCGAGCCCGGGGTCATTGGCGGCGTCCGGGGCGCCAGGACAGGGTCATGGTGGACGGCCAGGACGCGACGGCCGCAGTGGCTGAATCAGTGCGTCGACCACTCGCCCCTACGATCGACCGCGCTGATGCGGTACTTGCGCAGCCGCTCGGTGGCCGCCCTGTTCTCGATCATCGACAACCTCGACCTCCGGCCGCCAACGGCCTGGGGAAGCCTGGCCCCGGAAAGCCTCCGAACGGAAAATGAGCAGTATTGGTTGTACGGCCTTGGCCAGGAGCCGTACCGGCACGGGGTGCCGGTGGCGGCCGGTCGACCCACGGGGGCGGTTGCCGTCGCGAGTCTTTGTGGCCGAGCTCGACCAACCGGTGTAGCGTCGTGATTAGCAGTCGTGGTTCCGAAGTCCCGTTCGCCCGTGATCGCCGTCACGGGCGTTTTTGCTGTTCAACGCCTCTCCGGACCAGGGCGATCACCTCCGGATCCCGCACGGTGTGGGGCCCGACACGAGTCCCCTCGAAGGAGACAGGCACATGGCTACCGGCACTGTGAAGTGGTTCAACGCGGAGAAGGGTTTCGGCTTCATCGCCCAGGACGGCGGCGGTCCCGACGTCTTCGTCCACTACTCCGCCATCAACTCTGGCGGTTTCCGGTCCCTCGAAGAGAACCAGGTGGTGAACTTCGACGTGACCCAGGGCCCGAAGGGCCCGCAGGCCGAGAACGTCACTCCCGCTTAGCAACGCCGCGGCGAGCCCCGGCCAGTGCATTCACCGGCCGGGGCTCGCCCGTCTCGTCCCGCCTCCAGACCTGCGCGGTCCGGACGGCGGGGCGTCGTGCTGTGCGCAGCTGGATTCCTTGGTGACGTCCCGCCCATGAGGGTCTTCGGGACTCGCCGGGGGGTGCGTTCGAGGTGCTCGTCGTCGGCGAAGGCAGTGTTGGCCAGCGGGCCGCGCCGTAACAGCGGCCATATGCCCTCGACCGGGTTCAAATCCGGTGCGTAAGAGGCCAGTTGCACGATAGTGAGCCAGTCTTGTGCGGCGGCGTACTCGCGCATCCCGGCAGCCCGGCGGGTGTTGAGATTATCCCAGCACGCACGACCAGGTCGCGGGGCGGTCGACACCGGCCGGGAGCGCGAGGTGCCCGACCATCGTCAGACCGTCGGCCGGGTACTCGACCGTGCGCGTTGTAATCGTCCTCATGGGACTGGAGCGTAGTGATCGTCGAGCCCGGTCAGGCCGGTGTTCTGCCGCTGGCAGACGGTGGTCTGTCCCGGCTGCACCACCAGGGCACGGGCTGCCTGTCGGCAAACGTTCTTCGACACCAGTCTCCGAAGTGATCTTCGCGGTTCTAGGGTTGAGGCCATGGTTGATCAAGGGGGCACGGCGGCGGAGACGGATCACTCTGGGCGGCGCCGGCATGCGAGGCGTCGTTCGGGGGCCGCGTCCGGGGGCCTGATGCGCTCGTCCGCATTGATGGCGGTGGGCAGCATGGTGTCGCGCGGAACGGGGATGTTCCGATTGATGCTGCAGGCCGCCGCGCTGGGGACGCTGGCGGTCGGGGGCGCGTACAACACTGCGAACACCCTGCCAACCAGTCTCTATACGCTGTTGATCGGTGGTGCGCTGAACTCGGTGCTCGTGCCGCAACTTGTCCGGGCGCGTACCGAGCATGCTGATGGCGGTCAGGCCCATGAGCAGCGGTTGGTCACCTTGGTGCTGAGCGTGCTTGCAGTCGGGACCGTCGTCGGCGTGGTCCTCGCTCCGGAGATCGTGAGCCTCTACATGCCGGACACGCCGGGCAATCACCAACTGTTCGAGTTGACGGTGGCCTTCGCCCGGTTCCTGTTGCCGCAGATCTTCTTCTACGGGCTGTTCTTCATGCTGGGCCAGGTCCTCAATGCCCGCGGCAGGTTCGGGGCGATGATGTGGACGCCGGTCCTGAACAACGTCGTGTTGATCACCATGTTCGGCCTGTACCGGTGGCTCGTGTCGGCTCCCGGTGATGCCGCGTCCGTGACACCGGCCGAGGTGCGGCTGCTAGGGATCGGCACCACGATCGGGATTGCTCTGCAGGCGGTCTGCTTGATCCCGTATCTCGCCGAAACAGGGTTCAGGTGGCGCCCGCGCTTTGACTGGCGCGGTACGGGCCTGGGCAAGAGCGTGGCTGCGGCGCGCTGGACCCTGCTGTTCGTGGGGGTCAACCAGGTCGCCCTGACAGTGGTGACGCGCTACGCCAACGCGGTGGACGCCGTCGCGCAGGGGGCCGGTGCCGGCAACAGTGCCTACTTCTTCGCGCAGAACATCTGGATGCTCCCGCAGGGCATCATCACGGTCTCGGTGGTCACCGCGATGCTGCCGCGGATGAGCCGAGCGGTGGCCGAGCATCGCCTGGGCGACGTCCGCGAGGACCTGTCGCGTGGCCTGCGGGTGACCGGTGTGGCGATCGTCCCGGCCGCCTTCTTCTTCCTGGCTTTCGGACCGCAGATCGCCACGGTGATGTTCTCCTACAGCAGCAGCGGAGCGGCCTCGGCACAGCCACTGGGCCAGATGCTGCAGGCCTTCGCACTCGGCCTGGTCCCCTTCTCCGCCCAGTACCTGCTGCTGCGCGGCTTCTACGCGTTCGAGGACACCCGCACCCCCTTCTGGATGGCGGTCTGGATCTCCGGCCTCGACATCATCCTGGCCACTGGCTGCCACCTCTTCCTGCCCCCGCGCTGGGCCGTCATCGGCATGGCGGCCGCCTACGCAGCGTCCTACGCCGGCGGCCTGCTCGTCACCGGGCTCAAGCTGCGCCGCCGTTTGGAAGGCCGCCTGGACGGCAAGCGGCTCGTGCGTACGTACGGGAAACTCACGGCTGCGGCGGGGGCCGCCAGCGCCGTCGGCTGGGCGGTGGCCCGCATCTGCTCCGGTGCCGTCCCTGCTCCCGTCGTCGGCTCTGCGCTGGCACTGGCTGCCGGCGGTGTCACGATGCTGGTGCTGTTCGTGCTGCTGGCCCGCCTGCTCCGCGTCTCGGAATTGCGGAGTCTGCCCGGTCTGGGCTGACCAGTAGCCGCAGGGGGCGCCGGGCGTATCGACAGAGCTTTCTCGCACCGACGCCGCGACCTTGCCGCCCCGGTCCTTAGCTAAAACAACTTCCAGTGGCCCTCGGAGACCACTTCGACGGCGCCGTCGGCCACCTTGATGGCCGTCTGCTCGTCTATCGCATACGCCGGCCCCGCGATCCCAGCCGACCATCGTTCTGCCGCGGCCATGGTGTTGTCCGGACAATCCGGATGATCCAGGTGCGGGAAGATCGAAAAATCAACCACGCCCAGCGCGCTGTCGCCGCCAGCGGGCGGCTTCCAGCCCACGAACTCCTCCCCGACGCGGGGGGTCGTCACCGTGCTCCCGGCGCTGAGTCCCACGTAGACCATGTCGGGCAGCGACGGCAGGAGTTCAGCCAGCCCGGACTCCCGCATCCAGTGACACAGATACAACGCGTCACCGCCATTGACCAGCAGGACGTCGGCCTCCCGAACCCAGGAGACCCAGAGCGCTTCGTCAATGCTGGGCAGCGCCGTGAGCTCCAGCACGCCCACCGACTTCCACCCCAGCTCGGTCATGGGGCTGGGCGACCGTCCGCTGATGAATCGCCATGGCCCGCCCGGATCGGCGCCGGGCCCCCGTACCCCGCAGTGGGAATGCAGAGAGCGCTGGACTCGGCGATCGGCTTACCCAGGAGATCGACGAGCACATCCTGGATGCTCGCGTTCTTGGTACCGGAGTCGGTGAGGAGAAGCTTCATCATGTCCTTTCCAAGGTGCTGGCCGCGCGCGTCAACAACCAGCCGTTCGCCAACGCGTCGCAGCCGACACCACGTCACGGCTGCAGCAGGAACGGGCACTAAGACAACCGGTTGACCACAACATCACAAATGTCCTAGCCAGCCTGCAGGACGAAGAACAGGAAGCACAGGAAGCGCGGCTTGGCCGCGATGACCTCAGGGAACAGCTCACGAGCGGCTGGATCAGGCTCTGGCTCGCTGATGACCGTTATCCGGAAACCGGCCCCGATGAAGGCCTCGATCATCGCGTGCAGCGGCCTGTGCCAGATACTCATCAGGGCGGTCTGGCCGCCCATGGTCCACTCTTCGGTCCAGTTGGTGGTGTCGAAGTAGTTGAACTCGGCCTCACGGCCGGCCTGGCGGTGCCTGAGGTTGACGGCAAAAGGATGGTCGACGGAAGCGAGTAGCCGACCGCCGGGCTTGAGGATGCGTCGCAGCTCGGCCAGCGCCGGCCCCCAGTCCTCCAGGTAGTGCAGCACCAAGGACGCGACGACATCGTCGAACGTGTCATCAGAGTAGGGAAGCCGGCCGCCCAGGTCGGCCGCCCTCACGTCCGCACCGTCGCCGAGCCGCCGCCGTGCCAGCTCCAGCATCCCAGCACTCGCGTCGAAGCCGCTCACGATGGCGCCACGGTCGCGCAGCGCCGCGAACAGGGGGTCGGAACCGCAGCCGGCGTCGAGGATCCGCCGGCCGGCCACGTCTCCAGCGAGGGTCAGCATCCCGGGCCGCTCGTAGTGGGCATTGTTGAGGTTGGTTTCATTTTCGGCGGTGTACGCCTCGGCGAAGCTGTTGTAGTCGTTGACCTTCCGAGGATCCACAGTCACTGCGGACGGCGAGGTGCCCCCGGCGGAACTCGCGTGCTCGTGGTGCTCGTTGGAGATCATGGTGCGGGAGACTTGTGCTGCACCAGTTCGGTTCCGGACCGCTCCCGATCGCCCTCACATCCCTGAAGATCGCGCCTGGAGCAGCCGAAGTGAGTACGTCTACGCGCTTGGTCGAGTAGAGCGCCTCATGAAGTGCGCGCGGACTGCCGACGATCACCGGCTCATGAATCCTCAGACTTACGCGAGGCTCTACGGCCCGTGGAAGCCGACCCCTTCGTCCAGGGGTCACGTTGCTGACGGCTCTGCTCGGCGCTGCCACGGCCCTGTCGATGGCATGGCTGACCTTCCTGGTCGGCATGGTCGCCCTGTGGGGCGCGGCGGAAGGGGCGGCCGTCGGGGGTCTTCTCGCGGAGTACGCGGCGGGCGTGGCCGGCGGTGCCGCACTGCTCGCCGCGCTTGCCTCTGTGCCCGGGGTGCGTCGCATAACGCCGGCCGGACGTCGGCTGTTGCTGACTGCGGTGGCGTGTCCTGTCCCACTCGTTCTGGCTGTCGTGACCTGGTGGGGCGTTGGCTGACCGATGGGAGACCATCGGACGGGGCCAAGCAGAAACCCTGGTTGACCTTCACCTTGGGGGAGCCCACAGCATCCGTGGGGCCGGGCGACGTGCCCGACATGAGGAGGAGCGAGCATGGGGTTGCTGACCATCGGGGCGTTCGCGAAGGCGTCCCGGCTGTCGCCGAAGGCACTGCGTCTTTACGACGAGCTCGGCCTGCTGCCCCCCGCCCGCGTCGACCCGGTGAGCGGCTACCGCCTCTACTCACCGGAACAGCTGGACCAGGCCCGGCTGGTCGCCTGGCTCCGCCGCCTGGGAATGCCCCTGGCCCGCATTCAACACGTCTGCACACTGGAGGCAGCCGCGGCGGCCCAGGAGGTCCGCGCGTTCTGGGCCCAGGCCGAGGCCGACACCGCCGCACGGCGGGACCTGGCCACCTTCCTCATCGACCACCTGTCCTGGAAGGACCCCGCCATGTCTCTGACCGCCAAGCCCCTGGGCATCCGTTACGCCGCTCTGTCCGACACGGGCCTCGTCCGCGAGAGCAACCAGGACACCGCCTACGCCGGACCCCGGCTGCTCGCCGTCGCCGACGGCTGTGGCAGCCAAGGAGCCCCTGCCAGCGCAGCCGCCATCGGCGCGCTCAAGCACCTCGAAACCGACAGCATCCCAGCCGGCAATCTCCTCAACGTCCTCGAAGACGTCATCGAACAGGCCAAGCAGGCCGTGCGCAACATCGCCGGGAGCGGCTCTTCACCGGAAGGCACCGGCACGACCCTCACCGCGATGCTCTGGACCGGGTCACAGCTGGCCCTCGTCCACATCGGCGACTCCCGCGTCTACCTCCTGCGCGACGGAGAACTGTTCCAGATCACCCACGACCACACCATGGTCCAGACGATGGTCGACGAAGGACGCCTCAGCCCGGAAGAAGCCGCCTCCCACCCTCAACGGTCGCTGTTGGCCCGGGCCTTGGGCCAAGCAGCCGATACCACCCCTGACATGCGCCTTCACGACGCCCAGCGGGGAGATCGATATCTGCTCTGCTCCGACGGTCTGTCGACCGTCGTGCCGGCCCAAGACATACGCCGAGTGCTCGCCGAGATCAGCGAACCCGAGCAGGCCGTCCGCGAACTCATCGCCCTCGCCAACGGCTCCGGCGGCCCCGACAACGTCAGCTGCGTGGTCGCCGACGTCATGGAGCTCCAGCAGTAGGAGCGAGTGGCATGCACTTCGAGTCGCACCAGATCCGCTCTCAAGAACTCATCCGCGAAGCCGACGAACACCGGCTCGCCCGACAAGCCCGGAGAGCCAAGCCGAGTCCCCGGACCATGGCAGCCAGCGCATCGCGACCGACTCCACGGCGGCTGCTGGCCTGGCTCCGCGGATGAACATCACGCTGCCTGGAGTTGAGTGGGACACCGCCACCCGCGCTGTCCCACTCAACTCCAGGCACCCCAAGTCAGAGCCTCACCCTGCCCACAGTTCTCCGGGACAGGACAGCAGGCAACGCCGAAGGCGCTCTTGACGCGGACGTTCCGGCCCTTATCAGAAGCAAGCGGGCGATCCCCGCAGCACCAGAGTGACATCAAAAGTCACTGACATTGATCTCGATGCTCGCGCTTCCCGCCGGTGATCACCGACGCCGGTTCCCGTGCCGCGTGCGAGGATCCACTGCAGATCTCCCGAGTCCGGGCAGGCCTGCCATGACTCCAGCACTCCTGTTGCCGCCAGTCGGTCAAGCGTGACCGGCAGTCTCGCGGGCTGGGTACCTCAGGCGCGTACCATCTGGTCGAGTTCGCCCAGGCCATTGCTGGATTCCCGGACCGTGTGCACTGCGAGGTATACGCTTGCCAGTTGAGGCAGTGCTCCGATCGCCCCTGCTGCGCGGGAGGAGCCGGCGCGCAGTGCCCAGTCCGCGGCGTGTCTTCGGTCGGAACGGGCTGGGGTCTGACCTCGAGCAGTTCAGCGGCGATCTCGTTGGTCGCGTTCCCAGGGGTTGCACGCAGCCATTGCGCCTCATAGCTGGCCAGGGGAACGTTCCAGGGGCCGGGACCGGGAGGTCCTGGTTCACGTTGCGCAAGTTGGTTCCGGAAGGCGACGGGCGCGGTTCGGGGTACGCTCCGTGCTCGTCGTCCCCACGCGTGGACTGACGCAGACGAGCGACGAACTGCATGAGATCGAGGGGGTAGTGCGGTGGATGCGCTGACGCTCGTGTCCGCGTTCGTAGCACTGGCTGGCACAGCCACGACCGCGGCGCTCGGCTACTGGACGCAGCGACGCCTGCGACTGCTGGAACAGCGGAACCTCATGGACTCCTATGGAGGCTCGCTGGCTTGGGCCGCCTACGACCTGCAGTCCAGGCTGTACAACATCCTGCACGGCCATCAGACCGACCTCTCGCCTGGGCCCTCCCGCGGATTCATGACTTCCTTTCACCTGCAGGGCACGCAGGAGCAGCGCGAGTACGTGCGCCGCAGCACGGCGTTCGTGCTTGCCGAGTACTTGGGTTGGGTGGAGATCCTGCGACGGGATGTCCAGTTCCTCGATCTCGGCCGGTCACGGGCCAACCGAAGCGCCGTGACGGTCATCTCGTCCATCAGCACAGTTCTGAATCGCACTACGTCGGCCGCCGACATATTGCGCGTTTGGCGCGTCGAGCAGCGGGCCCTCGGAGAGCTGATGGTGCACCCGGACGGAGAACCGGGCCGGCGCAGGTGCCTGGGGTATGCCGAATTCAGTGCAAAGCTCGACGGCGACGACGTCTTCCGCAAATGGTTCACCCCGCTCCTTGAGGACATCGACCGGCTCGCCGGACAGACCGCGCAGGCCGTGCCCCGGCTTGCCGAACTCCAGCAGAAACTCATCACCCTGATCGACGTGCTGGACCCGAAGGCCGAGCGGTTCCCACAGTTCCGCCAACCGACCAACGCGGCGCCGAGGGTCGCAGCAGCCCACTGAGGATTCTGACCATGCCGCTGCAAGGGTCCGCTCGGCGAGGTACACGCAGTGGAGGGGATCGCGGGTGGACCCGTGTCGAGTCCGGGAGGGCACTCGGCGGTGAGGGTCAGGGGCGGGATGTCTCCGTAGCGGGCGCTGTTGGCGTGCGTCCATGTCACGTTGGCGAGCATGTTGCCGGCATCTTGGAGGAACCTAGCCAGTGCGGGGCTCGCCTCGCTGGTGAGTCGGTCGCGGAGCCGGAGGAAGAGGGCCATGATGCGATTGCATAGAGTGACGGCCTGGGCCATGGTGTCCTCCAGGCTGTAACCATGGTGGGCCATCAAGGTGCTGACGAGACTGTTCTGCCCGCCGACGTGGACGGAGCGCGAAGTTCGGCGGGTGATGGTCAAAGCGTTCGAGAACGGCCGGGTTGTCAATGCAGAAATGCCCGCCCGCTGACGTGGACGTACTGACCGATGCGGATGTGCTGACCGACAAGAGCGTCATCGTCATCTACGACCGCCCGGTCGTTGCCGCCACGACATGGCTGACCGAGGCGGTGCGAACGGTGGCGCGGGGCCGACGGGAGCTGTATCTCGTCACGTCCCCCAATACCCGCCTGAGCCTGCCCACCCGCACCGTGCTGGAGCGCATTCCCGCACGCTGGGTCGTACGCCACCCCGAGAACGGCTACTACGACGGCCTCTCCGGAGCCGTACTGCGCTGGCACGACGGACGTTTCAGCCCGGCTACCGACAACGGCCCCCGGATCGCGGACGCCTTCCAACCCCCGCTTGGCAAGGGCGGTGAACGGCAGTTGCTGCCGTCCATCCGCACCATCCATCCCGCCCAGGAGCACCTGATACTCGGTGGCGCTCTGGAGGACGCCTGGCAGACCCTCACCGGACTGCCGCCGGCCGGACGGGCCACCGCTGAGCCCGTCAACGTCCCCTGGTCGCCAGGGCAACTGACTGACCTGGCCCGCAGCCGCGCCCGCCAGTCCCAGTCCACCCGGGCTGTCGCCGTAGGTACAGCCGACCGCCCTGCGATCGCCGCCTTGCGCATCGCTCACACGCAAGGGGGCGTCAAGGAGCACATCGCCCTGGCTCTTGGCTACGCCGCCGACGAGCGAGCACCGATCGAGCTGCTGCCCCAGTCGATCGCAGTTACCTGGGTCCCGCCTTCGGCCAGGGCCTGTACGCCGACATGGTCGAGAGTCCAGGACGCCTTCGCCGAGTTCCGGCTCGGGCGCCGCAGCACCCGGGGCTCACCCCAGTCGGGCACTGCGACGAGCGCCTCGTCCAGCGTCATGCCCAGCAGAATCGGCGCGACTCCGCGCGGCGGGTCGATTACAAGATCCATCGCGTCCAGTTCTCGGGTTTCTGGCCGGGGTGTGTCAACTCCACCTCGACGACGTGCGGAACACTGACAGCCAACTCGGTCAGTCGCCTTGATGCGCCTGCTCCCACGCTTGCCGAACTTCTGCGGGAATGCGGCCCCGCATCGGAACCTCGTACCCGTTCGCGCGCGCCCAGTTGCGGATTTCGTCGGTGTTGGCGGGAGGGGTCACTGGTGGGAGGGGCGGAG
The DNA here is from genome assembly GCF_053598395.1 of Streptomyces sp. NPDC001135. NCBI lineage: Bacteria > Bacillati > Actinomycetota > Actinomycetes > Kitasatosporales > Streptomycetaceae > Streptomyces > Streptomyces sp. NPDC001135. Next base: position 33,838 of record NZ_JBSFKD010000036.1, on the reverse strand, counting down.
ACCATCGGTCCAGGCGGGAAGGCTTGAAGTCGACCCCACCTTCCAAGAGACTTTCGGGGAACTGCGGGACGGTCGTGGTGCCGCTGAGTACGGCGACCAAGAACTGGGTCAGGTTCCCGTCGAAGGTGTACCAGCGCGGTCCGCGTGCTTCGTTGACGGCGATGGTCCAGGCATCCGGATCGTTCTTGGGATCGGTGATCCAGAAGAGGTCCTCGCCGTTGTCCGTGCCCCCGCAGGGAAGCAGGAGGTCAGGATCGACCGGAGCGGGATAGATTCCCCGGGCATAGTCGTCACGTACCTGTTCTCGGGTGCGATCCTGGGCTGGGCTGATCAGGTTGACGTGGACCGAGGTGTGTCGCGGGTCGAAGACCCAGAGGAAGTTGGCGAAGCGTCCGGGGCCGTAGGCAGCTGTGAGCTGTTTGTAGTCCTCGGGCAGACGTAGCCGGAGCGCGGACTCAACGCTTGCCCAGTTGACCGGTGGCTGCACAGGAGCGGGGGGCGGGCAAAGCTCGGTCAGGCGTTCGAGAAGGGTCATTCGATTCCGTCCCTGCGTCGGATCAGCACCCGGTATCGTGCAACCCAATACCCGTACTTCTCCCCCGTGCTCACTCCCAGCCCACGGGCATACAGCCACCCGGTTCGCGATCATGAACCCCAATAGATGGCACCGACAGCAAGACACCAGGAAGCAAGCCATCCTTGGTGGGACTTTTATGTGCCGGACCCGCATCCCGGACCTCGACCGGCTGGCCCCTCTCCTCGAAGACACGTGTGGCCGCACTCGTCCACCCACCGGACCCGGCAAGCCCCATCACACACTGCGAGCGTTTGATGAGCAACTCCGCTAGGAATTGTCCGGTCGATCATGTTCGGAGCCAGATGGCCACGGCGATTGCAGGGGCCGTTCCGAGGCAGACGGAGCCGCGCCTGTCGTCACACAGTCCGCCACAGCTTGCGCCGCCCGGGCAATGAACGGTGCCGGTAGTTCATCCGACGCCCACGGTGACCAGTCGTCCCACTTCTGTCCGGCGATCTCTTCCACCCGGTCGGCAGCCTGGGACGGCCTCACCCCGGGAAATTGCAGCGCCGCCATCGTCCAGCCGATCAGCTCGTGCACATCCACGTACTCGTACCACTCGGCGTCGTCCCAGCCGAGTCTGTCGGCGTGACGGGCCCACGCCCACCGCAGGGCCTCAGCCGTGGCATCGGCAGCTCGTTGCCGGGGAGTTCCCGTCGCCGTTCGGGCGGCGTGCTCGGCGTATTCGACCAGTTCCAGCGTCCCCCAGAAAGGGAACCTGGCGAAAAAGTGGAGGTTCTCGGCGATGGTGTGACGTAAGGCCTTGCCCCGGCCGTGGCTTTTGGAGGCATCCAGCCACACCCCCAGTGAGGACGACCATCCCCAGTTGTTCTGGGGGTAGTTGGCAGCAGGTCGGATCACGGCGTCGAACCAGCCCTGAACGTACGCTGGCCGTCGGGCGGTGCCCGGTCAGGAGGAACTCCGTCACCGCCCGGTCGCCGCAGGCTTTGCCGTTGGCGTGGTAGGCGCCATGGCCGCCGTGGTCGACGGTGACCAGGCGGGCGCGGTCGCCGAGGGCGGTCCGCATGCGCAGGGCACCGAAGTAGGGCGTGACCGGGTCCCGGAGGTTCTGGAGCATCAGAATGTTGGACGGCCCGTCCGAGGTGATGTGGACAGGCTTGTCGGTCGGCTCCGTGTGCCAGAAGGCGCAGGGGGTGATGTTCACCGGCTGCCCTGCGGTGAGCGGGTGGCGGATGCGGTCGGTTGCCACGACGCGGGCGTAGCTGCGAACGTCGTGGGGCCAGTTCACGTCGTTGCATTCCGTCGCCGTGAATACGGCGGCGTCGCGGTCCGGCATCGGCGTGGCGTATCCGGGGGGCAGGGCGAGTGTGGCGTGGGGGTCCGCGGCTGCCTTGATCAGTTGGGCCAGCCAGGGGAAGTTGACGTCGTTGTAGAGCGCCTGCTGGACGGCCTGGCGCAGGATGTTGCCAGTGAGCGGCTTGTTCGGCGTGGTGGTCACCCGTGGCATGCGGTCCAGTCGGACGGCGAGGGCCAGCACCAACGGCCGTACCTCACTGATGCGTTGGGCTAGCCGTAGCCCGTCGCGGTCGCGGGCGGGGGCTGCGGCCCAGCGGGCGAAGTCGGGAAACCGCTCGCCGGCGCCGACCGCCGTGTTGGCGAGCCAACCGCGTTCCACTCGCGCCGGGTCGGGGTCGCCGGTGCTGTCGAGCACCACCCGGTCGGTGTGCTCGGGGTGCTTCTGCGCGTAGGCGGCGGTTACATACGTGCCGTACGACACCCCGTACATCGCCAGCTTCGCAGTACCGATGGCCTGGCGGAGGCGCTCGATGTCGCGCACCTCGTTCACCGTCGAGTAACTGCGTACGACCGCACCGCCGTTGCGGGCGCAGGCGCCGGCGATGCGCTGGGCTCGGGCGACGCTGTCGCTGATATCGCCACCGGAACCAGGCCAGCTGCGCAGATTCATCACATCCCGGTCATCGGCGCTCAGCCCGCAGCCGACGCCCGTGGAGCCACCCACCCCGCGCGGATCGAGGCTGACCACATCGTAGGCGCCGTGCAAGGCCCTGCGCAGCGCCGGTCCTGTGTGGGCGAGCGCGCCGACCCCGGAGCCGCCCGGGCCGCCCGGGACGACCAGCAGGGTGCCGCGCCGGGCGGCCGGACGGTCGCTGACCAGGCGGGTGACGCGCAACGTGAGGCGGGCGCCGTCCGGCTTCCGGTAGTCCACGGGGACGGACAGATCAGCGCACTGCTGGTCTGCGGGGCCATCGGGCTGAGCACACGGAGTCCAGGAGAGCGTTGTCGCTGACGCTGGACCGGCGACGGCGAGGCATGTCGCACTGAGGGAAAGGACGCCCAGTACCACGGCGAGTTTGTGCTTCATCGTTGTCTCCGGTGATAGAGGTGTGATGGCCGACTACGGCATCCGCAGGGTTGCGTGACCCCCGGTGGGCCCTGCGCACGAATGCACACGACCTTGCGCGGCCGGTCACCATCGGGGGCCCTGACCTGCGCCGGGAAGCTCGATGCCGGGGTCGTGTCCCGCACCGACCGCACGGTGACGGTGAGCCGGTCCGTCACCCGGACGCCACCGCGGTCCTTCGCGAGGTCATGGCCGTCGATGCTGATGACGAAGCCACCCTGGCAGTCGAGAGGATCCCGCGGCCTCCCCCAGTGGTGGGTTCCCTCTCCCCCATACGGGGGGACCGCCGCGCTTGCCCCACTGGCAGGATGACCAGGTGCCCACCTCCACCCGTCCCACCCGATTCCGTCGGCTGCTACGGCCGTTGGCGCGGCCGGTCACGTACACGCGCTGGCTGCACCCGCGCGTGCCCGTCGGCGCCATCACGCTGGGGGGAGTCTTCGCCCCGAGGTACCTGTATCTGCTCGGGGTCCTGGCCGTGCCGGTGGGCCTGATCCCGGCAGTCCGCCCAGGGGAGGGCATACAGGCCCAAGTGCTCCTGGTACCGGACGAGCGCGGGCGGCCCGCCGCCACGATCGCGGCGGCGTCCGCCACCACGTGGCGGGACCGTTGGCGGAGGGTGCTCTGGCTGAAGGCGCGACTCGTCCTCGCGGCGGTGGCCGTGATGACCACCGCCTGGGGCCCGATACTCACCATCGAGCTGCTACGGCTGGGGATCGGCGGCGCTCCAGTGACGATTCCGGCACTGGGCACCTGGCAGCCGCACTAGGGCGCGTATCGAGTCGTGATCAATCTGCGGGAATCGCCCTCGCGGCAGGGCCTGAACCGGTAGATCTTCTTGCGTGACGCGGCCGTGCGGGATGCCCACGCGGCCGGTGCTTCTCTTCAGGCGGGGACGGCAGTGGTGTCGAAGGTCAGGTGGACAGCCCGATCGTGGAGGGCGGCGGTGCTGACGACCGCAACGGTCTCATCTCCGATCGCGGCGAGGGTGGCGGTGTAGTCGCCGTACGTGACTGCCTGCGCATTGACCTCCGTTCCGTCGACGACGAGCTGGCCTGTTCCGGCGGTGAGTACGTTGGGCAGCCAGATCGGTCCGTCAGGCGAAGAGTTGAAGAGGAACTCACCCAGGAGCGCATCGGGCTTCAGGGTTGAGAACACGCGGACGTGCTCAGGCAGGCGCCGCTGGGTGGTGACCTGCACCAGCATGGTGTGCTCCTCGTAATATCCGAGGTCGAGCCGCTGGAGGAAGCCGTCGACGGACCCCTGGCTTACCAGGCGGCGCCATCCGGGATGGGGCCGCACGAGGACGGCCACCGGGCGGCTGAACGCCCGGAGTGTCTCCAGCCAGATGCGATCGTCGGGACGGCGCGGGTGGGCGGAGCTGTGGAACATGACGGCCCCCTCTGGATGGTCGCGGCCGCGGGCGCGGTGCCTTCATCGTGGCATCGCACCGGCGTTCGCGGGCCGGAACATCGACGGACCCGATCATGGAGGACACCGCGGCGGGGCAAAGGAAAGGTGCGTGCCGCGCGCGGGGCCCGAGGCATCGGCAGCAGGGGGTGCGTATCGGGTCGTGATCGATCTTCGGGAACCGCCCTCGCGGCGGGGCCTGAAACGGTAGATCTTCTTGCGTGCCGTGAGTGCAACTGACGGACGAAGAATGGGAGTTCATCGGGCCGTACACTGCCGATCGGTGAGTACGGCCCGTATCCCGAGCGGCTACGTCAGCAGTTCGAGGGTGTGATCTGGAGGTTCAGGACCGGCGGACAGTGGCGGGAGATGCCGCAGGAGTTCGGTGCCTGGCCGACCGTCCACAACCGCTTCCGACAGTGGCGTGACGCCGGTGTCTTCGCGGGCCTGCTGGAGGGCCTGATCGCGGAAGCGGCGAAGCGGGGTGAGGTGGATCTGTCTCTGGTCAGCATCGACTCCACCACCGCGCGTGCTCACCACGACGCCGCCGGGATGCACCTGGACCAGGACGTCCTCACCGCCCTGGAGAAGGCCGCGGCCGAGGAGGAGAAGGCCCGGTCAGAAGGGGCGGCGCCGAAGAACGAAACGAGCAGGAAGCCGAAGCAGATCCCGAGCGGGAGGAGCGACGACGCACCCGGCGCCGACGCAGACGCCGCCTGAAGGCCGCCCTCCTGGGACGTTCCAGGGGCGGGCAGACCAGCAAGGTTCACCTCGCCGCCGACCGCAAGTGCCGACCGCTGGCGTTCGTGCTGACCGCGGGCCAGGCCGCTGACATCCCCCCGCAGTTCATCCCCGTCCTCAACAAGGTACGGGTCCGCAGCCCCGTCGGACGCCCCCGAACAAGGCTGGACGCGGTCGCCGCCGACAAGGCCTACTCCTCCCGCGGCAACCGGGCCCACCTGCGCAGACGCGGCATCAAGGCAGTGATCCCGGAGAAGAGGGATCAGGCCGCCAACCGGAAGAAGAAGAGCTCCGCGGGCGGTCGGCCCGTCAGCCACGACGCCGGCCAGCCACTCATCGCCGAGGTCTTCGGCATCGACTACGCAGCCGTCGCCCATCTCGGCTGGCCCAACTGGCTTCCGGGCCGAGACGACCCGCTGCCCTTCGGCCTGCACACCGCCGTCCCCTCGCTCCGAAAGGCCCTGATGTCCTCCCTGGACCGACGGTCGTTCATCGCCTACACCGGCGGCTCGTTGGCTGCTCTCGCCCACCAGTGGGCCATGACAGAGTCCGCGTCCTTCCCGCGGTGGGGCACCGGTGATGTCGACGCCGAGATGGTCACCTGGCTCGAGACCACCGGTGCCGAGCTGATCCAGCTGGCCACCGAACGCCGCAAGCGCACCCATCGGCTCCTGGACGCGCATCTGAACACCGTCACCGAGATCATCAGCGAGGGTCGCTATACCCGCTCCGTCGAGCAGCGGCTGCACACCTTGGCCGCCTCTTTGGCCCAGGTCATCGCCTGGCAACAGTTCGATGAGCGGCGCCACGCCTCCGCCAGCCGTTTCTGGCATGCCGCCCTGCACAACGCCCACACCGCCGGTCAGCGCGACCTCGGCGCCGGCGTGCTGTCCGATCTCGCCTATCAACTGTTGTGGCTCAATGACGCGGACACGGCCGCCGCCGTACTCGAGCACGCCATCCCCCGCACCCAGCACCCCGCCGCACGGTCCCTTCTCTATCTGCGCCAGGCCCGGGCTCTGGCTGTCCTCGACGAACGCGGCCGGTGTCGCCAGGCCCTCAGCCAAGCGGAGAAATGGCTGGACGCCCGGTCGTACGACCCGCCACCAGCGTGGTGCTCCTGGATGTCGCAGGCCGATCTCGCTGCCGACACCGGACGATGCCTCGCCGACCTCGGGGAACTGCGGCGGGCGCACCAGCTCATGGATGAGGGCATGGGCCTGCTGCCTGCCACCCGTTCGAAGACGCGATCGGTGTTCCTCGCCTACCAGGCCCAGACGCATCTCCGTGCCGGGGAAGCGGATATCGCGGCAGAGACGGCGACGCGCGCCTTCGACCTGGCAAGCCGGATCAACGCCCCGCGGTGCGTGACGATGGTCCGCGACCTCGAACCGGAGTTGGCGCCGTACGGGCACATCGGCGGCGTCGAGGAACTCCTCGAGCGACTCCGGGCGGTCAGCTGACTCCGGCCTGGGGGACTTCACTGTAGTGGCAGTCAACTGGAAAGCCGACGGGTTTCCGCACGGGCCGCGTACGGCTAACAACACTGTTCACGCTTGTCATGGCCCCGTTACTCCTTTCACTCGAAGATGTACGGATTTACCTAGTCATCTGCGGCGCCCTCCATCTTCCAGGATGCCCAAGTGCGAAGTCGGTGTGCGGCTTGCCCGTCGGGTCGCCGTCACTACTGCCGTTGTCACCAGCAGCTACGCAGACGGCGACGCCCATGGCGACGGCGGCGGCCAGCGCGGCGTCGAGGATCGCGCGGCCTTGATATGGAGCCGACGGCAGCTGATCGACGGCATACGTTTCCGGGGCCGCGCTGGCATCCCGTGGCGGGACATGCCCGAGGAGTACGGGCCGTGGGGCCGCGCGTACGACCTGTTCCGCCACTGGCAGCGCAACGGCACCTGGCAGCGCATCTTGCAGAAGCCCGTGTCCATCGTGGTCACCGCCGGGCAATGCGGGGACTCTCCGCAGATCGAGGAGGCCCTCGGCCGCGTCAGGGTCCCCGGGCTGGGGCCGGGCCGTGGCTCTTCTCGGACTTGCCGCAGCCCCTTGCTGCTACAAGCGACTCCTCAAATCACCATGCGGGACATGATCTTCTACCGAATCCCAGTTCACTGAGCGCTAAGGGCGCTGTGTACGCAGTGCTCACGACACACGAGGGGAGCAAGGGCATGATCGGTCGGGCGGGCCGACGTCGTCGGTCCGCCCGACCCAAGGGGGAGACATGAGGATCAAACACGCATTGGCTGTTACCGCGGCCGTGGGGGCCGTGCTGGGATCGACCGTGGCCGCTGCGCCCGCCGCGCCCGCCGCGCCCGCCGCGCCCGCCGCGAACTTCACACCGGACGGCTGTGGAGACACCAGCAACGGGGGGCAACTGTGCATCAGGGGCGGCCACGTGGGTACAGCGGGCACGTACAAGTTCACGGTCTCCTACTGGAATTCCGCGCACCCCGAGGATCCAGAGATCACCGTCGGACTCGGTATGGAGCACTACAACGAGTGGACGAGTAAAAGCGTAGGCGTTGACTTCGGCCACAAGAAGACCCGAAACGGATACGCGGAACTCTCTAAGGGGGTTCACATTCAGGCGCCAGAGTGCGTGCGAGGCGTCATGACGTACAAGGGGAAGTTTTATATCACCAAGTGGGTCTGCCCCTGAGCGCCTGTTTTCGATCCCCGGCCTTGAGTAGCTTTGAGTCCTAGGCTTGCTGGGTGTCCGAGGACGCCGGGGAGGCCGGGGAACGGGTATGCGGGGGCTGCGATGAACGGCTTAATTTGTTGTCCACCCACCGCTCCCCGGCCGCCTCCCGCTCCGCTTCCTGCACCTTGAGATGGGCACGGAGTAGGTCAACGAGCTGTTCGGGAGACCAACCGCACGTCGGCCGGTGCGCGACTTGGCACGGGTTCCCGCACCCTGGTGATCATTTAAACGGAAACCTATGCTTCAATGACTATTGGCGCGTGCACAATTGCGCGTCACAGGTTCCGAGGCAGATAGACAGAGGGGGAATTCATGTCGGTTAAGAGGCGGATTTCGATGCTCTTGGCGGTCACAGCCCTGTCCACGGTGCTAGGCACCGCTGGCGGGGCGGGCACTGCCAGCGCGGCAGATGACTGCAGCGACCTCTGGAGCGTAAAAAACAACTCCGACGCCGTATACAGGTTCTCAGGAAATCACGCCCTCAAGGCCGCCCCTGCCGGACATTGCAAGACAGTGCGGAATGTCAAGGAGGGAACCAAATTCTACGCCTGGTGTGAGGTCTACAACTCCTACAACGAAGCCTGGGTCTGGGGGCGAATCGAGGGCACAGAGACCAATGGCTGGGCGTATGTAGGCCACATATGGGGAACGCCTATCAGCGGAACTATTCACAAGTGCCCCTACTCGTAAAGCGACAGGCGGAAATCGTCCGCCTGTGCAGTGTCGGCAACGCCGTACGAGGTCCTGTCCGATAAATCGGTCGCTGACTCATCAGAGCAAAGCATGTTACGCGGGCTCGGTTCCGCCAGAGTCACGCCCCGTACCCGCTCTCGGCGACCGCAACCTGTGCAAGCAAGACGAAAGGGCCCCGCCCTGGAGTGCGTCGATTCAGGGCGGGGCCTCTGTGATGCCGACGCGTGACGGAGCCCAGCCGCACACGGAGGGCACAACGGCTTCACCCGGTTCAACGGCAACCAAGCCAGCAAACACCAATTTGCCTGGTCAGTGAACTATCTTGACAGTTTCCGCAGATGATGCGTAGAGGGGCGACACCCCCCACAGGGTGCCGCCCCTTCTTCTTGGTGCGCCGGAGGCCGGAGGGCCTAGCACCGGCCCCTGCCCTCCGGCTGGATCGACGCGCGGCCGGCCCCAAGGCGCCGGACTAAGAGGTCGTTTTCTCCCTTTGTTTCATCCTGGGATGCGTATTTCATCCGGTGATGTCGGGTCGCGCCAGGAGATGGTGGTCTCGCCGGTGAGGCGGCGGGCCATGAGGTCGGTCATGGCCAGCTGGATCATGGCTTCGGAGCGGTGCGGGTGGGTTTCGTAGTCGCGGGCCAGGCGGCGGTGCAGCATGAGCCAGCCGTAGGTCCGCTCCACGGCCCAGCGTTTCGGGATCGGGGTGAATCCCCTGGTCCCGGAGGCGCGTTGGACGATTTCGAGGTCGATGCCGAGAGTGGCGGCGTGTTCGACGAAGTGCTTGCGATAGCCGCCGTCGACCCAGACCTTGCGCAGGGTGAGGTGGTCGGTCGCGGCCTGCTCGAGCAGGGCGCGACCAGCGGTGGAATCCTGGACGCCGGCCGCGGTGACCAGCACCGCTGGCAGAAGGCCGAGGGTGTCGGTGATGATGCTGCGTTTGCGGCCTACGATCTTCTTGCCCGCGTCGATGCCCTGCGTCTTGGCGGGGACAGAGGTGGAGGTCTTGACGCTCTGGGCGTCGATCACGCAGGCCGAGGGGTGGCGATGCTTGCCCTCCTGCTGGCGCACCAACTCCCGTAAAAGGCCGTTGAGCTGGGCGAAGATGCCGTCGGTCTGCCATTTGGCGAAGTAGCCGTAGACCCTCTGGTGGGGCGGGAAGTCGTGCGGAAGGTAGGCCCACTGGCAGCCGGTACGGTCCACGTACAGGATCGCGTTCATGATCTCGCGCAGGTCGTGCCGCGGCGGCCGGCCGAAGTCCAGGGCCCGGCCGCGACGCTCGAAGCGCCACGCTGACAGTACCGGCTCAATCAGCTCCCAGCGGGCATCGGACAGATCACTCGGGTACGCGCGACGTTCCGTCATGCCTCGGTAGGTTGTGGGTCGTGGAGGGGATCATTGAGCGGCTGGTGCCGGACGAACGGTGGGAGTTGTTCCGGCGGGTGGTGCCGGAGGCGCCTTCGCGGCCTCAGGGCGGTGGACGCCGTAGGCATGGCGACCGTGAGGTGCTGGCCGCGATCGTGTCCGTGGCCACGTCGGGGTGCACGTGGCAGCAGTTGCCCGCTGCGTCATTCGGTCCGTCGGGGGCGACGGCTCACCGCCGTTTTGCCGAGTGGTCGAATGCCAGGGTGTGGGCCAGGCTCCACCGCCTGGTCCTAGACGAGCTCGGCTCCCGCGGCGAGTTGGACTGGTCCCGCTGCGCGATCGACTCGTGATCGCTGATGGCTACTCGGTGTCACCACCGACTACGGGCCAGAGCCGTCACGTGGACAGTCCCGTCAGGACCGGTCACGGGTTTCCTTCGGATGGCTGCGTTGGGCCGGTGTCACGGTGCGGCGTTCCTGTGCGTCGGCGCTTGTCTCCTCGTCGGCTGCCGGTCGCAGGCATTCGATGAGGTAGTCGCCGGTGTCGGGGTCGAGGGTTACGCCGTGGGTTTCGCTGCGGAATCCGGGAAAGCGGCGGTCGAAGGATTCGAGGGCGGTGAGGTAGCGCAGCAGCGGGCCGTCGGGGGCGCCGACGCTCTCGCCGGGCATGAGGACGGGGATGCCGGGCGGGGTGACGGTGATCATGGCGGCGGCCACCTGGCCCGGCGCCTCGGTCAACCGTAGGCGATGGGTACCACCGCGGATCAGGCGTTGGTAGCACAGCTGCGGTGGAGTGACCGGTTCCGGCAGCTGCTGGAAAGCGGTGTCCAGCAGGTCGACCAGGCGGACAGCGCGGAGATGGTCGTGCATGTCCTGGCACAGCTCGCGCAGGGTTTGGCCGGCATATCGCCTGGGGTGCTCGGCGACCAGTGCGGGCAGGACCCGGTCGAGGGGGGCGTCCTCGTCGTAGAGGGCCTTGAAGTCCATCAGGGCGTCGAGGAGGGTGCCCCATTTGCCCTTGGTGATGCCCATGGAGAATAGGACGAGCGTCGTATAGCTGTCGGTCTTCTCCACGACGATGTGGCGGGTGGCCAGGTAGGCGGTGAGCACTCGTGCCGGGATGCCCCACTCGCCGGTCTCGCCGGTCGCGTCGATGCCCGGGCAGGTCAGGGTGACTTTGATCGGGTCGAGCATGCAGTAGCCGTCGGTCAGCCCCGGGAAACCGTGCCAGGCAGCGCCGGGTTCCAGGTGCCAGCAGGTCGGTTCGGTGCGTAGCAGGTCGGCCGGGGTCTCGTCGAACGGCAGTCGGGTTCCGGTGCTTGGGTCGGTAACCGTCTCGGGTTGCCACACGCCGAAGAACCAGGGTGGTCGGTCGCCGGCCTCCTCGATACGGCGCCGGATGCGGACCATCTCCTGGCGGAAGCGGACCGCCTCGGTCACGGCCTCGTCGATCAGCCAACGGCCCTGCGGCCCGTCCATCATCGCTGTCGCCACATCCAGTGAGGCGATCATCGGATAGAGCGGGGAGGTGGTGCCGTGCATCATCAGCGCCTCGTTGAACCGGTCGTGTTCGATGGGCGCCCTTGGGGCTGATTTGACGTGGATCATGGCGCTCTGCGACAGCGCGGCCAGCAGCTTGTGGGTGGACTGGGTTGCGAAAACCGTCGGCCGGTCCGGGCCGGGGAAGGTGTCCTCGTCCACTGACATGCCGTACCGGCCCGCGTAGAGCGGGTGGAAGCGGGCGTACGCGAACCATGCCTCGTCGAAGTGCAGCCGGGGCGTGCTCGTGGCGAACGCCTGTGTCGCCGCCGGGGCGTCGTAACACAGTCCGTCGTAGGTGGAGTTGGTGAAGACGGCGTACTGAGGGTGCGGCGACACGGCACCCTGGGTCAGCGGGTTCGCGGCGATGCGGGCCGCGACGGAGCCCGCCGCGAGCTCCGCCGGGGGCAGCGGCCCCGCCAGGCCGTAGCCGTTGCGGGTGGGGATCAGGTAGACCGGGCGGGCGCCGGAGACGACCAGCCCGTGCAGAACCGACTTGTGGCAGTTGCGGTCCACCAGCGCGATCTCGTCGCGGGTGACGCTGAAGTGGCCGACCATTCGGTTGCAGGTGGAATCCCCGTGCAGCACAAAGTAGGTGAGGCCGGCGCCGAAGACCCGGGCGGCGTTGCGCTCCGCCTCGCCGATCGGGCCGGTGTGTTCGAACAGCGAGCCGAGCTCCCCCACGGAAATCGACAAGTCACTGCGCAACAGCCGTTCCCCGAAGTAGTCGTGGAAGGCCCGGCCCGCGGGCGACTTCAGCAAGGCGACACCGCCGGAGTGGGCCGGGGTGTGCCAGGAGTACTCGTGCGCGTCGTCGAAGCGGCGCAGCGCCCGGAAGAAGGGCGGCAGGACGGCATCTCGGTAGGTGCGCGCGGCGGTGGTGATCCGGCCCGCGATGAACCCGGGAGTGTCCTCCAGCGGCCACACATAGCCCACGACCGACTCCGACACCCACAGCGGCAGGTCCCGTACGCCGTCGTCGGTCAGGACCAAGAAGACCGGAAGATCCTGGAACCGCCGGCCGATGGAGCGCAGCACCGCGGCGCCCCCGGGCTCGCCGCCCGCGTCTCTTTGGCCCGGTAGTTCCCAGGCGACCAGTGCCGCGGTCAGCCCCGCCTCCGTCCGCAGCACCGCCTCGGCGTCCGCGACGCCTACGGCCCATCGGACGTCGAATCCCCGCTTCTCGATCGCCTCACCGATGCGCGCCAACTGCTCGGCACCGGCACCCTCACCCTGTGGACGTTCCCGTACCGCGACCAAGACCCTGCTGTCCGCCATGAGACCCCTCCCCGCGGCCCGCGCCGCCCCCGCTCAGCTTCCGAGCGGACCGGCTGATTCCGCAGCCGCACAGCCGTAATCCACCCGCAGGACGGAACAACTGAGCTCGAGCTTCACCCTCCGGTCGTGGATCGCTCCTGTGCGTGCGTTGCCAGGGCAGTGCCGCCCGGTGTCGGTGACCTAGGAGGTGTTTTGAGTCTTGGAAAAGCTGCAGAACTAGGTTTTGGGTGCTGGCAGGCGGTTCAGGTAGCCGGCGAGGCGTTCGAAAATCTCGTCGGTGGTCTTGGTCCACGTGAACGGCTTGGGGTCCTCGTTCCAGTGGGCGATCCAGTCGCGGATGTCCTTCTCGAGCGCCTGGACGTTCTTGTGCACGCCGCGCCGTATCTGCTTGTCCGTCAGTAGCGCGAACCAGCGCTCCACCTGGTTCAGCCAGGACGAGCTGGTCGGCGTGAAGTGCATGTGGAAGCGCGGGTGTGCAAGCAGCCACTTCTGGATGGACGGGGTCTTGTGCGTGGCGTAGTTGTCACAGATCAGGTGGACGTCGAGCTCAGCGGGTACCTGTTTGTCGAGCTTGGCGAGGAATTTCTTGAACTCCGCGGCGCGGTGGCGACGGTGCAGGGAGCCGATGACCTCGCCCGTCGCGGTGTTCAGCGCCGCGAACAAGGTGGTGACGCCACCGCGAAGGTAGTCGTGAGTGCGGCGCTCGGGCATGCCGGGCATCATCGGCAGCACTGGGGCCGATCGGTCCAGCGCCTGTATCGCCTGGACCAGCACTGAAGGCTTCGGGGTCCACTGGGACGACCACGACACGATCGTGGTCCAGCTGGACGGCGCGAAGCGGTGGCGGATCTACGGCACCACCCGCCCGTACCCGCTGTACCGCGACATCGAGGACCCCGGCGAGGCACCCACCGAGCCCGTCGCCGACCTGGTCCTGCACCCCGGGGACGTGCTGTATGTGCCGCGCGGCGCGTGGCACGCGGTCTGTGCCGACCAAGGCGTGCGCTCCCTGCACGTCACCTGCGGCCTGCAGGCGCGCAGCACGTGCCACGCCGGTGCCCGTTCATGGCGAAGCGGCATGTCTTGCGGCATCTCTCCAGACTTGTGGGGCTCCGCGAGCTTGGTGACCCTGTCAATGCAGTACCTCCTGAGCCTCGCCCACAAGGTCGGCCATGGACGGGCTGCGCTCGGCCAGCCCTCGGCCTGAGAGGGCCGTGTCGCCGTGTTCTTCGCTGCCTGCGCCGGCGGCGTCCCCGCCCGGGAAGGGTGCCTACGGCCGCTCGGCGGCAGCCCTCCCGCACCTGCGCGACCGCGCGGGCGTCCCCCGTCGTGGTCCCCGAGAGTCTGACCGGCCTGTGCCGCGGCACCCCACCACACGCACGGCGACAGCGGCCGGCCGATGCCTGCCCGGCCGCCGGCGTCCCGTCGGGAAGCGTCGTCAGGCGGGCGTGGTCAGGGTGATGAGGAATTCCTGGTCGCGGGCGCCCGAGCAGCGGCCCTGGACGATTTCGGCGCCTTCGACGGTGTCCTGGTCGCGGACGGAAAGGCATTGACCGGTCGCGGCGGGGCGGAGACGAAAGTGCGCTGAGGCCGGCGGGCCGATCGGTTCGATCCGGAACTGCTGTGCCGGATCGTCCTCGGCGCAGTCGTCCCGGGGTTCGATCAGATCGCGGCCGGGGCCGTCGCGCAAGAGGGTCAGGCAGCCGATGCCGTACTTCGGGTGGTGCCACTGGATCTGGACCAGGTTCTCCCCGACGGGTTCGATGTAGGTGCGGGGCGGGACGGCTTGTGCGCAGGGGTACTGGGCGGCGACGGCCGTGGCGTAGCGGTGCGTCCGGTCCCGTCCTTCGGTGACACACAGCCGTGGGGTGCGGGCGGGGTGGATCTGTGCCCAGCTGCCCACGGCCAGGATGGCCAATCCCTGCACCGGGTGCGGCCCGGGTGACGTGGGGTGCGCTGGGGACAGGGCCGACAGGAGTGTCTGTACGCCCAGGGCTGCTGCGGCGCCGATCGCCGCGGCCGCCACCAGGCGCATGAGGCGGTACCGGCGCCTGGACCGCGGCTCACGGCCGGCTACGGCCGTGTCGGGTGCCGCCCGCTCGTCGGCGCCGGGCGGGCCGAGACCGGTACGGGGGCCGGGCGGCTGCTGGGCCATGGCCAGGCGCCGGCGAGCGTCGAGCCACCGCTGGACCTCGGCCTCGCTGAGTCCGCAGGCGCGGGTGAACGCGGCGACGAACGGCTCGCGGGGCAGCGTCGCGCGTCCCAGAGCGGTCGCCATCGTGCTGGAGGCCAGCGTGTCCCCGCGCGCAGCGGCCTTCCCTTCCAGCTGCCGGTAGGACATGCCGGACCAGATCCGCAGGGCACGCAACGCCGCGACGTACTCCTCGGCACTGCGTGGCCGGTCCGGTTGCGGCGTCCCAGGTGGCGGCGGCTGGGCGCCCTTGCTCTCTGCCCCTCGTCCCACGATCCCACCGTAACGGGGACTCCCAGCTGGGCGCTTCCGGGAAATTCGTCAACTCGGCAAGCTGTTCGGCCATGTTCGGGATCTGCTGTTCGACAGTGTTCGGCGGCTGGTCAGGACTGTTCCGAACGTACGCGAACGCCTGGGTGCCTTGTGCACGCTCGCCGTCGTGGGGAGGCTCTTGGCCGTTGCCATCGGCAGCCACCGCCGTGCGGAAGGCGGGAGGCCGGCCGGCCGACCCGGGGGAGCCTCGTGGAGTGGACCGGCGCACCCCGTGGCACCCACGGATGCCGCACCCGGTGGCGAGTCAGACCGGGACACCCCTGTCACCAAGAGCTGGAAGGAGTCGCGACTGATGAAGGCTGTCGTGAAGTCGGCAGGAATACTGGGCGGGCTGGTGACCGCGGGAATACTTGCCCTTGCGCCGCCGTCGTCGGCGGTGTCCGCCCCGAGCGACGACGTCTTCTTCACCACCCAGGCGACCAAGCAGTACACCTGCGCCAAAACGACCTGTCGAGTGAAGCGGAACCTCTTCAAGGACCAGCCTCTGTCGATCCGTTGCTACCACGTCGGTCAGCCGGTCTCGGGCAACTCCATCTGGTACTACACCACGACGTGGGAAGGCGAGCACTGGGTCGACGGATACACCCCGGGCCAGCACATCAACACCGGTGCCGACCCGCGGCCCGGCATCGGCCGCTGCTGAGCAACTCCGCGCAGTGCGCACGAAGACGGCCGGAGGCCGTGTCCCCCGCCGCGCAACCGCGGTGAGGGTGACTCACCCGCCCCCGCCGTGCTCAGTTCACTCCATCGCGCGTCGGCTGCGGCGGCGTCCAGGCGCCGAAGGCCGATGCCCTTCACCCTGCTGTGGAAAAGGAGAAGATTCATGTCCATGACGCTCAGGAGGCGAGCCGGGCTCGTCGTCTCGTCCTTCGCCCTCGGCGCGGCAGCCGTTTCCGCCGGCCCGGCGATCGCCTCTCCCGCCTCCGTACCGGCCGCGTCGGCCTCGGACAGCGCCTGTCCCTACAACGGGGCCCACCCGAACCTCTACCCCGGTGACACCGGGAAGGCCGTCGCCCACGCACAGTGCCTCTTGAACATCTACGGCCGGGGCCTCGAGGAGGACGGCCAATTCGGCTCCGCCACGAAAGCCGCCGTCATCTGGGCACAGGGACGGTGCCACATCACCAAGGACGGCATCGTAGGCCCCAAGACGTGGGACTGCCTGCATCCGGACAAGAGCCCCAACCCCTGACCTGAGCGTGGAGCGACGCATCAGGGGCTGTGGACCAGGATCCGCGGTTTCTCCCTGGTCGCGTGACGGGGCTTCCGGGCCGGAAGCCCCGTGTCACTGAGCAAGCGGCTTCAGCACGGTGTGCTGCGGACGGTCACGCCGGGCGGCAACTGCTGTGTGACGGGTAAGGCGTCCCACTCCTGCATCAGGGCATGCGCCGTTCAGCCCGGTTGCCAGGGCGTCCGGTGTCCAGGTGGGCGAGGTGCGGACTCGGTGTGGCGCCTGTGCCAGAAGGGATAGGACGGCCAGCGGTGTTCGCAGAGGTAGAACGAGTGGCGGTTGTGCAGGTAGGCGATGCGGACGTCGGCGACGGCGGTGGCGTAGGAGGCCATCGCCGCGGGGTCTCCTCGCAGGTGGGCATGGACGGCCTCCGCGGCGCGCATGCCGGTGTACAAGGCGGTGAGTATGCCCTGCGACGACAGCGGGTCGAAGGCGATGGCGGCGTCGCCCGCCACGACCCAGCCGTCGCCGTGCACGGCGTCGAGGTAGGTGGTGTGCGCGGGTGCCCGCCGGGGGACGACCGCAGCGGGGAACGGGTGGGGGTCGGTACGCGCGGCGATGTGCAGGGTGCCGGCCAGCCGGGTCCGGAAGGGCCCCGGGTCGGCGGCCGGTGCGGCTCCGGGCAGGTCGGCATCGGTGTACAGGACAAGCAGGCGCCGGCCGCCGGGCAGCGGGGCGGTGTACCACCAGCCCTCAGGAGCGGCCTCGACGAGGGTGGCGGTGTCGGGGGTGGGCGGACAGCACGGCCCCAGGGTGAGATGGAGGGCGACCAGACGGTCCAGCGTGCGGCGGCGGGCGCCGAGGGCGGTGGCGAGGGCGGCCCGGCGTCCGGTGGCGTCCACCAGCCACCGGCAGCGTTCGGTCCGTTGCCGCCGCCCGCCGAGCGCGACCGTCCAGGTCCCGTCACGGTCGCGGTGCACCGGCCGTACGGCGGGGGCCGGGACGGTCTCGGTGCCGTGCTCCTCGGCGCACCGGCGCAGCCGCTGGTCGAACAACTCGCGGTCCAGATGCCAGCCGTGGCCGTGCGGGTCGCGGATGCCGTCGACGGCGGACAGCAGGGGCGAGCCCCAGGCGGACAGAGTGGTGTGGCAGGGCAGATGGCCGTCACCCGGGACCGCGTGGTCGGCGCCGAGGTCCCCCAGCAGGGTCCGGGCGACGGCCGGAAGTGCCTCACCGACGGGAAGTGGTCCGCCACGCGGCGCGGCGAGCAGGACCGAGCGACCGGCGCGGGCCAGGGTGAGGGCGGCGGCCGCACCGGCCGGACCGCCTCCCGCCACGACCACGTCGAACATGCCAGTCGCCGGTGCCGGGGGTCAGCCGGTGACGGAGGTCTCCGCCGTCGTACTGCTGAACCCGTTCGTCGTGGTGATCCGCAGCCGGACGTCGGTGGAATGCCGGAACAGGTGCGGGTCGAGGTGGACGGTCGGATCCTTCAGGCCCACGCCGACGGTGTGCCACGTGCGGCCGCCGTCCGCGCTGACCTGCGCGGAGTACGTCTGTCCGGGTTCGGGGCCGGCGTCGAACTCCAGGGCCATGCCCAGCGCGCCGCCCTCGGTCCCGGTGTGCCGCGCGGTCCGCAGCGCGGGCGGGGGGCCTGCCGGGCGGAAGGTGTCCACCACTTGGCCGCCCAGGACGAGTTCGATCGCCTCGGGGGCGGTTCCCACGGGTGCCACCGCGTCGATCAGGCCGGTCCGGTCGGCGCCCGGGTCCGGTTCCGAACTCGGCTTGACCGGGACCTGTATCTCCTTGGGCGCGGCTCCGCCGGACTGCATGATCCGCAGGACGGCCGTCGGAGCCTCCGCGTCGTCCGGCGCGGGTCCGGCCGAGGCCGCGTCGGAGGGCGGTGCGGCGTGCGGCTCCACGGGATTGACGTACCGGATACCGCCTTTGCCCTGGGTGAGGTTCACCGTTCCCACCACGCTGACGTACTGCTCGCCCGGACCACCGTCCGGGCCGGGGCCCGCCGCCGCGTCCGAGGCCGCACGGGGTGGCGTCACGACGGTGGCACTGCGCGTCGGGTAGCGGTCGTCGGGCCGTCCGCCGCTGCCACCGGGCCCCGTGCTGCCGGCACCCGCGAGCGGTGGCCCCGGCAGCGGTGCCGGCTCGGTGGCCGGTCCGGCGCCCGCCAGCAGGGCGTCCTCGGCCACCAGGCGCTGCCGGATGCCCTCGTAGGTGTAGGAGCTGATCCACTGACGGTCGCAGTACGTCATCACGTCGTGCCACTGCTCCCCGGGCATGG
Source organism: Streptomyces sp. NPDC001135 (assembly GCF_053598395.1). Lineage (NCBI taxonomy): Bacteria > Bacillati > Actinomycetota > Actinomycetes > Kitasatosporales > Streptomycetaceae > Streptomyces > Streptomyces sp. NPDC001135. Next base: position 15,146 of record NZ_JBSFKD010000036.1, on the reverse strand, counting down.
CCCGCATCGGCAGGCCCAGTGCCGGGTCGCCCACGTCGAAGCCCATGAACCCATGGGTCGCATCGCCCAGTTGGCCGTGTGGGAACGGGTAGTGCTGCAGGTCGTCCGGGCTCTCGCTGCAGAAGCCCGGATGCTTGCGGCCGAAGGTGTGCCCCAGTTCGTGGCCGCCGTACCAGTCGCCGTAGACGCCGTCGAAGTCCCAGCCGAAGGTGGCCGGTCCGGTCGGTCCCGACGCCACCGTGGCGGGTATGCCCGCGGCCGAACCGCGCATGAAGAACCCGCTGTCGGCGACCATCCCGTAGTAGTGGGTGTGCTGGTCGCCGCCGGCGCTCATGTCCAGCGCCCGCAGGGCGGCGAGCTGGGCGTTGACGTCGTCGGAGGTGAACTCCGGAGGGGCCGGCGCGTCGACGACCGCCCGGGTGCTGATGACCTCGGCCACGGGGTAGGCGCGGGTGAGCCACGAGACCAGAGCCTGGTAGTCCAGGTCGCGCGGGGCGCGGACCGTGGGCGGACTGCCGTACGTGTAGCGGATCCCCAGGATCCGTACGTGCAGGGGCGGCCCGGCCTGGAACCGGACGGTCGGCCCGGCCGGTTCGGTGAGCGGCAGCTGCGTTCCGCTGACGGCGTCGACGACGCGCACGGTGCTGATGGTCGCCTCCCCCTCGGTCGTCAGCCCGGCGGGGAGCACGAAGTTCAGGCTGAGGTCGGCGTTCCCGCGGCGGGTGGCCAGGTCGGGGGAATGCGCCGGATCAAGGGTGATCGCATTGACGGACTCGACCATGGTGGCCGGGGCCGCCGCGGACCGGTGGACGGCGATGACACCGCGGACCTTGGCCGCGGGGCCCGACGTGCCGCTCACATACAGGCGGACGACGGTGGTCTTGCGCGCGATCAGCGTCACCGAATGGTCGAGGTCCTGCACGGCCTGGGTGATCTCGGCGGCGTCCAGGACTGCTTGTGTCTGCGTGGCCATGGCCAAACCCCCGGAGCGGGTGTTTCCTATGGGTGTTTGCGTATGTGCTCAGGTGCGGGTCACCGGTGGCCCGGGAACCTGGACACCTTGTCGATGTAGCCGACCGCTACCTCCTCGTCCGGTTCCTCCGCGAAGGCGGCGGCGTTGGCCAGGGCGGCTGCCCTGAGTTCCTCGTCCGCGGCGAGCGGCACGTGCAGGGTGACCAGGTTGCGGCCGAGCGGTGGTGCCGGCTCGGCGGGGAAGGAGACCTCGGACTCCACCAGCATCTCCGCGGGCAGCAGGCCGTCGGTCGCTCCCGGCCGGCGTTCGACGAGGCCGAGCCGGCCGAAGTCCTTGACCATGGCGTTGATGTTCGCCTGGTAGTTCGCGGGCAGCCAGCGGTTCCAGGGGGCGCGCCGTTCGAAGGCCGCCAGCCGTTCCTCGGGAGGTCGCGTACTGTCGACCGCTGTCCGGTAGTCCTCCTCCGTCAGGACCTGGTTGGGCACCCGGGCGGGCCAGAACGTCGGGAGGTAGGGGTCGTACCGGGGGCCGAAGCCCGAGTAGTAACCGGAGCGGCAGCTCGCGGTGTCCGTCTGCCACGGCACGGCCATCCAGCGGGTCAGGTCACCGGGTCCCTGGCCGTACAGCGGGCCGTCGTAGGCCTGCGCCGCCTCGGGTGTGAGGACCGGGCCGTAGTACCGCTCCTGGCTGCCGGGGGCGCGGTGCCGGATGCGGAACGGTGCGCTGTAGAGGTACGGGTGGCGCATCGGCCAGGTGATCTCGCAGCCGGGGTGGAAGGCGTCGGCGAGGCAGAAGGACAGCGCCGCGCGGTCGAGGGCGGCCGGCCTCGCGGCGACCGGAAGCCGGTCGAGCTCGGCCGGTGCCGTCGTGCCGGAGGCGAGGTCGGCGACGAACTCGCCCTGGGCCCAGCGCAGCAGCAGCCGCGACTGCAGCGCGGAGATGGCCACGTGCTGACGCGCGGAGACGGGCGGCAGGCTCATCGCGTCGCCGTAGACGGGCGGCCAGGGAACCGGTGAGGGACCGTCACGGTCCAGGTCCCGCATGGTGGACCAGACCTGCCGGCGCAGTTCGGCGTGGCGTTGCCCGGGGTCGGCGAGGGCCGCCAGCCGGTCCGGCGCCAGGAAGTCCTCGCGGCCTCCGTGGCCGAACAGCGCGGCCAGCCCCCGGTTGACCCACTGCAGTCCGCACAGTCGGCGCAGCACGGGCAATACGTCCTGGGCGAAGGACACCTGTGCGGGTTCGGGGAGCATTCCGGCCGTGACGAACACGTCGCGCACGAGGTCGTACATGGTGCGCACGGACTTCAGCTGAGGGGCGTAGTTGGGTGGCGCGACCAGCACCCAGGCCGGCTCGACGGGAATGGTGCGGCCGTCCAGTCGGACCTCGGCCGTCACCGGTCCGTCGCAGACGTCGTCGTACCAGCCGTCGTTGTTGGCGAACGTGGTGGCCTCGAGGTGGCCGGCGGAGGCGGAGTGGCCTCGGCCGCCGAGGAACACCAGCCGCCCGGCGGAGTCGGTGCGCAGCTCGCCGAGGTAGACAGGGGTACCGAGGAACGTTCCGGTGTCGAAGCGGAGTTCTGGCAGGTCGGCGCGGTCGCGGCCGAGGACGGAGCGCGGGCCGGGATCGATCACGAGCCCGGCCCGCTGCTCGCCGGTGACCTTGGGGTTGCGCAGGTGGCTCTCCTCCGCCTGGGCGGCCTCGGGGATGTCCAGGGCGAGCTGGAACTGGTACCAGGCCGCCTTCTTGTTGGCCACGTGCACGGTCCAGCGCACCTCGGCGTTGTCGGCGGTCAGTTCGGCGACGGGCTCTCCCGCCGTGTTGCAGCCGTAGACCCGGAACCGGACGGCCTGCCGCTTGAGCGCGCCGGCCGCGTCCTTGTACGAGCCGGTGGGCAGGGCGGGTTCGTCCTCCGTCTCGGGCGCCAGGAAGAACTCTCCGGCGCTGTCGCCGACGCGTGCCACACCGATGGCCGGGTGGATGGCGGCCCGTACGATCCTGGTGTCACGTCCCTGCGGGTCGGTGGTGCGGTCGCCCCGGGGCAGATCGACGAACGTGTCCTTCGGGGCCGCCGCGGGACCGGTCGCGCAGTCCGGTGCCGGACGGTTCCCTCCCTCGCCGGGGCCGGGGGGCTGGGAGTCGGGGATGACGGCCATGCCGGGGGGCGGGGAGTCGGGGATGACGGCCATGGTGCGGCCTCCGCGAAGCGGTGGTATCGCGCACAGGAGTGTGCTGTCCGTACAACTCCCCATCGTGGCAAACATGCCTTCGTTCTGCGACTCAGGGAGGGGCGCCGCCACCTCGTACCTGGCCCCTTCCGTGACCTCGTCCCTCTGCAGGCTCACCTCGAAGAGTGCGTCCGGGAACCGCCCGGCCACGATGGGGCCCCCGAATTCCAGGTGGTCCGCCACATCGCGGGCGGCGAGAGCGATCATGACGCCCTCGGCGGCGGCACGCGCGATCTGCCCGGCACCAATTGCTTTAGCGTTCACCCACTGGTCTCCGTGGCTGAGCCGGGCGGCTGACGTGCCCGCCCAGCCCCGAGAACGGCTACGGCGACGGGTCCAAAGGCAGGTGTCCCAGCGGTCCTCGGCCCGGTAGCACAGGGTGCGTGCGTGCAGGTACTCCTGTGGATCGCCCCCATCCGATCCGCATACCGGCCGAGCCGCCCGGTCGCCGACAGCGTCCGCCCGGACGGCCTGCGCCGCGGTGGTCTGGACGGCGCCCGTCGCGGCCGGAGGATCCGCACCACCATCCGCCTGCACCGTGCCGGCCCTCGGCCGCATGCTCCGAAGTGTGCAGGCAGGCCTGGGCTGTGGCGCGTGCCTCGGCGGGTGTCGCCTTCCGCGGGGCACAACGCCCGTGACCTCCTGGACGCGGCCCCCTCCTCCGACCCCGGCCCCGATCCCGGCCCCGCCTCCCAAACCGATCACGGGGCGGCCTGCGCCGCAGACTCGGCAGGACGACCCCGGGCCCCTCGGTGACGGCGTTGTGGACTGGCCGGTCGTGTGCGGTCAGCGGGTCACAGCTGAGGTTGCTGCATCCGCTGCCAGCTGAAGGGACCGTAGGTGGTGGCCGTGACGGGGTGGTTGACGTTCGGATCGGCGGTCAGTTTCAACCATTCCAGCGGGGTGGTGCTGCCGTGCACGACGATCCGGTGAAAGTTCGGGACGTTGTAGTACGGGTGCTCGTTCCACGCGTTGTTGTCCGGGTCGTGGGCGCACACGTCGGCACCGGTGGCCAGATCCGTCTCACCGGTGCACGGCGCCGTCGGCGACAGCGGGTTGTCCGAGCGGTACAGATGCGAGTCACCGTTGAGCATCAGCACCGGGCGGCCGAACGCGGTCGTCTTCGCTGCGACCTGTTTGATGATCGGCTCGTAGTTCATCAGGTGGTCCTTGGTCTTGCCGTCGAGGTCCCACATGTCGGCCTGCACCGAGATCACCACGGCCTTGGCGTGTGCGGCCTGCGCGTCGGCGAAGGCCGCATCGAGCCAGCGGACGTCGGCGGCCGTCCGGTTGGTGCGCTCGTCGTTCTGTGCCTGAGTCGCGGTCGGCTCCTTGTACCAGGGGTCGGCGTCGTTGTTCGAGCCGCCCGGCGCGTTGACGGTCACGAAGACGATGTCGTTCTGCTCCCACTTCACGTTCTCGACGTACTGCGCGTCGGCCGGGTGACTCGGGTCGAAGGCGGTGGCCTGGGACACCACGTTCAGTGTCCCGCTGCCGAGGGTGTGGCCGGGCTGCGCGAAGAAGTCCCGCCGGACTTCGGCGAGGTTGTCGAGCGGGTTGCCGCAGTGGTAGCCGGCGCAGTCCGCCGGGTCGGTCGACAGGCCGTTCGTGCCGATGTACTTGATCCCACCGGTGGTCGAGTCGTAGAAGCCTCCGCCTTGACCGGGTGAGGTGAGACTCGACGCCTTGTGGCAGTCGGCCCACTCGTTGTCGCCCGGCGTGTAGACGAGCGGCTTGGTGAAGGTCTGCCACAGGGACGCTATCGAGGCGTCGTAGTCCTCGGTGCAGAACTCCTTGCCCGAGTGAATGTCCCCCACGTGGATGACATCGCCGATCGTCGGATCACTGTTGATGGTGCCGATGAACGCCGGGGTCTTCTGGAACTGCGACGTGTCGGCGCTCTGGCCCGCGGGCGCGTAGGCAGACCTGCCGTACGGCGAGTCGCCGAACACGGCGAGCGTCAGTGGGCTGTCGGCCGCCGATGCCGTGGTGGTCGACATCACGGAGCAGGCAAGTCCGACGGCAACGAGCATGACCAGCCCGCGCCTTGGCATGTGTCTCGACATGCGTCCCTCTTTCAGGTCCGGTTGAGGGGGGCGCTCCAGTGAACTGGCTCGCAGCCGGCGCACGAGGGTCTCCAGGGCGGCCCGGAGATGACAAGCAGGCGAAATTGCCGCAGCGCCGCAGACGGGCTCGCTCCCCGCCGGCCCCGATGGCCACCAGAGATCCGGCCGGCTCGGCTGTACGACCGTGACGGCCAGGTGGGGGCCATGGCGGCGGCCGCTGATCACCTTCGGTCGCTGGGTCTTCCGGCGTGAAGAGCTAACGTCTGCGGTCCGGCGCGCAAGCGGGGAATGCTGACCGTTCGCGCCGCAGGCGAGAACGAGTTCCGATCGCGGCACGCGGATGGCGTGGCGCTTCGCCGTCTGCGGAGGCACACGGTCGGGTGCCTTCTGTTCCTGGCCTCGGGACATCTGGCGGTCGTCGAGGTCTGCCACGGCCGGCCGTGCGTCCGCCCTCGCAGTCTCGGCTGGTGGATCGTCGCGATCAACCAGTTGGGGTCCGTACTCTTCCCGGTCTCCGCCCTGGCGGCGTCCACCCGGCCCACGACTGCCCCCCGTGTGCACGGTGGCCACCGCTCTCGCCGACCGGGGGGAGGGTGGCGCAAGAAGCGAGCGAATCCGCGCTCCTGCACCGATCTGGTACTCACCTGTCCGGGCATGTCGCCCCGGGCGAACACCTCGCTGCGCCTGCTGCGGCCGGATTTCATGGGGCGGTCATTCGGAGTCGTCGGACCGGTCGGTGTTCTCGGGGCGATTGTCCGCCCGCATCGGCAGCGCCAGCGGCCGACCGCCGCGGTGAGCCCAGATGTCACCGAGAATGACTTGGATGATGCCGGTGATGGGAATCGCCAGCAGGGCACCGAGGATCCCGGCGACTTCGGCGGCGATCAGGATGGCCAGCAGCACGGTGAGGGGGTTGAGTTTCACCGTCCGAGACAGGATGACCGGTTGCAGGAGGTGGTTTTCGGCCTGCGGACACCGCACTCGGCATCCTGGACTAGCGTCAGCGCGGTCAGGCGCTGCGCGGGCGGCGGCCCGTGGTCTTCTTGGCGGCCGTCTTCTTCGCCGCCGCCTTCTTCGGCTCCGGCATGTCGTGCACCTGCGCCGGGCCCGCGCTCCCTGTGCGGGAGGCCTTGGCCTTCTGGACCGACTCGTTCAGCGCTGCCATCAGATCCAGGACCTGGGCCGGCTGCTCCGGCTCGGGCACTTCGGGGAGCGGCTTCTCCTCGCGCTTGGCCTCGATGATCTGGGCGATCGCCTCGGTGTACCGGTCGGTGAACTCCTCGCCGTCCAGCGCGTCGACCGTCATCGTGTCCATGAGGGCGAGTGCGCCTTCGATCTCGTCCTCGGACAGCTCGGTCGGTGACGGGAGCAGTTCGCTGGGGTCGCGGATCTCGTCGGGCCACAGCAGTTCCTGCAGGACCAAGGCGTCGCCACGTACCCGGAGCATGCCCAGCCGCTCGCGACCGCTCCACGCGTACTTCGCGATGGCCAGCCTGCTGGAGCGGCGCAGCGCTTCGACGAGGAGCTTGTACGGCTTCGCGGCGACCTGCCCGCCGGCCGCGAGGTAGTACCCGGGGCCCATGCGGATCGGGTCGATGTCCTCCAGCGGCACGAAGGCGTCGATCTCGATCGCCTTCGCCGTCGGCAGCGGGAGGTTGCTCAGTTCCTCATCGGTGATCGGGATGACCCGGTCACGGGTCAGCTCGTAGCCCTTGCCGATCTCGGACTGGTCGACCTCGCGGTCCTCCAGCTCACACACCTTGCGGTAGCGGACGCGCCCTATGTCCTCCAGGTGGTACTGGTGTGAAGTGGATGCTGTGATCTTCGGTCGCACTCTGTACGTTGATCGGAACGGTGACTCGTCGAGTTCCTACGCCAGGCCGGATCCGAAGACGTCGAGCCCGAAGACGTGGCGAGCGCGGCCTGGGTGGAGTGGCGGGAAGTCGGGCCGGACGTTGGGGCGCCGCCAGGCTAAGGCTTGTCCCTGAACACCTGACCGCAATTGAGATGTCTTCGGCATGCCTGCCTCCACGACCTGCTCCTCGACGAGGTTCTGTAGGTTCTGCGGGTAGTGGCGGCTGCGGTCGGGTAGAGGGCGGATGCGGATCAGCTCAGGGCTCGAACGAGTCCTTCGTACTAGGCCTCCGAGAGCGTTTGACACCGCTGCACGCCAGGAGCTCGGTCCCGGTGGCGTCGAAGTACAGATTGAAGAACCAGAGCCGGTCTGCTGCGTCGATGGTCCCGGTACGCAGCTGCTCGCCGCGGTGCCGCGCGAGGATCTCCATGGTCTCGTCGAGGCCGATGGTCTCGGGCAGGCCGCGCTTCAACGACCGTCTCAACCTCGTTGCGGCGATGCCGGCGACCATCCAGTGGGGCGCCTCCCTGTCCGAGACCCGTACCTCGCCACCGGCGGCGATGGCGTCGCGTGCCGACTTGCACGCGCTCGTCTGGTTGGTGAGCATCTCGGCGATGTCGGGCTGGCATGGGGGCTCGTCTTCGGCGGCCATGCGGTGACTGTAGAGACTGAACGTGGGCGTTGCTACAGGATTGCGGCGTGGCCTGGGCTGCCGGGCGGGGAGACAGAGGATCGCGATGTTGTGCCGGGCATCATGGAACGATCTTGAGGTGGCTGGTGTGATCACGGCGTCGGAGTCGTCTTGGATAGCCCCTTTCAGCGGGCTGAGCCCGCGTTCCTTCAGGAAGCTGGTGACCGCGCTGCGCCGCGAAGGTGCGGATCCGGTCCGCAAGGGCCGGCCGTGGTCCCTTCCGCTGGAGGACCGGGTACTGCTCGTATCGGCCTACTGACGCACGAATTTGACGATGCGCCAACTGGCGCCGCTCTTCGGCATCTCGAAGTCCGCGGCCGACCGGATCATCGACCACCTCGGTCCCGCGCTTGCCCTGCGGCCCCGCACGCGGCTCGCCAAGGGCACCGTGCTCATCGTGGACGGCACCCTGGTCCCCACCCGCGATCACACCATCGCCGAGCGGTCGAAGAACTACCGGTACTCCACCAACCACCAGGCCGTCGTCGACGCCGACACCCGCCTGGTCGTCGCGGTCGGCCGGCCGCTCGCCGGCAACCGCAAGGCTGCAAGGCGTGGGAGGAGTCCGGTGCCACGGCCGCCGTCGGCAAGACCCTCACGATCGCCGACGGCGGATACCCGGGCACCGGACTCGTCATCCCACACCGCCGCGAGCGTGGCCAGGCCGAACTCCCGGACTGGAAAGAGGAACACAACAAGTCCCACAAGCAGGTCCACGCCCGCGTCGAGCACGTCTTCGCCCGCATGAGGACCTGGAAAATCCTCCGCGACTGCCGCCCCAAAGGCGACGGCGTCCATCACGCCATGCTCGGCATCGCCCGGATGCACAACCTCGCCCTCGCCAGCTAGTGCCGCGACCGGGATGGTTCGCCGGGTTGACGTCCGCGTCAACCCAGGCCATCCGTCTCGGCAGGGAGTCCGATCACATAAGTTGTGGCTCCTCGAAGAGGCAGGAGAAGGAGTGACAGTGGGCGAAAATTCACCAGTGACAGCGCTCGCGAAGGTTCTACCAACGACGCACGGCGTGGATGAGCGGATCGACTGGAGTGCGGTCGAGGAGATCTGGGGGACCGGGTTTCCGGCGGACTATGTCGCCTTCATGGAGGCGTACGGGGCAGGCAGCGTCAGCAGGGAAGTTGGAATACTGTTGCCGGTTCCGCGATCCGATGCTTATTCGGACGGGTCCGGCCTGCGGCAGGAGACAGCCAACGCCCGCGGCACATGGGAAATGCTCGGTGGTAGAGCGGCCCTGGACGTGGACCCCGATTCCATCGTGGCGTGGGGTGTCACGAGTGGCGCAGACATCTACTGCTGGCTGACCACTGCCGACGATCCCGACCGATGGCCCGTGCTCGTATGCGGTCGGCACACGAATCCCACCTTCCAGGTCCATCCTTTCGGGATGGCGGAGTTCCTGCGCAGACTGCTCACCGATGATGAATTCCAGGAGGAGACGATCAGTGTCGTCCTTCCGAAGGAGCACACTTTCGTCAACTGGCGTGAGCAGAAGCGTCGCTTGGAGGCGGGTCTGGACCCCACCACGGGCGAACCCTGGGATTAGCAGCTTCAGGGGCCTGACAGGGCGGCGGGCGGCAGGCGGCAGGCGGCAGGCGGCGGCCAATCGCTCTCACCAGCAATGATCACTGGGGTAGTCAGGCTGCGAGGGGGCTTCCGCCCCAGCGCATGCCCTTCTCGCTGCGGATGCGGGCGCGTTCCCTGCGCTGGGCGGCGAGCACGTCGGGGTGGCGGCCGTTGGCGTTCCGCCAGCGAAGGTAGCGGTGCAGGGCCCGGGTCTGCGCGGGATGGCTGCGATGGTTCGAGTTGGCCAGTGTGAACTGCCGCAGCGGGCGGACTGTCGCAGGTAGCGGAATTGGCGGCGGAGTCGGAGACGGTGGCACTGCCGCCCCGCTACGCCGCCCGGCCGCGCCCCGGCTCAGATCTCGGGCACGGTCACCTCCGCCAGATCGTCGTCACGTTCACCCTGCAGACGACCTCGCCGGCACTGACCTACGAAGCGATCAAGTCGCGTATCCCAATCAGCGGTCGCGTCGTCGCGGGCTCCGGGCAGCCAGGTTTCTGGAGCCATCCGACGGCGTCAGGCACGAGCCATGCCCGGAGCCCCGAGCTCCACGATCCTACGGATGACCGGCCCGAGCCCGCCCCTGAAACGTAGGACAGGCACTCACGCGGCAGCCCTCCGACGGACAGATCCCCGACGCCGGATGGTCCTCGCCCTGGGCGTAGCTACCGCTGTCCTCGGTCCGTGTCCTGGCTGGCGGCACGGTACTCGCTTGGAGTCATGCCGGTGGCGGCGCGGAAGGATCGGGTGAAATCGGATGGCCTCGGGTATCCCCAGCGCATCGCGATGGCGGCGATGGGGACGGTGCACTGGGCTGGGTCGGCCAGGTCTCGTCGGCAGCGGGCGAGGCGTTGCTGCCGGATGACGTCGCTGACTGCGGTGCCGTGCTGCTGGAAGATGCGGTGCAGATAGCGCGTGGAGATGAAGTGTGCCGCCGCTATCGCGCGGGGTGTGAGGTGGGGATCGCCCAGGTGGGTGGCGATGTGGGCGCTGATCTGCTCGAACAGTGCACGCTGCCGTGAGCCAGTCGGAAGCAGTGTCTGCCGGTCAGCATGGTGGGCGAGTAGGGCGGCTGTGAGGTCGACTGCGGTGGTGCCCAGCCGGGCGCTGTCACCGGAGGTGAGATCGGCGTGTGTATCGGCGAGGCCGGTGAGCAGCTGGCGCAGGAGCAGACCGACCCCTGCTCGTCCGTCAAGCGCCGCACCGCACAGCGGTGCTACGGCCTTCTCCGGCAACGGCAGAAGGTGCCGGGGGAACTGCAACACCATCGCTCGGGCTCCTGGTGGGTTCGGGCCCACGGTGGCGGTGAACGGCCGTGAGCTGTCGTACAGGAGCAGGTCGCCGGGACCGACCGAGGTGTACGTCCGGGCCTGTTCAATGCTCTGCTGTCCCGCGATGGTCAGCGCGAGCTGGTACATCTCAGGATCAGACTGACGGATGAGCCGGGGCGTGCGCTGGGATGACAGCGGTGTATAGGAGAGCACCGACATCTGGACCGGGCCCAGGGCCATGGCTTGGATCCGAGCTTCGATCTGGTCGGACTCAAGGAAGCTGACGCGGGTGGAGATCAGAGCCTGCCCCGTTGTCTCCACCCAGGCCGCCACTCGTTCAGCCGGTGGCAGGTCAGTAGTGTCCAGCACAGTGGTCAGCATGACGACCCCCCAAGTGATGCCGTCTGGTGACGCGGTGCGGACGGGGACTGCCCATCCACCCGCGCCGACACACGAGCATCGCCGGTAGGCACTGACCTCAAACAGTGCGTTGTACGCCAAGTTGAGTGCGCTGCCTGCTCACGACGCCACCGGTGCCATGGCGGAATGCTGCATGACGTACGCGAGCACCACTACAACCGCTGATGCGAAAGGGGACTTGCATGTTCAACCCCACCCACCGGACGTCTGTGCGGCAGCTTCTCGTGGCCGCCGGGGCGCTCACCGCCATAGCGCTGTCCACCGCCCCGTCGAACGCTGCGCAGCCTGCAATACAGTCCGCGCCATCTGACTGTCCCAAGGGTTACTTCTGCGGCTACAAGAAGAGCAACTTCCAAGAGCTCGGATTCCGGTACAAGGACTGCTACAAGCAGGAAATTCCCGACGGCATGGGTAGTGGAGGGTCCTGGTACAACAACCAGACACCAGGCACGCAGACGGGGTTCTACGACAAGCATGGGAACTTCCTGTCCGCGACCGACGGCGCCCCCGACTCGGACGCTCACGGAAGCTGGCGCCCCGTCTGGTACGTCAAGAACTGGTGCTGAGCACCTCGGGGATCGTTCACAGAGTGACCGATCCCCGAACGCTCGCGCAAAGCTCCCATTTCGGACCAACGGCCTTTGACCTCCGGATTCAGGGTTCAGGGTTCAGGAACAGGCACTTATCTTGTCATTTATGGTTCGGCGTCGAACGTGGCTCGAACTTGATCAGTGTTTTCGCAGTTCAGCAGACACGTAGGCGGCCTCCGACTGATCCTGTGCTCCGTCACAGAGTGGATCAGCACGAAGGCCGTGGCCGTGAGCTTGGTGCATCAGGGCATCCTGCGGGATGCGTTCGCGGAAGTGTCACACTTCCGGTCAGAGCTGTACGCGTGTCTGACCGCGCGGGGCGACGCGTTGTGCGAGTTATGCGACGCGCTGCTGTGCACGGACGGGCCGGTGCGGGCGCTGGTCGATCTCGCCCTCGCCCCCGAACACCGTCGTGGCCACGGGGCTCTGTACGGCGGACTCAACCAGGGCCGAATCGACGTCGCCCGGCTGCGCCGGGCCCTGGCCGGGGTGCCGTTACCGAGGGCGGCGGCGGCCTGGACAAGGGGTCGTGGTCAGGCTCGTGGTCGGGCCGACCACGCTGGCCAAGGGGGCCAGGTTTGGCCCTTGCAGCCCGATTCTGTGCCTTTGCATGACGCTTGCCGAGTCGTCTTGGCGGCACCGCTGCTCAACCCCGAGCGGTGTATGACGGTTGGCGAGGTTGTTGCGCGACAGTTGGCGAATTCGGGGTTGTTGGGACCAAAAGCGATTACGTCAGCACGCGTGTGTCCGTTCGTACAGCCTGGGGAGCACTGCGCCTATCTCGCGCGTGTTTTCCCTGGGGTCCGCAGAGCGAGGAGGGCGACGTCGTCGTCGTTGTCGGCGGGGCGGACCCGGCGCAGGAGCTGGTCGGTGAAGGAGGCGAGGGGGCGGTGGGCGAGGGCGGCCGCGTGCTGGCGCAGCCGGCCCAGGCCCTCGTCCAGGGAGTGTCTGGCCGCTTCGATGAGGCCGTCGGTGTACAGCAGGAGGGTGGATCCGGGCGGCAGTACGGCGGTGGCGTCGGGGCGGTGTGTGCCGGTTCCGGTGCCCAGGAGGATGCCGTGGCCGTCGGTGAGGTAGCGAGTGAGGCCGTCCCGGCTGACGAGCAGGGGTGGGGGGTGGCCGGCGTTGGTCCAGGACAGTTCCCAGTGGCCGTGGTCCGCCTGTTCGAGGCGGGCGAAGATCAAGGTGGCCATGGGGACGGTGGTGATGTGCGTGATCGCCTCGTCGAGCCGCTCGACGATCCGGCTGGGGGGTTCTTGCTGGGACCAGGCGTAGGCGCGGAGCACGTTGCGCACCTGCGCCATCCCGGCTGCTGCCTCCAGGTCGTGGCCGACGACGTCGCCGACGGCCAGGGCGGTGGCGCCGTCGGACAGGCGGAAGGCGTCGTACCAGTCGCCGCCGACCTGTGAGGCGTGGGGTGCGGGCAGATAGCGGGCGATCATCTCCAGTTCGGGTACGCGGGGCAGCTGGGGCAGCAGATGGTTCTGCATGGTCTCGGCGACCTTGCGCTGACGCTGGTAGAGGCGGGCGTTGTCCAGAGCGACCGCGGCCCGGCGTGCGATGTCCTCGATCAAGGGGAGGTCGGCGGTGGTGAAGTCCCCCGCCTTCTCGGCGCGGCCCAGGGTCAGGGCTCCCAGGACCTCCCGGGTGCTGCGGATGGGGACGATGGCCGCGGAGCGGATGCCGGTCACCTCGAACAGGCGGCGCTGTTCGACCGCGATGCCGGAATCGGGTGCCCGCTGGTATGTCTTGGGACCGGCAAGAGTGGAAGCAACCCCGCGCAGCGCTCTGGACAGTGGCATCGGGGATTCTTCCGGCACCGGGGGCATCGGTCCCTGCAGCTCTTCGTGGTGCACCAGAGTCTCGCCTTCGGCGTGGACCACGGCGGTGCGCCATACCTCGTCGCGCTCCGTGATCAGGTCGATGACCACCCAGTCGGCCAGCCGGGGCACGAGCAAGGCCACGAGCCGGCGCAGCGCCTCGTTGGTGTCGAGGGTGGAGGTCAGCTGTGTGGTGGTCTCCGCCAGCAGGGCCAGGCGCTCGAGCTCGGTCAGCGCCTCAGTCACCGGCTCCGGCCGCGGGCCCGTTTCCTGTGGTTGCTGGTCGCAGTGGAAGACAACGAGCGTGGCGGCCTCCCGGCCACCGGTGTCGTAGGGGGTGATCACCCAGTTGATGGGCAGCAGGGAGCCGTCACCGCGGGCGAACCATTCTCCTTCGCCCTGGGCGGTGCGTCCGGCGTGGAAGGCCTGCCGCATGCTGCATCGGCTGGTCGGCATTGGCTGGCCGCGGGCATCGCGGTGCAGCAGGTCGTGCGCGTCACGGCCGACGAGGTCCTCAGCGGGCCGGGCCAGCAGCTGCTCGGCTCGGGCGTTGACCGCGATGATGCACCCCTTCTCGTCCACCACGTACGCCCCCGCGCCGATGGCGGCCAGCGCCCCGGCCACAGTGGTGTCAGCCGCCCCACGGGATCGCTGATCCATGCTCTCGGTCCGCTCTGGCTCCGCCACGCGTGTGCCTCCTTCATGATCGTCGGTCGTGCCGCCCGCTGCGCACCCGGACGCTGCGTACTGTCCTGTCCTGCGTTCTTTTCCCGGCTACCCCCTTGTGCAGGCATGGCGCGCTTGCCCCCCGGCGCGCGGCGGCTGCGCATGCGCCGGTCTTCTGGGTACTGGGCCAGTGACATCAGAAGGTCTGGTGCCGCGCGATGCACGCGTGTCGGAGGTGACCATGAGGTACGACGAGTTCCTCGCCCGCGTACGCGAGCGCGGCGAATACACCGACCAGGACGAAGCCGCCACGATCACCGAAGCCGTCCTGGGCGTGCTGGCACAGCGGATCACCCGGGGGGAGATCGACGACCTCGCCTCCCAGTTGCCCGGCCCGCTCGGACAGATGCTCGCCGACACCAAGCAGCAGCCCGAAAGGTTCGGGATCGAGGAGTTCTACCGCCGGGTCGCGGAACGTATCGGGGCACGGCCACGCACCGCCGAATGGGACGCCAGCGCCGTCCCGACCACCGTCGCGGACACCGTCAGCGGCGGCGAGCTGAACCAGATCATCAGCCAGCTCCCCTCCAGCTACGCCCTCTTGGTCGGCAAGCCCGACCTCGCCGACTGAGAACACCGCCTTCCGAGGAGCTGGCCCAGCAGCCGAACCCTCCAAGCGGCTGTGGCCTTGACGGCCCTGGCGATGCGGGCCGCGCAAAGACCCAGAGACTGTGGGCTCTGGCGTGCCGGGCAGCTACCAGCAGCGCGACACCTGCCCACACACCCGAAGAATGCGTCCGGCTCGGCTTGTGCGCCCGGGGCGCCTGCGCCGGCGCCCTCGAGCAGCGCAGCGGACAAGGGCCACCTGCACGCGCGGGTGATCTTTCCCGGGTCGGGCCCCATGCCTCGCACCTCGGTGCCTAACGTCGTCCCACTAGCTTTCAACGGCACGAGGACGGGGAAGCGCATGCGTGGTGGGAAGCCGCTGCT
>NZ_JBSFKD010000035.1:0-104163 GCF_053598395.1 Streptomyces sp. NPDC001135 | reverse complement strand
TACCGCCGGCCTCTGGCCCGCGGCGCCGTCGGCTCACTCCGGCGGCACCACCACCCCGAGAACCCTGCCTGGGGGGCGCCGGGCAATCCGGCCCGGGCGCGCACCGCACACCGGTCGCCAGACAGTGAGGTGAGGCAGTGACGACACCGCCGTCCAGGAATTTCGACGAACCCGTACGGCTGCATCCGCTCACCTATCTCGAGGAGGGCGACGAAGTCACCGTCGGCCGCGCCGACATCGATTCCTACGGCCTCTTTCCGCCCGACGGTGCCGCACTGCTGCGCCGCCTGGAGGACGGCACGCCGCCGAACGCCGCGGGGCGGTGGTACACCGAGCAGTACGGCGAACAGGTGGACATGGCGGAGTTCCTCGACGTCCTCGACGAGCTCGAACTCGTCGTGAAGGAGGGGGAGGAAGTGGCCGGGCCCACGGGTCCGGTGCGCTGGCAGCGGCTCGGTCGCGCCGTCTTCTCCCCGGTCGCCTGGGGCGTGTACGGCCTGATCGTGCTCGCCGCGCTCGTGGTCATGATCAGACAGCCCGATGTGGCGCCGCACTACCAGAACCTGTTCTTCACCCGACGGTCCCTGGTGCTGCTCACCCTCGGCATCGTCCTCGGCCAGGTGCCGTGGATTCTGCTGCACGAGGCAGCCCACGCCCTCGCGGGGCGGCGCCTGGGCCTGAACTCCACCCTGTCGATCAGCCGGCGGTTCTACTACGTCGTCTTCGTGACCGCGCTGGACGGCCTGGTCGCCGTGCCCCGTCGCAAGCGCTACCTGCCGATGCTCGCCGGCATGATCACCGACGTCCTGGTCATCAGCGGCCTGACCCTCGTGGCCGCGGCCCTGCAGGGCGCCGGCGGAGCCACTGCCGTCGTCCGGCGGCTGCTGCTGTCGATGGCCTTCGCGGTCGTCCTCCGGCTGGTGTGGCAGTTCTACTTCTTCCTGCGCACGGACCTGTACTACCTCGCCATCACCGTGCTCGGCTGCAACGACCTGCAGACCACCGCACGCCAGATGCTGCGCAACCGCCTCATGCGGCTGCTGAACAAGCCCGAGCGCATGGTGGACGAGAGCAGCTGGGGCGACCGCGACCGGCAGATCGCCCGCTGGTACTCATGGCTGATGGTGGCCGGCTATGTCTTCCTCACCGTCACACTGCTCACCGCCGCGGTCCCCACCGGAATACGCCTCACCGAGGTCGCCGTGCACAAGCTCGGCAGCGATCTCTCACCGGCCAACGCGGCGGACGTACTGACGTTCCTCACCCTCAACTTCTGGGAGCCGGTCTTCGCCGCCTACCTGGCGCTGCGTGCGTGGCGGCGCCGCACCCGCACTCCCGCCACCACCGCAAAGGAGACCGCACATGCAGCAGGCTGACTCCGCGCCACCCGCCCACCTCGGGCTTCGGGGCGGAACACGGCGCGACCGGGCGGCAGCCCTCGACGGCCTTGCGCTGCCGCCCCTGCTCCTGCCTCCGGTCGACGCCCACCGCCGGCTGCGCGGCCCCTACACGGCGGCCGGCACCGTCGTCCGGGCCCTGGTCCCCGACGTACTCGCCGCCGATCCCGAGCTCGTGCGCCGGCATGACATCGAACTGCTGTCGGTGGCACCCGAGTTGGCGGCCATCGTGCCCAACTCGCGGGAGACGCTGACCTCCATGGCGCTGCCCGCCGAACGTACCCGCTTCTACGCCCGGCTGCGCACCCGGCGGATCGCCAACGGGCTGGTGGAGTTCGTCCGCGACGCGCTGCCCGCGCTCGGCCACGACGGGCCACGGCGCCTGGTGGTGGAGAACGCCGAGCACGCCGAGACCACGGACGAGGAGTTCCTCGCCGCGCTGGTGCGCCGCGTCGATCCCGGCACGCTGACCGTCGTGCTGTGCGGCGCGCACACCCCGGACCCCGACGGCGTCCTGGCCCCCGCGCTCGACCGTCACACCACCGCCGTGTCCGTGACACCGACCGAATCCGCCCCGGCAAGCGGCATGGGCGAGCCCGCATGGTGCTGGGTCGCCTCGGACGGGCTGCTCGACGGCCCCGACGGTACGGCCGCCCGCACCGCCTACGACGCCCTGCCCGCCGCCGAGCGTGCCGCCCTCCACGACCGGCGGGCCGCGCAACTGCGCCGGACCGAGGAGCTCTCGCTCACCCTCGGCGCGCTGCCGTACCACCTCGAGCGCGGCAGCGACCCGGTGGGCGAAGCCGTGCCCGTCCTGTGGGCCGCGTCGGACCACTGCCTCGTCAACGGCTTCTACACCGCCGTCGTCGACTACGGCCGGCGCGGACAGAGCCTGGTCGACGGCCGGGAGAACACCGCGCAATGGTGGAAGTTCGGCGTACAGCTCGGCCTCGCCCTGTCCATGCTCGGCAGGACAAAGGAGGCCGAGGCCGTCTACGACGAGGCGCGTCTGCTGTCGACCGACCCCGCTGTGCACATGGCGTGCGCCTACTCCACCGCCATGCTGTACACACGCCACAACGACCCCGCGGACCGGGACGAGAAGAAGGCCAAGTCGCTCCTCAACGGAGCGATCGCGACGGCCGCGTTGCTGCACGACAGAGTGGAGCAGGCCTTTCAGAGCGCCTTCTACAAGAACGGGCGCGCCCTGGTGGAGGTCAACCTCGGCGACCCCGAGGAGGCGCTGCGCCTGGTCACCGAGTGCATCGACGACCTGGACCGGCGGCTGACCCCGGACGAACACCGTCTGCACCGCTCGGTGCTCAAGAACAACCGGGCCCGGGTGTACGCGGGCCTGGGGCGACTGGACGAGGCACTCGCCGACTACGCCGTCGTCATCGGCCAGGACCCCAACCACGCCGAGCACTACCTGGAACGCGGCAACCTGCTGCGCAGGCTCGGCCGCGGCGACGAGGCCCTCGCCGACTACTCGCGCGCGCTGAGCCTGTCGCCGCCCTTCCCGGAGATCTACTACAACCGCGGCGACCTGCGGTTGAGCGAGGGCGACGCGGCCGGGGCGCTCGCCGACTTCAGCTACGTGATCGAGCAGGACCCCGAGTTCGTGGACGCGTACGTCAACCGTGCGGGTATCCACCTCGAGGCCGGCAACCTGTCCGCCGCGCTCGAGGATGCCCGGGCGGGGCTGCGGCTCGACCCCGCCAACGCCCATCTGCACACCGCCATGGGACAGGCGCTCGCGGAGGACGGCGAACTCGCCGAGGCGGAAGCCGCGTACGACCGTGCGCTGGATGCCGATACGACCCTGGTCAGCGCGCTGTCCGGACGTGCGGGGGTGCGCTATGAGGCCGGACGCCTGCCGGACGCCCTGGACGACCTGTGCCGGGCGGTGGAACTCGATCCCAAGGACGCCGCGTTGCGCTACAACCGCGCTTTCCTCTACCAGGAGAGCGGCAGGCGGCGGGAGGCTCTGGAGGACTTGGAGCTGGCCGTCGTACTCGACCCGGAGGACGCGGAGATCGCCGAGGCGCTGGCCGCGTTGCGCGGACGGCTGGACGCCGCGTGAAGGTGTCTCCCGACGCCGCGGTGACGGCCGAGGACACGGCGGGGCCGGCTGAGCTGCGGTGTGCCGCGCCGGCCGGCCCGGGCTCGCGTGCGCTGCGCGATGTCCTCGGCCGATACGCGACCGGAGTCACCGTGGTCACCTGCGTGGGCCCGAAGCGTGCCCCGGTCGGTGTGACGGTCAACTCCTTCACCTCCGTGTCGCTCGACCCGCCCCTGATCCTGTGGTGTCTCGCGCTGTCCTCCCACAGCCGGCCCGCGTTCACGGATGCCGAGTACTTCGCCGTCAACGTGCTCGCGGCCGATCAGCGTGAACTGGCGTCCCGTTTCGCCGGTCCCGGCCAGCGGTTCCAGGGCCTCGCCACGGAGGCCGGACCGCACGGTGAGCCACTGATACCGGGGGCGGCGGCGACGCTGTGCTGCCGCCGCGTCCGCCTCCTCCCGGCCGGTGACCACATGGTGGTACTGGGCGCCGTGCGGTACCACGCGCGTACGACGCACCGGGTCCTCCTCTTCGCGGACGGCGCCTATCACGAGGGCCCGCCAGGAAACCACCTCGCGCGATGAGGCCGAGCAGCAGAGGAGGATGGCGGCGACAGTCCCCAACTCCCGCCCGCTGCCAGGGCTCTGAGCCGGCTGGCCCACATGATCCTGCCGCTGGAGCAGGTCGCCGAGGGCTGCCGGGCCATGGACGAGCGCCGCGCCATCAAGGCACTCCTCAAGCCCTGATCCAGGCCGCGCCTCTGCGGCCGGGCGCTCGTGTGCGCGGGAGGCGGCGTGCCCCGCGTCGTCCCGGACACGCCGTCGCTCACGTGTTTCCGCGGGAGAGCGGCTCGACCGCGCCCGCCCACCCGCACCACTCACTGGGAAGGTACGACCTAGCAGATCACCCGGAGCTCGATCAACCCCCTCAAGGGACCCGCCGACTGGTTCACCGGCGACGTCTACCTCGACGCCGTGGCCGCTGCACCGGCGCCGTCGCGGGTCAGCGCCAACCTGGTGCACTTCATGCCCGGCGCGCGCACCCACTGGCACCGCCACCCGCTGAGCCAGACCGTCTTCGTCACTGGGGGGTCGGCCTGTGCCGGCGCCGGGGCGGGCTGGTCGAGGTCATCCGTCCCGGTGACCTCCTGTTCGAGGCCGGCGAGGAGCACTGGCACGGCGCCGCGCCGAACCGGCTGATGGTCCATGTGGCCATCAACGAGAGCGACGCCGACCACGACGTCGTGCACTGGCTGACTCCGGTCACCGACGAGGAGTACGCCGCCGCCCCAGCCGTCGACCGACACCTGGGCCGACCCACACCGCCACCGTTCCCGGGGAGTCCAGTGCGCGGCACTTGCCACTGCGAGGTCGGCGCAGACCTGAGTGGAGCGTTCAGACCGGGCTCGCGGGGTTCGCCGCCGTCGAGGACCGGGGCGGCCAGGCCTGTGAGGAGAGGATGCCGAGCACATAGGCTCGGGCGACCAGCGCCGGGCGGGTGGCGGCGTCGAGCAGGGCCCGCAGACGGCTCAGGTGGTAGTCCAGCGTCTGCCGGGACAGGCGCAGCGTCCCTGCGATGTCCGCGTTGCTGTGCCCGGCCGCCAGCAGCGCCAGTATGCGGACCTGGGCGGCCGTCAGGTCCGGTCGGGCCTGATGGCGCAGGCCGAGGTGGGTGCCGACGGCCCATACCCCGGACACACCGGGTGTCGTACCGCACACGGTGGTCAGGTGGATGCGGGCCCGGCGCCGCCAGCCGTCCCGGTCGACGAGTACGGCACAGGTGCGGGCGCTTCGGCGCCGGCCGCTGATCAGGTCGTCCCAGATCCGGTGCAGGGCGCTTCGTTCGGGTGTCCTGGCGAGGAGGGTGTCGGCGGGCAGGCCGATCAGGTCGGAGAGCCGGATGCGCAGGACGTCGGCGACCGCGGCGCCGGCCTCGCTGACCCGGCCGTCGGAGGTCAGGCGGACGCAGAGCAGTCCGCTGTGGTCGCGCAGGGCCTGTAAGTCGGCCTCGGCCTGGTGTCGTTGGTCCAGCACCTGGGTGTAGTCGGTGACGTCGACGTAGATGCCCGCGACACAGCGGTCCGCGCCCCAGCGCACGGGGAAGCGGTAGCCGGCCGCGCGTCCGGAGCGACCGTCGACGCGCCGGTAGGTGAGGGTGTGCCGTACCGGTCGGCCGCGGGTCAGGACCTCCTGGTCGAGGGCGAGGAACCGGGTGATGTCACCGGCTTCGTCGACATCGGCGAGGTGACGGCCGACCACGGCGTCGCGTGTGGTGCCGTACAGGTGGGCATAGGCGTGGTTGGCCCACAGGTAGCGGCCTGTGGCGTCGCGCACGAAGGCCGCGGCCGGGGCGAGGTCGGCGAACGTGGCGTAGGGGTCGTCGTCCGACCGGTCGACCATCTCGATCGCCACTCCCCTGCTGCTGTGCCGTCCCGGCCCGCCGCCGAGTTCCGGCCAGTGGACGTGGAAGGTTCTGCCCTCGAAACACGCGTGGTACGGGCCGCAGCCGGACGCGCCGGACGGACCGCCGCCGTCCGCGTGGAGGGCCTCGAGGAAACGGCGGGTGGCGCGCCGGTCGTCGAACGCGGCGCCCCCGCTGTCGACCACGCTCAGGCCGCTGTCGGCTTCCCACCAGGACACCGCAAGGGGCGCGAGTAACGCCTTGAAATCAGCCTCGTCCACGTCCAACTCCTTCAACCCTGCACCACATCACTTTGGGTGATACCTCATGCGTATCCCGTAAGGGATGGGGCATGCGAGCGGGGCGGACGCATCACGCTGTGGCGTCGTCGACCCCCTAGCGCATGACCGCACGTTCTCCCGGCGCGAATCGGCGGCAGCAGTAAGGCATTTGCCTGAGTGCTCCGGGAATCCCGGCGCCTCGGACGCGGGCGGGTGCTGGTTCGCTTGAAGGAGACGACGTGACCGTGGTCGATGTGCCGACGCAGCCGTGGACCGCACACCGGCGCGGCCCCGTGGCCGCCCGACGACATCAAAGGAGTTGGAGTTCCGTGAGCAAGGTGCTGTACGTGCATGCCAAGGGCGGCCCTCCGGTGGGCCATGCCCTGACGCGGGTGGCCGCGAGGTCCGCGGTGCACCTACTGGCCCTCAGTGAACTGCCCGCCTCCGTGGCCCATGACGCGGCGCGGCTGTGTGCGTCGGTCGTCACCCCCGTGGACGCCCGCGGTGCGGACCTGGTCGAGCTCATCACCGCCCGAGCCCGTGAGGTGGGGGCGGATGCCGTTCTCACCTTCTCGGAGTACGCGGTGGTCGCGGTCGCCGAGGCGTCCCGGCGGCTCGGGCTGAGGGGTGCCGGTCCCGCCGCCGCCCTCGCGCGCGACAAGCGCCTGATGCGCGCCGCGTGGGAGCGCCGCGGCATACCGCAGCCGCGGTTCCGCGCCGTCACCAGTGCGGCCGAACTGGAGCGCGCGACCATCGAGTTGTCATGTCCGCTTCTTTTAAAGGCGGCCTGGAGCGCAGGTTCGACCGCACACCAGATCATCGAGCGGCCTGCGGACGCGCTGGACACCTGGCAGCGGTCGCGCGCGGTGATGGCCGAGTCCGCGCTGCTCGGGTTCGCGGAACTGCACGTTCCCGGCGCCTCGGAGGACTTCATCGTCGAGGAGATCGTCAGCGGATGTGCCGAGGAGTGGTTCGACGGTCCCGGCTGGGGTGACTACGTCAGTGTCGAGGGCGTGGTCGTCGACGGAGAATTCCGTCCCGTCTGCCTGAGCGGGCGGATGCCGACGGTGGCGCCGTTCACCGAGCGAGCCGGTATCACCCCGGCCGCCGTGGGAAGCGGGGCCCAGCACACCATCGTGGACCTCGCCCGGCGCGCCGTGGACGCCCTGGGGCTGGAGGACTGCGGCACCCACACGGAGATCAAGCTGGGCAGGGAAGGCCGTATGTGGGTCATCGAGACGGCCGCACGGTTCGGCGGGGCGATGACGGTGCCGCAGATCGAGGAGGTCTTCGGCCTGGACCTGGTCGGTATGTTCACCGACCAGCTGCTCGGCGGCTCCCCCGCCTGGCCCGCACGGGCGCTGACGCCCGAGGATGCCACCGGCGCGGCCGGATCGCTGGTGGTCCTCGCCGTGCAGGGCGACGGCACCCCGTGGCCCCGCCGCCATCGATGGGACTCCTCGGCGGTCGTCCGTTCGGCGCCGGTCGGCGCCGGCAGCACGCTGTCCGTCGTCCGCGAGAGCTCCCTGCCGGACGGGGCTCCCGTGCCGGTCTACGAGCCCGCCGCCGGGGCCAACACCATGGCGGGCCTGTGCCTGTTGTCGGCGGACCGGCCGCAGTCGGTCATCCGTGACTTCACCGCCCTGGTCGACGCGCTGCCGCGCATCCTGCCCACGGACGCCGCCGAGGGGGTTCGGTCATGACCCGCGCACCGCACCAGGCCGACGTCCCCGACACGGCGGGCGATCGTACCGTCGTCGGCGCCAACCTCTCGCTGCCGTTGTTCCGCACGCTGTCCGGCGTGCTCGCCGGACACCCGTACCTGAAGATCGTGGTGGACAGGTCCGAGGACACCTGGCATCTGCTCGACACCTGGGTGCACCCCTTCCACGTCGACTACATCGCCACGCGCATCCTCGGCATGAGGATGGACGAACTCGACACGGCCCTGGACGCGTTCAACGCGTCCGTGTACATGGCGCCCGACCGCCGCTTCCTGCTCGGGGTGCTGTCCCTGCACAGCGACGAGGACACCGAGGGCGCCGAGCGGCCCTTCCTGGTCCTGGAGACGACCGAGGCGGACACCATGCACGCCGCGCTGCTGGAGGAGTTCTACGAGTATGTGCGCGCACGGGTGGACGGACGCCTCCCCCTGCTGCTGAAACCGGCGAACCACGGACAGGAGCACGAACTCGCCACGGTCGGTGAGGCACGGGTACCGCGCATCCTCAGCCAGGAGCTGTTCGGCAACCGGACCCGGACCTGCCTCAACCCGGGCGTGGCCGAAGGCCGGCTGCGCTACTTCCGCCATCCGGCGGAGTACCGCAGCGCCGCCCCGCAGCTCGGCTGGGCGGACATCGTCGCGATGGCCTGCCTGCCCGACGACGTGCCCCGGGTGGCGGGGTTCGTCAACACGGAGCCCACGACGCCGCTTTCGCACACCAACGTCCTGGCGTCGGGCTGGGGCATCCCGAACGCGATCGTCCGCGACCTGGACGCTCTGGTGCGGCGGGACGGACTGGACGGCGCGTGGGTCCGCTACCGGGTGTCCGAGGACGTCATCAGCCTGGAGCGGCTGTCCGCCGCCCCAGCTCTTCAGAGGCCGGTCTGGCACCAGCAGCGCATCCGCATCGACGCCCCCCTGCTGGACGAGGCGCCGATCATGGCGCTGCACCGGCTGCGGCACGCCGACCGCGACAGCTACGGCACCAAGGCCGCCCACCTCGGCGAACTGCACCATGTCCTGGACAGCCGCACGGCGGACCTGACCGCGTTCTACGCGCGCCCGCGCCCGCCGCGGCCCGATCTGCTCAGCCACCTGGCCGTGCGGCTCGGCGAGCCGGGGGCACCCGTGGAACGGCTGCGGGCCGCGGCGGCCGAACGCGTGGCGGCCACCGTCCGGGCACCCGAGGGGGTGGCGCTCCCGTTCCGCCTGCACCATCTCTTCCTGACCTCGTCTCCCGCTCTGCAACAGGGCATCGGCAAGCTGAAGATGGCGCTCGAACTCGAAGCGCTCGACGTGATCGACTCCCTCTGTCTGGACCTGCAGCGCCTGATGCACAGCACACCGGTCCCCGACGAGGTCGCGCGGGCCGTCACCGGCGCGGTACCGGGCCTGCTGGCCGACGGACGACGTCTCGTGGTGCGCTCGTCCTCCAACGCCGAGGACCTGCCGGGTTTCTCGGCCGCCGGGATCTACGACTCCGTGACCACCGTGCGCGGTGCGCAGCAGTTGCTGGACGCGGTGCGGCAGGTGTGGACGTCGCTGCTGTCGCCACGGAGCGTACGTCTGCGGCACGAGGCCGGCATCGTGCTGGACGACACCTACATGGGGGTGATCATCCAGGAGTACGTGCCCGCCGGCCTCGGGGGTGTGCTGGTGACCTGCAATCCGACCCGTCGGGAGGACTTCCGCAACGTGTACGTCAACTGCACGGCCGGTTCGCCGGAGCGGGTGGTCGACGGCACGGTCCTGCCCCACCAGTACCTGTACAACACGGTCGAGGGCGGCGGGCGCACCGTGGACGTCGGCTCGTCGGGGGAGGACCTCCCGTCGGACACGCGCGCGTCACTGGCCGAACTGGCCTTGGTGGGACGCCTGCTGCAGTCCCACTTCAGTGCGGGCGACCCCGACGACGCTCTGGACATCGAGTGGCTCATGACCGCTGAGGGGGCGTTCCACCTGGTCCAGGTCCGCCCGTACGCCCGGTGAGGCGCTCCATGACCTCGGTGTGGCGCCGCTCCCCGGATCCGGCCATGACCCCGGCCGCCCGTCGCATCATCCGCCTCAACAACGGATTCCAGCTGTTGTTCAACCTGTTGTGGTGGATGCCCGTGTTCTACGCCTACCAGCGTGCCGCGGGCCTGTCGGACGGCCAGATCTTCGGCATCCAGAGCATCTACTACGTCGCCTTCTGCCTGTTCGAGATACCCACGGGAGTCGTCGCCGACCGCGTCGGTGCCCGCACCTGCCTGCGCGCGGGCGCGGTGGTCATGACGGCGGCGAACATGGTGCCGGTGCTGGCACCCTCGTACACGGGCTTCCTCGTGCACTTCCTCGCGATCGCCGCCGGGCGCTCCCTGACCTCGGGCGCGGCGAGCGCCTGCCTGTACGACGGCCTGCGCGCCGAGGGAGCGGACGCCCACTACCTCAGGGCGGAGGGCACGGCGCGTGCCCTCGGGCTCGCCGCCAAGGTCGTCTGCTGGCCACTCGTCGGACCGCTGATGTCCCTGGCCCACCAGTCGCCGTACGTGCTCAGCGCGGCCAGTGCGGCGGGCTCGCTCGGCTGCGCCCTCGCCCTGCCCCGGATCGCCGCCGGTGACACGGCCGCGGGGGCGAGCACGCGGGGGCGGAGGAATGGGACTCTGCTGCGGGACACGGGCGCCGCCCTGCGCACCCTTCGGTCGTCGCCGTGGCTGGCCCTGCTCATGGTGCAGGGCGTGGCGGTCTTCACGCTGTCGCGGATCTGCCAGGTCAATCTGTTCCAGCCGGTGCTGCTCGAGCACGGCATCGCGGAGAGCGGCCACGGCGGTGTCCTCGCGGCGATGACGGTCGCCGAGGCGGTGGCCTCCGCCCGGCCCCAGTGGCTGAGCCGCCGGCTGTCGCCCACGGCCTGGGTGTCCCTGTTGAGCATCGCGCTCGCCGCCGCGCTCGCCGGCACCACGGTCGGCGGCCCCTGGGCCGTGGTCGGATTGCTGTGCGCGTTCGCTGCGATCACCGGGTTCGGCTATCCGGTGCAGCGCAAGCTCATCAACGACGCCATCCCGAAGGGGGCCCCGCGCGCCACGCTGCTGTCGGTGGAGAGCATCGTGGACCGCGGCGTGTGCGCGCTGGCCGCGGTGGCCGCGGGCGCGTATCTGGCGGCGGGCCGGCTCGACGCGCTTCTGTGGCAGTCCGCCGCGGTCACCTGCTTGCTGATGCCGGTGCTGCATCTGGCTCTGCGCCGTGCGGGACCGGCGTCGGCCGCGCGGGGGACGCGGGGAGCACACGGTGCCGGCGCGGCCTGCGCCGGGGCAGTCGCGCAGCCGGTGGAGGAGCCCGTTGCGCTGCCCGTCGACGAGGGCGTGGCCCCGCACCCCTGATGGGGGCCGAGGCGACTGGCCGCGCCTGCGACGGTGACCTGCGCGGGGTCCCGTAGCGGCAGCGACGCTGGGGGCCAGGGGCGGCGCCCGGGATGAGTCCCGGACGCCGCCCCTGGCCGGTGGGGATCAGCTCACGTTGACCGCGGACCAGGCTGCCTCGACCGTCTTGTACTCGGTGCTCGAGGCACCGTAGAGGTCGGAGGCCGCCTTGAGGGTGCCGGTGCGGGCGCCCTTGTAGTCGGTCGTCGAAGTGAAGTACGTGGTCAGCGCCTTGTACCAGATCTGCAGCGCCTTGTCCCGGCCGATGCCGGTGACCTTGGAGCCGTCCTGGGTGGGCGAGTCGTAGCTCACGCCGTTGACCGTCTTCGCGCCGCTGCCCTCGGACAGCAGGTAGAAGAAGTGGTTGGCGACGCCGGACGAGTTGTGCACGTCCAGGCCGCCCACGCTGGAGGACCAGTAGTCGGCGGAACCGCCGTCCTTGCTGGGCTTGTCCATGTAGCGCAGCGGCTTGCCGTCGCCGTTGATGTTGATCTTCTCGCCGATGAGGTAGTCACCCGGGTCGGACGAGTTGTTGGCGTAGAACTCCACGCCGGTACCCATGATGTCGCTGGTCGCCTCGTTCAGGCCGCCGGACTCACCGGTGTACTCCAGGCCCGCGGTGTTGGAGGTGACACCGTGGCTCATCTCGTGCCCGGCCACGTCGAGCGCGGTCAGCGGGTCCTTGTTGCCCTCGCCGTCGCCGTAGGTCATGCAGAAGCAGCTGTCGTCCCAGAAGGCGTTCACGTACGAGTTGCCGTAGTGCACGCGGGAGTACGCGGCCTTGCCGTCGTTCTTGATGCCGCTGCGGCCGAAGGCCTTCTTGTAGAAGTCCCAGGTCTCCTGCGCCCCGTAGGCCGCGTCCGCGGCGGCGGTCGCCGCGCTCGACACCGTGCCGTCGCCCCAGGTGTCGCTGGACTGGGAGAACAGCGTGCCGGTGCCGGAGGAGCCGTGGTTGAGGTCGTAGGTCTTGTGACCACCGCGCGAGGCGTCGGTGAGGGTGTAGGACGAGCCTGACTGCGTCGTCGACAGGTCCACCTTGCCGCTGTAGTGGGTGTTGCCGACGCCGGTCTCGACGCCCTGGTACTGGAAGAGCTTCTTGCCGGTGGCGGCGTCGGTGATGACGTGCAGCCGGCTCGGGGTGCCGTCGTCCTGCAGGCCGCCGACGACCGTCTCGTAGGCGAGAACGGGCTTGCCGCCCACCGCCCACACGACCTTCCGCGGAGCCTGGTCCGCGGCAGTCTTCGCCGACCCCGCCGCCTTGGCCAGGCCCAGGGCCTGCTTCTCGGCCTTGGCGGCGGCGATCTGCGGCTTGAGCGACGCGAGCTTCAGCTTCTGCGTCGTCGCTGTGGTCACGCCCTCGGTCCTGCCGGACTTGGCGGTGTGGACGACGAGGTCGCCGCCGAGCACCGGCAGGCCCGCGTAGGTGCGCTCGTAACGGGTGTGGACGGTGCCGTCCACGTCCTTGACGACGTCCTTGACGACCAGCTTCTCCTTGGCACCGAGACCTATGTGCTGCGCGGTCTGGGCCGCGTCGGCCTGCGCCTGCTGTATCAGACCCGTACGGGCGGCCGCCGACAGCGTCACCGGCGCTGCGGCGAGGCGGGCGGCGCCGCTGGCGGGCCGGGCGGTGGCCGTGGTGGTGAGCGTGGTGCTCAGAAGTGCCGTGGTGGCGGCGACGGCTGTGGCCGCGGCCAAGGCGGTGCGCCGGTGGCGTGTGTCACGGGAGGTCACACAAGCTCCTTTGTGGGGGGAACGCCCGGCCGGTATGGGGCCGGCCGGGACGGTTGTGGATGGTGTCGTGCTCGTGCGGCGGTGGGAGAGAGAGTGCCATGGATGTCATGGCCATGCCATTCATTTGAAGTTGGTGTTGATGGCAAAGCGCCAATCCGCGCACGAGGTCCGGGGCGGGCATCACGGCATGCCGACCGGGGCCCTCGCGGACGGTGCGTCCGCGGGCCGATTCCTCCTGGCCGGCGGCCGTCAGCCGCCAGACACACTTGAGGAGCGCGTCGCACATGGCGTACGCGCACCGGAAGACATGACCGCCGGATTCCTGGGCGGTACGGGAGGCTCAGTCAGGGCTCGCGGCGGCACCTGTTCCACTCAGGGGCAGGACGGTGGCGGGCAGGCCGAAAGCGGCGCGGCGCATGAAGTCTCCATGGAGCGTGGGGGGTTGGAGATACACACACGAGACAACCTCAGCCCCGGCAGGATCCGCTACGCGCGTGGACCAGATACGACAACTCCCCCACCCCGCCTTCACCAGGAGTGCACAGAGACGGACCCGGACCGCCCTCACACACGGCTTCGCCCCTCTTCCCGCCGCCGATCACACTCGACGAGGAGGAGATCGGCGCAAGTATGGCTGGAACGGCCCGGTCCGCTTGTCCCGCTCGATGAAGTACCGCCGGACGGGCCGGCGACCGGGCAGGGCCCGCTCCCCCGCGCGGCTCAGTGCGTTGCCTCACCGGGGTGACGATCGCCGGCTGTCAGGCCAGTTCCAGGACGAGCTTGCCGACGTTCTGCCCACGGAAGAGCATCTGCAACGTCTCGGGGAAGTCGTCCACACTTCCCCGCACCACATGTTCCTTGACCTTGATGCGGCCGGCGCCGATCCAGGCGGAGATGTCCTGTGCCGCCTGCGCGTAACGCTTGGCGTAGTCGAAGACGACGAAGCCCTCCATACGGGCGCGGCGCACCAGCAGCGAGAGGTAGTTGGAGGGGCCCTTGACCGGTGTGGAGTTGTTGTACTGGCTGATCGCACCGCAGACCACGACGCGCGCGTGCATCGCCAGCCGGGTCAGGGCGGCGTCGAGGATGTCTCCCCCCACGTTGTCGAAGTAGACGTCGATGCCGTCGGGGGCGTGGTGGCGCAGCGCCTTCCTGACGTCTTCGGCGCGGTAGTCGATCGCCGCGTCGAATCCCAGTTCGTCGGTGAGCAGCGCACACTTCTCCGGCCCTCCGGCGATGCCGACCACACGGCAGCCCTTGGCCTTCGCGATCTGACCCGCGATGGTGCCGACCGCGCCGGCCGCCCCCGACACCACGACGGTCTCGCCGTCCTTCAGTGCCCCGACGTCCAGCAGGCCGAAGTAGGCGGTCATGCCGGGCATGCCCAGCGCACCCAGATACGTGGAGGGCGGAGCGAGGGAGGTGTCGATCTTCATGGCACCCCTGCCGTCGGAGACGACGTACTCCTGGACGCCGAACGTCCCCACCACGTGATCCCCCGGCTGGAAGTCGGGGTGGCGGGATGTGGTGACCTCGACGACCGATCCGGCGCGCATCACCTCACCGATACCCACCGGCGGCAGGTAGGAGGGGCGGTCGTCCAGCCAGCCCCGCATGGCCGGGTCCAGGGAGATGGCGCGCGTCCGGCCCGCGAACCGGCCGGGACCCGGCTCGTCGACCGGTTCGGAACAGTGCTCCCAGTCCTCGGGTTTCACCGCTCCCACGGGGCGGGCTGCCAGACGGATCTGGCGGTTGGTCACGGACATCGCGCCTCCTGCCGTTCAGGGTTTCACCGAAGGGTACCGACCAGTGGGTATGTCGAGGGGTGTGACGCTTGGCACACACCGCGGTCTGGTGCTGCCGATCAGCCGCGGGCCGGACCCGTCAGCGAGTCGAGGTCTGCCGCTCGACCCGGCCCTTGCGGTTTCGCTCGTGGAGCAGTCGTGCGGTCTGTTCGGACACCGGGGCGGCGAGCAGCGCGGTGACCAGGTCGACCAGCCGGCTGGTGAACAACCGGTCGTCCCTGCGGGGGCGGCCGGCGGCCCGGGCGGCGAGTTCGGCATGACAGAACCGCATGGCGGTAAAGCGGGTGTGGAACACCTCGGTCGACTCGGGGGCCAGCAGCGGTTCCACCAGGCGCCGCCAGGGATAGATGCTCGACCCCTTCGTCACGACGGTCTCGACCAGGGGTTCGGGGCGGTTGAGCAGTTCGGCCACGATCTGCAGGAACTCGCGGCCCCCGTCGGGCTCGGCGAGTTTCGCGGCGGCCGGCAGCACCAGTGCGGCAGCGAGGGCCCGAAGGTCGGCGGCGCCACCGTCCTCGTACTGCTGCAGGAGTACCTCGCGCCCGGCGTCCACCGCGGGCAGGTGCTTGTCGAGCACGGCCCGCAGCAGCCCCGCCCGGTCACCGAAGTGGTACTGCAGGGCCATCGCGTTGCGCTGGCCGGCGGCCCGCTTGATCTCGTTGAGCGACGCACCGTCGACGCCCTTCGCCGCGAACAACCGCTCGGCGGCCCTGATCAGGGTGGCGCGCGTGTCACCGGCCTTCCGGCTTCGAGGCGACGTGGCCTGCGTCCCATGTGCTGTCACGGATGCCCATGCTAGCGTCACCCCGCCCAAGTAATACGCGTGCATTAACAACTGATAGAGGCGCCTTGGTGCGCCGCGGGAGTCAATCCAGTGAAGGCACTGACCTACCACGGCCCCCACGACATCCGCTACGAAGATGTCCCCGAGCCGGCCGTCACCAGCCCCACCGACGCACTCGTCCAGGTCACCACGGCCGGCATCTGCGGAAGCGACCTGCACATCTACGGCGGCAACGGGTTCAGCCCCCAGACCGGTTACACCCCGGGACACGAGTGCGTCGGCGTGGTCGTGGACACCGGCGACCGGGTCGCCCGCTTCAAGCCCGGCGACCGCGTCCTGGTTCCCGCATCGGTCGGCTGCACCTTGTGCGCGACCTGCGCGAAGGGACTCACGGCCAGATGCGAGCGAGCCCACGCCCCGACGGACCTCTGCTACGGAGTGGGTCCGCACCTTCCGGGCAGTCAGGCCCAGGCCCTGGCCGTGCCCCATGCCGATGTCAACCTGGTGCACCTGCCCGAAGGGATCTCCGACGAGGCCGCCGTCGTCCTGACCGACAACGCGCCCACGGCCT
Organism: Streptomyces sp. NPDC001135; assembly: GCF_053598395.1. Taxonomy (NCBI): domain Bacteria; kingdom Bacillati; phylum Actinomycetota; class Actinomycetes; order Kitasatosporales; family Streptomycetaceae; genus Streptomyces; species Streptomyces sp. NPDC001135. Next base: position 88,011 of record NZ_JBSFKD010000035.1, on the reverse strand, counting down.
GGTACGGCTGCCGCCGGGCCCGGATCCAGCCCGGCGAGACGGTGCTCGTCATCGGCCTGGGCCCGGTCGGCCTCATGGCCGCCCAGTCCGCCTTCGTGATGGGTGCCGCCCGCGTGCTGGGCGCGGATCTGGTCGCGGAGCGCCGGGCCTTCGCCGCCACCCTGGGCGTCGAGCCGGTCGAGGGCGACGACGCGCGAGCGGCCGTGCGGGAGATGACCGCGGGGCGCGGACCGGACGCCGTCGTGGAGGCGGTCGGCTCGGACGCCACCATCGAGCTGGCCCTCAAAACCGTCCGGCAGGCAGGACGGGTCAGTGTCATCGGCGTCAGCCAGAGCAAGGCCTTCCCCTTCCACATGGGGCTGGCCCAGATCAAGGAGCTGGAGTTCGCCATCGGACTGTGCTCGATCCACTACGAACTCCCTGCCCTGATCCCCCTCGCCCAGGCCGGCCGGATCACCCCGGAGGTCGTGGTCTCCCACCACTTCGCCCTCTCCGAGGGCCCCGCGGCGTACGAACTGTTCAACAGCCGCACCGCCGGTGTCCGCAAGATCCTCCTCGACCCCACCCGTTGACCCGCCGCCGTGGCCCGAGCTCCGCCGGAGGCCGCGGCATCGACCCCGAAACGTGACCCACAGAAGACTTACAGCCATTCCAACCAGTCGGTATGGTGCGCCGCCTGAAGCATTCCCCACCCGTTCACCTGCACGGTTCGATGCGTAGTGGAAGGCCAGGCGATGACATACGCCGACGAGAACCCCCCATACCCGCCCCCAGGGCCGACGGGATGGCCACCGCCCCGTACCGCGCCCCGGTCGTACGGACACGACACACCCCGACACGGCTGGTACGACCAAGCGGCGCCCTGGGGCGAGCCGTACGCGCACGAGGCTCCCCCGCACCACACCGACCTCGCCGCGCTCCGGTCGGCCTACCGCCTGCTCCGCCGGGTCTCCACGCTGACCGCACTCGGCTCCTTCGTGGTGTACGTCGTGCTGTCCTGCTGTGCGCCGGGGCTGATGGGGTCCAAGCTCGCCGGGGAGCTGAGCCTGGGCATGGCCCTGGGGGTCCTCCAGCTCGTCGTCACCTTCGCGGCGGTCTTCTGGTACGGACGCAGCGCACAGCGCTCGGTGGATCCGCTGGCCCGCGCCGTCCGGGAGCGGGCGGTTCCCACGGGCCGGGACGCGGGAGTGGTGAGATGAACGGCTTCACCACCGGGACGCAGGCCACCGTCCTCGTTCTGTTCACGGCCCTGGTCACCCTCACCCTGCTGATGTGCGTGATGGCGGGTCCGGACCGCGACGACCTGACGAACTTCTACACCGGCTATCGGTCGCTCACCCCGTTCAAGAACGGCCTGGCGATCGCCGGGGACTACATCTCCGCGGCCACGGTGCTGAGCACCACGGGCATCGTCGCGCTCGCCGGGTACGACGGCTATGTCCTTGCGGTCAGCACGGCCCTGTCCCTGGTGCTGCTGATGTTCCTGCTGGCCGAACCGCTGCGCAACTCCGGCCGGTTCACCATGGGCGACGTCCTGGCCCGCACCATGCCCGGGCGGGCCGTGCGTGTCGCCGCGTGCCTGGTGACGCTTGCGGCGACCCTGCCCTTCCTCGTCGTCCAGCTCTCCGGAGCCGGGTCGCTGCTCACCTTCATCCTGAACCTGCCGCATGTGACGGGCGCCAGGACGGTGTGCATCGTCATCGTCGGCAGCCTGATGATCATCTACGCGGCCCTCGGTGGTATGCGGGGCACCGCGCTCATTCAGATGATCAAGATCGTGATCCTGCTCGGCACCAGCGTCGTCGTCGCCGCGCTGGTGCTGAACCGCTTCGACTGGAGCCCGGGTGAACTGCTCAGAGCCGCCCAGCACGGCAGCGGCGCCGGCCCCGCCTTCCTCCAGCAGGGCCTTCAGCTGGGCACCTCGGCAACCGAGCGGCTGGACTTCATCGGTCTGCAGATCACCGTGGTCCTGGGTGTGGCCTGCCTGCCCCACATCACGATGCGTCTGTACTCCGCACAGGACGTGCCGGCCGTGCGTCGCTCCATGTCGTGGGCGGTCGGCACGGTCACCACCTTCTGCCTGCTCGTGATCGTCATGGGGACGGGCGCGGCGGCGCTGGTCGGATCGCGGTACATCACCGCGGCCGACCCACAGGGCAGGACGTCGGTGCTGATGCTGTCGCAGGTGCTCGGCGGGGCACCGGGCTCCACGGGCACGACGATCCTCTACTCGGCCGTGGCGGGCATGGTCTTCATCACCTTGCTGTCGTCGGTCGCGGGGATGACCCTGGCCGCGGCCTCGTCGCTCGCCCACGACCTGTTCGCCCACGCGGTGCGGCGGGGACAGGCCGAACCGCGTACGGAGATGACGGTGGCGGTGTGGACGAGCGTGGCCGTCGGAAGCATCGCCATCGGACTCGCCATCCTGGTCCAGAACTGGAACGTCGGCGTGCTGACCACACTGGCCATCTGCATCGGGGCATCGGCGGTGGCACCCGCGCTCACCTACTCGCTGTTCTGGCGCGGCTTCACGCGCACCGGCCTGCTCGCCTCCCTCTACGGCGGAGCGGCCTGCGCGCTGCTGCTGATGGTCTTCTCCAAGGCCGTTTCCGGTACGCCGTCCGCCGTCTTCCCGAACGCCGACTTCGACCTGTTCCCCCTGCAGTCCACCGGGCTGGTCTCCGTCCCGTTCGGCTATCTGGCGGGCTGGCTGGGCAGCCGTACGGACCACCGGCGGCGCGCCGCCGGCAGCCGCGAGAACCGTCGGCTGTACGAGGAGAGCGAGGCACGGCTGCTCGCCGCAGCCGAATGACACGGCCGCGGGGCGGGCTGCGCAAACGGTCTCGAAAACGGTCAGGCGAGCGCGCCGGCCAGGGGTTGTTCGGTCCACACGGTCTTGCCCTCGCGGGTGTAGCGGGTGCCCCAGCGTTCGGTCATCTGGGCCACCAGGAACAGACCGCGTCCGCCCTCGTCGGTGGTGCGGGCACGGCGCAGGTGGGGTGAGGTGTGGCTGGTGTCGCTGACCTCGCACACCAGACACCGTTCACGGATCAGCCGCAGGGTCGCGGGGCCACTGGCGTAGCGGTAGACGTTGGTGACCAGTTCGCTGACGATCAACTCGGTCGTGAACGCCAGGTGTTCCAGACCCCATTCGCTCAGCTTGGCCGAGGTCAGGGCCCTGGCCCGGGCGGCGCTGGCAGGCTCCGGCGGCAGACGCCAGGAGGCGACGCTGTCGGGTGGCAGCATGCGGGTGCGGGCGATCAGCAACGCGACGTCGTCGGTGGGCCGTACCGGCACGAGTGAGTCGACCACCGCTTGGCATGTCCGTTCCAGCGCCTCCACGGGCCGGGCGAGCGCTGTGCACAGCTTGGCCAGACCGAGATCGGCGTCGATGTGGCGTTCGCCGATGAGTCCGTTGGTGTACAGGCACAGCAGACTCCCCTCGGCCAGTTCGACGTCCCGGGCCTCGAACGGCAGGCCGCCCAGGCCGAGTGGTGGGCCGGCGGGCAGGTCGAGCGGAGCCGCCTCTCCGCCCGGAGGGGTCACCACCGGCGGCGGGTGGCCGGCCCGGGCCACGGAACACCGCCCGGCGACCGGGTCGTAGACGGCGTACATGCAGGTCGCGCCGACGACCTGCTCGTCCATGGGCCGTTCGCCGGCTGCTTCCTGTTCGGCCGCCAGGAGGTTGACCAGGTCGTCGAGGCGGGAGAGGACCTCGTCCGGTTCCAGGTCGAGGCTGGCGAGCGTGTGTACGGCGGTACGCAGTCGGCCCATGGTGGCGGCGGCGTGGATGCCGCGCCCCACCACGTCCCCGACGACGAGGGCGACCCGGGCCCCGGACAGGGGAATCACGTCGAACCAGTCGCCGCCCAGGCCCGGGGCCGCGCTGGCCGGCAGGTACCGCAGGGCCACCTCGACGGCCGACTGGTCCGGTACCGCCCGCAGCAGCAGGCTGCTCTGCAGGGTGAACGCGGCCTGTTGCTGCTGGGTGAAGCGCCGGGCGTTGTCGATGGCGACGGCGGCGCGCGAGGCGAGCTCCTGGGCGAGGGTGAGATCGTCGGCCTCGAAGGGATCGGGGCGGCGCGAACGCCACAGGGTCATCACTCCCAGCACCAGGCCCCGTGCGGCAAGAGGTACCACGATCAGGGAGTGGACACCCAGGTCCGGAGTGTGGGCCCCCTGGCGGCCTTCCGTCGAGAACCGGTCGGGCGGGAGAACCGGTTCCAGGACGGGCCGCCCTTCGGCCAGGCACCTGGCCTGGGGAGTGTCGGGCGCGAACTCCACCGGCTCGCCCTGGGGGTGGGGCGGGCCGGTTTGCTGGGCACCGACGCTGCAGGCCCCCAGACGTACCATCGGCCCTGCCAGGGCCCGCGTCACCTCCTCACCGCGCGTCACCGGCTGCAACAGGTCCACGGACGCGTGGTCGGCGAGGTGAGGCACCATCACCTCGACGAGTTCCCGGGCGGTCTCCGCCGTGTCGAGTGTGGTTCCGATACGGCTGCCGGCCTGGTCGAGGAGCGCGAGCCGACGCTGGGCCCTGTGGCGTTCGGTGATGTCCTCGATCATCTCGGCCACACCCAGGATGCGGCCGGAGGCATCCTCCATCGGGAAGGACGAGACCATCGCGACCCGCTCCCGTCCCGGATCCCACTCCAGGCGAACGAACTGCTCGGAGTAGACCATCGGCCTTCCGGTCGCCATCACCTGGCGCACCCGGTCCACGGCCCTGCGCGCGTCGTCGGGCACGAGGAAACAGCCGGTGGGCAGCCCCCGGAACTCCGCTGCCGGGACGCCGGTGAAGCGTTCGATGGCCCGGTTGACCCGCAGGAGCCTCAGGTCGGGGCCGTGGACGACCAGGCCGATCGGGCACCGGCGGTACAACCCGTGGAGCACCGCGCGGTCCCTTTGCCACTCCAGGACGTCCACGGCGGGTGCCCCGGCGAGGAACCACTCACGAATCCGGTCATCGCGCGAGAGCGCGTGGGCCCTGAGCCCGATCTCCACGAGCCGCCCGTCCCGGTGCCGCACGGTGAGCATCCCCGACCAGCCGCCGGATCTCCTGCAGCTCGCCGCTGCCTCCTTCACAGCCGTCAGGTCGCGGGGGTCGACGAGGACCTCGAACGCCGGACGACCGATCACGGCTGTGGCCGGATGGCCGAGCAGTTCCTCGGCCCGCCGGTTCCATCCGGCGACCACTCCCCGGTCGTCGAGCACCGCCAAGGCGGCGAGGTGTGGGGTGAACGGATCGTCCTGACCTTCGCTGAGCTCCGTCATCCGCTTCTCCACTGCTGGACACCACCCTGTAGTCGGTCAGCGATGTTCCGCCGCGGCCGGTGACCGGCGTGACGGCGCCCCGAGCGGTGTGACTCGGCCTTCTCCCCTGCGCGTCCGACCTGCCGATGCACTGCAAGCCCATTGAACCCGGTGCGGCCGCGGCGGTCCCGCCTGCCGCATGGCACGGCGTGGCGGGCACGAGGGGGCGCGGCAGGCACGACGGTCCGCTCACCGAGCAGGTCCGGCCGGGCCTCGTGGAGGTGTCCCCAGCTGACGCGCCGCCAGTGCCCAGCTGAGCTCCACCGCGGTGTCGGGAGCGTCCAGGCTGGTTCCGGTCAGCTCCTCGAAACGACGCAGCCGGTAGCGGACGGTGTTGACATGGAGGTGTGAGCTGCGGGCGACTTCACGGATGTGCCGCCCCGTGTCCAGGTATTTCCGCACCGACTCCTCGATGAGCGCACCGAACTCCCCCTCCGCCTCCAGGGGGCGCAGATAGCGGTCGAGCAGCAACGCGCACAGTTCCGGTTCGGCGACGACGGCCACCCGCCAGGACAGGTCGCCCAGGTCGTACACGCCGCGCAGACCGTACGCACGGGCGGCTTCCAGGAGCCTGCCGGCGGCACGGAAGGAGCGGTGCACCACGGTCAGGTCGGTCGGCGGACCGAGCCCGGCCGTCACCTCCAGGTCACCGGCCTCAGGCTTGGCCTCGACGACTCCGGCGACCGCCTCGTCCAGCACGGTGAGCAGCGCACCCCGGCCGTTCCCGCGGCCGAGGGACTCCAGGAAGCGTTGCAGCGTGTCCGGACCGACGTCGCCGTCGGGGACGGCTCTGAGGGCCCGGTACGGCCGCGAGAGATCCAGACCGTAGATCGCCGCACCGCTGTGGATCTCCGCCGTGCTCAGCGTCCCGTGGAGCAGTCCCCGCAGGAAGTCGGCGCGGCGCCGGGCGTCGAGCAGGGCGGACGCGACCTCCGCCTGCCGGTGCACGGCGGCGATCTGCACGCTCGCGGCGTCCGCCAGCTCCCACAGGCCCCTGGTGCGGTCGAGGACGAGGCCGGTGTCCAGACCGATTCCGATCGCCTCGGCCATGAACAGATCCCGTATCGCGCTCAGCGCCCGGCGGAAGGCGCGGAGCCCGTCGCTGAGCGGCACGCCACGGGCGACCCGGTCCCAGGCCACTTCGGCTTCGTCGAAGTCCTCCGGCGCGGGCACCGTCCCCTCTCGCAGCACGGTCAGAGCCCGCTGGAAGTGCCGATGCCAGATCTGCTCCAGGAGTTCCCGCGGGACCGCGCGGTAGGACGGTATGCGGTCCGTCAGATCCACGTGCAACCGTGCGCCCACCTGCCGCTGCTGCGCGGCCATCGCGGCGATGACCCGTTCGAGTGGCGCCGCCGCGCCCGGCTGTCCGGGCATGGACCCACCTCCGCCCCTCGGATACGGCCGTTGTGCAACCGAACAATACGAGGGCCTCCCGCCTTGGCCGGACAGCCGTCGACAACCTCCCGCCGCCGACAGCACAGTGGCAGGCGGCGGGAGGAGTCCACCGGGGCGCAAGCACCAAGGCGCGCCGATCGGCCTCGGCTCCGCCCTTGTGCTACCGCCCAACCCCGACGGACCGTGCGGAGAACGCCATGACCGACGAACATCATCACCGTTTCCGGGACGCCGCCACGGACACCGGTCCGCGCCTCGCGCCCCTGCCCGAGGACGGCTGGGACGCGCCCACCCGGGAGCTGCTCGCCCCGATCGCCCGGGACGCCGACGGCCGCGTCCCCCGCGTCTTCACCACCTTGGTGCGGCACCCCGGCCTCTTCCGGCACTTCCTGCCGTTCGGCAGCCATCTGCTGCGCGACGGCCGTCTTCCGGGCCGGACCAGGGAACTGCTCATCCTGCGTACCGCGTGCAACACCCGGGCCGGATACGAATGGGGGCGGCATGTACCGCTGGCCCGGGCCGCGGGGGTCAGCGACGAGGAGATCGTGCGCGTCGGCGCGGGTCCGGACGCCCAGGGGTGGACGCCGGCGGACGCCCTTCTGCTGCGAGCCGCCGACGAACTGCACCGCGACGCACGCCTGTCCGCGACCACCTGGGCCGCACTCGCGGCGACCCACGACGAGGCACAGCTGATCGAGATCACCATGCTCGTCGGCCAATACCACATGGTCGCGTTCTTCCTGAACTCCGCCGGTACCCGCCTCGAGTCCGGCTACGACACCGAAACCCTGCCCGCGCCCACCGGAGCCGGCGCGGACGCGGCGCGAGGGGTGGACGGCGATGTCTGAGCCCCGGCACCCCGCGACCCACCCGGTCGGCCTCCTGGCCGGCAGGAACGTACTGGTCATCGGCGCGGGTACCCGCCCCAGCGACGATCCCAGGGCCCCGGTGGGCAACGGGCGGGCGGTGGCTGTGCTCGCCGCCCGCGAGGGCGCGTCCGTGGCCTGCGCCGACGTCTCCCCCTCCGCTGCGGCGACCACCGCCGCGCTGGTCGGTGAGGAGGGCGTCCGTGGTCTCCCCGTGGTCGGCGACGCCACCGATCCCGGCCAGTCCTCGGCCATGGTCGCCGAGGCCCTCCACGGACTCGGCGCACTCGACGCGATCGTGGTCAACGTCGGCATCGGTCTCGGCGCGGGCCTGGCGGACACCTCACCCCAGCAGTGGGAACACGTGCTCTCGCTCAACCTGAGGGCCCCCTTCCTCGCCGCCCAGCACGGACTGCCCGCACTCGCCGACGGAGGCTCGATCGTCTTCGTGGGTTCCGTGGCCGGACTGCGCGCGGCCACCGGCTCACCCGCCTACGACAGTTCCAAGGCCGGCCTGTTCGGGCTCACCCGCCATGTCGCCAAGGAGGGTGCGCCGCGCGGGATCCGCGCCAACCAGGTCGTCCCGGGCCTGATCGACACTCCGATGGGCCGCGAGGCCTCGGCCGGGCGGGCGTCGCGCTCCGCCTCGTTCAGCCGTGTACCGCTCGGCCGCCAGGGCACCGCCTGGGAGGTGGCCGAAGCCGTCACCTTCCTCCTCTCCGACCGCGCCTCGTACATCACCGGGCAGAGCCTGGTGGTGGACGGCGGGCTGACAGCCGTGTGAGGCGCCGGAGGCGGTGCCGGCAGGGGGGTGGGAGCGCGGGGCTGAGGCGCGGGCGGCCGTGAGACCGGCGCTCGGGCCGGAGGAGCGCTACGACTCCGGGGCGGCCGTCAGCAGTGTGTCGAGCACCGAGTCCAGGTAGCGCCTGCCGTCCTCGCCGGCCGGAAGTGTCTCCGGCACCGCGTGCGTGAGCTGTGTGTGCCCGAGGTAGCCGGTGTACGCCAGCAACGCGCGGCGGCGTGCCTGGTCCGGGGGGAAGCCCAGTTCGACGAAGAGTTGCGCCAGGTATCCGACCCGACGCTCCGTCACCCGGCGCAGTACGGCGGCGACCCGGGGGTGCCCGACCGAGGCCGGCAGGGAAACCTCCAGCGGGTCGTGGGCGGCGCGTGCGGACGCCTCGGAGAAGAGCCTGCGCAGCCGCTTCGCCGGATCCGGCTCGGCCGCGAGACCGGTGATGATCGCCTCGGTGGACTTCTCTTCCCAGCGGTCGAGCGCGGCCTCGATCAGCGACTCACGGTTGGCGAAATGCCAGTAGAAGCTGCCTTTGGTGGTGCCCAGACGAACGGCGAGCGGCTCGATGGCGACCGCCGTGAGGCCGCCCTCACCCATGGCCGACAGGGCCGCGTCCGCCCAGTCCTGCGCCGTCAGCCGCTTGCGGCCACCCTCGTGGGCGACCTCGTCACGCCGTTGCTCCATGGCCATACGCTACCGTATGGTCCACAACATACGACAGCGTATGGAGGAGCGCTATGCGCAGGTTCCGCACGATCCGCAACGTCCACCAGCGCACCATCGAGGCACCCGCCCCAGCCGTCGGGGCCTTGCTCGACCGCCTGTCCTCGCCCGACGACCCGATCTGGCCCGCGCCGGCCTGGCCCCCGATGCGCTTCGACCGGCCCCTGGGTGTCGGCGCGGACGGCGGCCACGGCTTCGTCCGCTACCGCGTCACCGCGTACGAACCCGGCCGCCGCGTCCGCTTCGACTTCCACCCGCCCGCGAGCGGCCACCACGAGTTCGTCATCGAACCGCTGGGGCAGGAGCGCTGCCGCCTGCGGCACACCCTGGAGCTGGAACGTCGCGGCCCGATGGCGCTGGGCTGGGCCCTGGCGGTGCGCTGGATGCACGACACAGTCGTCGAGGAGGTCTTCGACAACGCCGAAAGGGCCGCCACCGGTACGGCAACCGCCCCCGTTCGCTGGTCGCCCTGGGTCCGGCTGCTCCACCGGCTCATGTGGGACAGAGCGGCAGCCGGCGACCTCCCGGCGGGCGCGCGCCTGGCCCGGGGCGCCTTCGAGCGGATCCACTACAGCGACGCGTGGCGGATGACGATGCGTCCCGGGATGCCCCGGGACCCGGAGTCCTGGCGTGGTGTCCTGCGCGGAGCGCCCTTCCCGGTCGTGGGCCGCGAGGGCGGCGAGACACTGCTGGGTGAGGACGCCGGCCACCTCGACTTCCGTGCCTCGATCCTCGTCGACGACTGTGACGTCACGCTCAGCACGGTCGTACGCATCCACAACTGGCGCGGCCGGCTGTACTTGGCCGGAGTCAAGCGCGTCCATCCCTTCATGGCCCGCTCCATGCTCCGCCGCGTCCACCGGCGACTCGCCCTGACAGCTCCCAGCGCCGCCGAGCGCGCACAGCCGGCACTCGCTCCTGCCGCACCGGAAGGAAGTTGAACAGAGCCAGGGGCCATGGAGTCCGCAGACCGGTCGGCAGGCAGCCCCACGCCGTCACGCCTCAGGTCGGCAGCCGCTTCACCACCGCGTCACCGTACTGCGCCGTCTGTGTGTAGAACGCCCTCAAGCCGTTGTGGGTCGCGGCGAACGCGGCCCGTGTCTCGGGCTCCGCAGTCGCGCCGCCGTAGCGCGGCAGCAGTGCCTCGCGGGCGAAGACCCACAGCGTGTCGAAGTCGGCGGTGCTCAGGAAACCGGCCACCCGGCGGGCCTGGGCAGCCGTCAGCACCAGGAGCCGCGGCTCGTGCCGGTCGGGACGGAACACCGGCCGCCCGCCCAGCACCACCTGGGCTTGGGGCCGGTCCTCGGAGCGATGCGGGAGAGCGCCGGCGTAGATGCGCTCCTGGTCCAGATAGCGCTCGTCCAGCAGTTCCCCGCGGTGCCGGTCGCCCGGGTGCCGGACGGCCTCCAGACCCTCTTCGAACTGTCGTTCCAGCCAGGTTGTGCTGTTGCGCAGCGCCGGGGGCGGAACCGCGCGCAGACGGAGGTACGCACTCATGCCAGAAGGAGCGCACGGCGACGCCGAATCATCACGCGGCTGCGGGATCCGGCCTCGACAAGGCCGCTCACCGCTGTCCTCAGGACGGTGTGCCGGGTTGGGCGTCCGCCGTCCCGCCCCGCGGCCCCGCCGGCCCGGCGGTGGCCTTCGCCCAGCCCTGGGCGACCGTCTCCCTCGCCTTCTCCAGTTGCGCGTCCGTCGGGAACTGGGGCGTTCCCTCCACCGTCGGCAGCCGTGCGGCGGCGGCCTTGTCCAGGGTGCCGTCCTGCTTCATGACGTCCATCAGGACCGGGCGGGCGTAGCCGCGCAGCCGGAGGTTCTGGCCCTGTGGACTGAAGAGGTACTCCTGCCACAGGCGGGCAGCAGCCGGGTGCGGGGCCCTCTTGTTGACCGCCAGCGCGAAGTACTGGGCGAAGCTGCCGTCGAAGGGGATCGCGACCTGCCAGTTCACGCCGTGGCGGCGGAGCTGGTCGGCGTAGTGCAGGTTGATGTAGTCCCAGTTGATGCTGATGGGTGTCCGGCCGTCCGCGACCGTCGCCAGGTTGGACCTGAGCGGGTTGAGGTTGCCGACCTCGTTGAGCTTGGCGAAGAAGTCGAGACCGGGGCGGATGTCGGCGAACGACCCGTTGTTCGCCAGGGCGGCCGCGTAGACGCTGGCGAAGGCGGTAGCAGACCGGGGCGGGTCGCCCTCGAGTGCGACCTTGCCCCTGTAGACGGGCTTCAGCAGGTCGGCGAAGGTGTCCGGGCAGGGCTTGACCCGGTTGGCGTCGCAGCCGATGGAGATGTAGCCCCCGTAGTTGTTGGACCAGCGGGCCCGGGGATCCTTCTGGTTGTCGGGGATCGAGTCGTAGGCGGCGACCTTGTACGGCGCGAGCAGGTTCTGCGCCGCCGCGCTCCGCGCGAACGTGTCGCCCACGTCGATCACGTCGGGGGCGGTCGGCCCGTTCCCCCTCTTGCGCAGGGTGTCGATCTCGTCCCCGCTGTGGCCCAGCGGATTCTCGACCGTGACCTTGACGCCGTACTTCTTCTCGAAGCCGTCGATCAGGCCGCCGTAGTTGGCCCAGTCGCGCGGCAGGGCGATCGCTCGGAGCGTGCCCTCCCGTCGCGCCGCGGCGATCAGCGCGCGCATGCCGCCCATGTTCTCGGCGGAGGTGGCCACCGACGGCTTCGCGAGCCTGGCGGTCGGCGTGTTCTCGCAGGCGCTCGGTCCCAGTGCCGCGAGAGCGAAGCAGCCGAGGGCGGCCGCTGCTCGGGCACGGGATGTGGTCACGACTGCTCCAGGCGTGGGGATGAGGTTGTCACCGGGGGACATGTGCTGGTTGCAGGGCACGGCCACCGGAGGAACACCCGATGCCGCCATGGCGGTCTGGAGTCCCGGTCGCTCTCGCGGGCCGGGGTCCACGCGTCGGCGAAATCGTCGTCGACGTCAGGGTACCCGGCCGTCTCGACGACGGAATCCCGCGCGGGAAGCCGCATACGCTGTGCACGGCCGTGCTGGAAGGGCCCGTACACGCGTCCTCAGAGTGCTGTGTCGTCCCATTGGCCGAGCAGGACCTCGTCGAGTCCCTCCACCTCCGGCGCGGCGGCGTGGTCGAGGGACTGTTCCGCCCAGATGACCTTGCCGGTGGGGGTGTAGCGGGTCCCCCAGCGTTCAGCCGACCGGGCGACCAGGAAGAGTCCGCGGCCACCCTCGTCGGTGACTTTCGCCCGGCGCAGACGGGGCGAGGTGCTGCTGCCGTCGGAGACTTCGAAGATCAGGGTGCCGGCGGCGGAGCCGCTGATCGGCACCGTGCGGAGCAGCCGGACGGCGATGGGTTCGGCGCCGTAGCGGATGGCGTTGGTGATCAGTTCGCTGAGGATGAGTTCGGCGGTGAAGGCCACCTCCTCCAGGCCCCACTCCGTCAGCCGGCGGGCACAGGCGGTGCGCACCGGAGCCACCGCAGCCGGGTCACGGGGCACGTCCCACTCGGCGATCTGGTCCGGCCCGAGTCGGCACGTGCGGGCCACCAGCAGGGCGATGTCGTCCCTGGGCCGGTCGGACAGCATGGCGTCCATCACCGCCGCGCAGGTGGCGTCCGGTGTGCGCCCGGGTCCTGTCAGAGCCTCGCGCAGCGCCTCCAGACCGGCGTCCAGGTCTCGGGTACGGTCCTCGATCAGTCCGTCGGTGTAGAGCACCAGCCGGGAATCCTCGGGCACGATGAGCTCGGCGGTCTCGACCGGCAGGCCGGCGCCGAGCCCCAGGGGCGGGGAGACCGGCAGCTGAGGGAAGTCGACGGTCCCGTCGGGCCGGACCACCGCCGGTCCCGGATGACCGGCGGTGGCGAGAGCCAGCTGTCCGGAGGTGGGGTCGTACACGGCGTACTGGCAGGTCGCCCCGGTGATCATGCCCTGCCCGCCCTCCGCCGCGGCCTCTTCGGCGTCGATCTGGGCCACCAGTTCGTCCAGCCGGGTCAGCAGTTCCTCCACGGGCATGTCCAGGCTGGCGAAGTTGTGCACGGCGGTGCGCAGCCGGCCCATGGTCGCCGCGGCGTGCAGACCGTGGCCGACGACATCGCCCACGACCAGCGCCACCCGGGTGCCGGACAGCGGGATCACGTCGAACCAGTCCCCACCCACCCCTGCCTGGGCCGGCAGGTAACGGTAGGCCACATCGAGGGCGTACTGCTCGGGCAGCCCGCGGGGCAGCAGGCTGTGCTGCAGCGTGACGGCCATGGCGTGTTCGCGGGTGTAGCGGCGGGCGTTGTCGATGCACACCGCTGCCCGGGCGGCCAGCTCCTCGGCGAAGGACGCATCCTCTTCCTCGAACGGCGGGGAGCCCTTCGCACGCCAGAAGTCGACCACTCCCAGCACCACGCCGCGGGCCCGCAGCGGAACCACGAGCAGGGAGTGGATACGGTGGTCGAGGATCCACCCGGTGTGTTCGGGGTGCTGGGTCCTCCAGCCGTCAGAGGCGCTCAGGTCCCCGATCAGGACCTGCCGGCCCTCGGCCATCGCAACGGCCACGGGGTGGGCCGGGGCGAACCGGATCAGCCCGCCGACGGGATGGTCGAGATCGTCCGCGTCCAGACCGGCGACGGCGCTGCGGCGCAACTCGGTGATCACGGCGGTCGTGCCGGGGGCCTCCTCGCCGCGCAGGACCGGCTCCGGCAGTTCGACGGTGACGATGTCGGCGAACCGGGGCACCGCCACCTCGGCCAGTTCCTCGGCTGTGCGCTTCACATCCAGCGTGGTGCCGATCCGCAGTCCGGCGTCGTAGAGCAGCTTCAACCGCTCCCGCGCCACCTCGGCCCGGCCGGAGAGGGCCCGGAGCTCTGTGGTGTCCCGGAGCGTCACCACGCTGCCGACCGGCCCGTGAGGTGCGGTGAGCCGCTTGTTGACCGCGAGCAGCCGGTCACCCGCCAGGTGCACCTCGTCGGTGGCCGGTTGGTCGGAGGCCAGCAGCCCGGCGAGGTCCTCCCCCAGTCCCACCTCGGTGACATGTCGCCCGTCCGCGTCCGCCGGCAGGTCCAGCAGGCGCCGTGCCTCGTCGTTGACCAGCAGCAGCCGACCGTCACCGCCGACGATCAGCACTCCTTCCCGCACCGCGTGCAACACCGCGTCGTGGTGCTCGTACATACGGGTCATCTCGGTCGCCCCCAGGCCATGGGTCTGGCGCCGCAACCGCCGACTGACCATGCCCGACCCGCCCGCCGCGACGAGCAGGGCCGCGGCGGCGCCGCCGAAGAGGACCGGCAGCTGCCGGTTCACCCGGTGCTGCACCGTCTCGACCGTGACGGGCACGGAGACGATGCCGACGACCGAGCCGTCAGGCCCCCTGACGGGAACCGCCGAGATCACGGAGAGCCCCAGGGACCCCTGGAAGGTACTCGTGAACGGCTTGCCGGTCGCCGCCTTGGCGTAGGGCCCGATGACGTGTTTGCCGATCTGGTGCGGGTCGCTGTGGGTGAGGGTGACCCCGTTCAGCCCGTACACGATGATGGCGTCGACGCCCGCGGCCTTCCGGGCCGCCTCGGCGTGCGGCTGCAACACGGCGGTCGGGTGCGCGCTTTTCAGGGCCGCCACGATTCCCGGGGAGTTCGCGAACGTCTGCGCCGTGGTGAGCGTCCGCTGCCGGGCGTCCGCCATGACATCGCTGCGTGCCTGTGCCACGAGCGCCACCAGGGTGGCCGCGACGAGCAGCATCACGACCGCCAGCTGCAGCAGGAAGACCTGGCCGGCGAGGCTGTGCACGCTCAGCAGCGAACCCGACCGCCGGTCCTCTCCTCCCTGACGGGAACGATCGGGTCCTTCCTGACCGGACCGATCGGGCCGATGAGTCCTCCTGGACGCACGAGGCACATCACGCCCGGATTGACCCGAAACTCCACGCATACTCCCTTTCTATCCTTTGTAGGTGGCCGACCACTATCCGACCGGCACCGCCCGGAACGACGTGACCCGTGTGTCCGCGCGCGGTACGCAGTGTGGCCGTGGCGCCCCCGTCCGACCCCTACACTCATCAGCTGCGATGCGGAGTGACATCAACGACGGAAAGGTCTCGTGCCACGTGTTCCAAGACGCCCCGATCTACCACAAGCTCGTCGCCGAGCGCGGTGACGTGCCCGCGCGAGTGCGTGACGCCGCCGAGGGCATACGCCGCCAGCTCGAAGGGGTGATGCGGACAGGACAGCCCCTCGGCACCTACTGGCCCGACGCGTCCTCCGCGGGAACGCCGACGCGGCACTCCGCGCCTCCCGCCGACTCGCAAACGCAGTGACGCCGGGCGCACTGGCATCGTGGCAAAACCGATCAGGGTGCCTGACGACCGACGCCCAGGACGGTAGTGGTCACTCACCGTAGTGCGCATCTGTCGTACTGGGGCGTGCCCGGTCGGTCGGCACCGATCCGCCGGGCACGCCCCAGCCGGTGCGGCGATGTGGACCGGCGGCTGAAGCTCTGCCTGGGCACCGTCGACCTGCGCCGACTGGGTGCACACCGGCGATCCGGGTTCGGCGGGCCGGGACGCGAAACCGGCACCGGCTCCCACCGCCTCGCCGGCACCCGGGCACGCCCGGAGGAGCCCGCCGGGGCCGGCCGGCGCTTCCTCCCGCTCGGTGGCCTGCCGGCTTCTGATCTGTGCGGACCTGTACACCGACGGCGCCGGGGCATACCGCTCGATCTCCTGCACGTCCTCGCGTGTCTTGCGCGAGTGGTCGACCAGCTCCGCGAAGCGACGGTTCGACGCGAAGACCCCCGCGGCGCGTGTCCCGTCACCGTGGGGGTCTTCTGCCGTTCGGTCAGAACGTGCGCTTGGTGACCCAGGTCGCCTGACTGGCCGGGTTGTTCAGGTCGAACGTGGTCCCGGACAGACGCCCGTCCACGCCCCGGACCCCGGTGTAGCGGCCCACGGCCCCGTTCGACCAACTGATGGTGAAGTAGATGTTCTGGCCGTCCACGGCGCCGTTCAGGAGGGTGCCGACCATGTCGCCCTGGACGGCGGGGCCGTAGAGGTTCCCGCTGTCGTCCTGCGACAGTTTGACCGTCAAGAAGGCGTTGCTCTGGTAGATGTCCCAGACCCCGCCGGCGTAGAACCCTGCGGACCGCACGGAAATGGTCCTCGAACCGGTGCCGGTCGTCGCGCTCGCGGGGGCGGCGGCGTCGATCCCGGCGACGGAGAGGAGAACCGCGACGGCCGTCGCGGTGAGGAACCTGGGGGTGCGGCGTGAAGCGGACATGAATCCTCCAGAGGAGTTCGGATCGGTCTTGAGCAGCGGTGCCGCGGCGACCGCCGGTGAACCCGTGAAGCTGCCGCCGACCGCGAGCGCGGTGGTCGCCAGAAGCAGAGCCAGTCGTTTCGCAGCTCTCATGCTTTCCTCCCTCTAGCCATGGCGCGGTTGCACCGGCCCATGTCTAGCTGGCACGGGTTGTCCGGCGCCGGGACGTGGACGCCGGACATCAACCGCTGGACAACCGCCCCGTATCGCGGCTGCGGAAGGACCGTCCCTGCCATCCACCGAAGGGACGCTCGCCGACACCCGTGAGTGGACCCTGCGCCGCCTCGAAGAAGGCCTCACCATTCCCGAACTCGCCGACCGCGCCGGCGTCTCGCCGCGCGCCCTCACCCGCCTGTGGCGCCAGGAGACCGGTGACACCGATGGCTCGTGACCGCCCGCGTCGACCGTGCGCGAGAACTCCTGGAGGCCCCGGACCTCACGGTGGAACAGATCGCCACCCGGTGCGGTCCCGGCAGCGGCGCCAATCTGCGCGCCCGATTCCGTGACACCCTCGGCATCACGCCCACGGCGCATCGCCGCGCCTTCCAGCACCAGGCTGCCTGACGGCGTGGTCAGGCGGGGCGGCTCCAGAGCCGGCGCACGGAGGTGTGAGTGTCAGCTGAACACCACGGTCCGGTTGCCGTGGATCAGGACGCGGCCCTGGCAGTGCCAGTTGACCGCGCGGGCCAGTGCCAGGCGCTCGGCGTCGCGGCCGACGGTGACGAGCCGGCCGGGGCCGGCACGGTGATCGACGCGGATGATTTCCTGCTCGATGATCGGTCCTTCGTCCAGATCGGCGGTGACGTAGTGGGCGGTCGCGCCGACGAGTTTCACTCCGCGGCGGTGGGCTTGGTGGTACGGCTTGGCTCCGGCGAAGCTCGGCAGGAAGGAGTGGTGGATGTTGATGGCCCGGCCTTCCAGCCGCTTGCACAGGTCGTCCGAGAGGACCTGCATGTAGCGGGCGAGGACGACGAGATCGACGCGGTGTTCCTCGACCAGGGCCAACAGCCGGGCTTCTGCCCGGGACTTGGAGCCGGCCGCCACTGGTATGTGCTCGAACGGCACGCCCTCTGCCGCGGCCAGCGGCTGCAGGTCGGGATGGTTGGAGACCACCAGGACGATCTCGGCGTCCAGAACGTCGCTGCGCCAGCGGTAGAGCAGATCGGCCAGGCAGTGGTCGAACTTCGACACCATCACCAGGACGCGCGGTTTGCGGGCGGCGTCCCTGAGCCGCCATTCCATGCCGAACTCGGCGGCCACGGGCGCGAAGGTGTCCCGCAGCCGGCCCAGGGCGGTCCCGGCGTCGGGGGCGGCGAAGCTGGTGCGCGAGAACACCATGCCGTGATCGGTGTCGTCGAACTGCTGATGCTCGGTGATGTCGCACCCGTGCCGGAGGAGAAACGACGTCACGGCATGGAGGATGCCGGGGCGCTCTGGGCAGCTGAGGGTGAGGACGAATTCAGTCTTCATGGGGGCTCCTCAGCACTCCACGACGTCGAGGGCGAGACCGCCGCGGGCGGTCGCCCGGTACCTGTCCTTCATCGCGAAGGCGCTGATGCTCATCCGGTGCTTCCCCGGTATTCCGTGCAGGCGTCGAGCAGCCAGGTGGCCAGGTAGGGCGCGAACGACGCGCGGACCAGCAACCAGATGCTGGACGCTCCTTCCCCGCGCACCACGAGGGTGACCGGGGCCTGCGCCAGCAGCGTGGTCGGGCAGGAGCCGACGGGGGTCACCCGCGGATCGAGATCGATGGCACAGCCCTGGGCCAGTACCCGGCGGACGAGGTGCCCGGACAGGGCCAGGGTGGTGCGTTGCGCGGAGACGTCGGTGACGGTGGCGAAGTCGTCGTCCCCGACGGCCGACCGCAGCTGCGCGAGCAGGTCCTGCTGCCGGCCGTCGGGAGCCATGAGCAGCCATTCGTCCGGGCCCATCCACAGCACCTTGACGTCGCCCGACATCGCGGCGCGCACGGGACCCGGCAACGTGGTGTCCAGGCAGGCTTCGACGGCCTTCGCCGCAGCGCTTCCGGGTTCCACCCGCAGGCTGAGCTGCGTCAGGAAGGGCAGTTCCCGCACGTGCAAACCGGTCGGCAGCTGCGCGAAACTGTCCTGCCACTCGGACAGGGGGCTGAGGCGAGCGGGGGTCTCAACCGTCACGGCGGGTTCCCTCCTTGTCGAAGAGCACAGGGTCGGTCACGGTCACCGGGACGGTGCGGCCGTCCAGCGGGACGTAGAGGGTTTCACCGATGCGTTCGGTTCCCGAGCGCACCAGAGCCAGCGCGAACGTCCGCCGCAACGCGGCGCTGCGGTAGCTGGAGGTGACGTGGCCCAGCATGGGTACCGGCGGCTCCGGGACGTTGCTGGTGGCGATGATCTGGGCGCCTTCGGGCAGCAGGACCCGCTCGTCGGCCGGCAGCAGGCCCACCAGCTGCTTGCGGTCGCTGCGCTGGTTCTCCGCACGGGTGAAGGACCGCTTGCCGATGAAGTCCGGCTTCTTCTCGGACACGACCCAGGACATCCCCAGGTCCTGCGGGGTGATGGTGCCGTCGGTGTCCTGCCCGATGATGGGGTAGGCCTTCTCGGCGCGCAGTACGTGCATCGTCTCGGTGCCGTACGGGGTGATCCCGAACGCGCTGCCGGCCGCGAGGAGGGACTTCCACACCGTGATGCCGTACCAGGCGGGCACGTTGATCTCGTAGGCGAGTTCACCGGAGAAGCTGATGCGGCACACGCGCGCCGGCACCCCGGCGACCGTGGCGTCCTGCCAGGACATGAAGGGGAAGGCGTCGTTGCCGACGTCCAGACCGGGAGCCACCAGGGCCAGTACGTCGCGGGAGCGGGGGCCGACCAGGGGGATCGTCGCCCAGTGTTCGGTGACGGAGGTGAGGTGCACGCGCAGGTCCGGCCACTCCGTCTGCAGCCACTCCTCCATCCATTCGAGGACCTTGGCGGCGTTGCCGGTGGTCGTGGTCAGCAGGAACTCCTGCTCGGCCACGCGGATGACGGTGCCGTCGTCGAGGGCCATGCCGTCCACGCCGCACATCACGCCGTAGCGGATCCGGCCCACCTTGAGGGTGCTCATCATGTTCGTGTAGAGCCGGTCCAGCAGTACGCCGGCGTCCGGGCCCTGCACATTGATCTTGCCGAGCGTGGAGGCGTCCATCACGGCGACGCCGGTGCGGGCGGCCCGGCACTCGCGCAGTACGGCGTCCTCGATGGTCTCGCCCGGCTGGGGGTAGTACCAGGGGCGCTTCCACTGGCCGACGTCCTCGAACAGGGCGCCGTGCTCGACGTGCCAGGGGTGCAGTGCGGTCACCCGGACCGGATCGAACAGTTCCCCGCGGTTGCGGCCCGCGAGGGCGGCGAAGGACACCGGCACGGCGGGCGGACGCAGGCGCATGGTGCCGAGGTCGGCGACGTCCACCCCGAGCGCCTCGGCGACGATGCCCGAGGTCATCACGCCGGACGTGCGGCCCTGGTCGTGGGCGGTACCGATCGTGGTGTACCGCTTGACGTGTTCCACCGACCGCAGGCCCGCCCCGGTCGCCCGCAGTACGTCGGACACGAGGGCGTCGCGCTGCAGGTCGACGAACTGCTGCGCTCCGTCCTGACCGTCCTGCGGGCTCGGAACCCGCCACAGGACCCGGGTGGGCGCTGCGTCCGGGAGCGGGGCTGTGGTCGGCAGGGCGATCACCGGGCCGGTCCTGCCGGTGGCCGACAGAGCCCGGTGAGCGGCGTCCACGCCGTCGGCCAGACAGCCGGACAGGGTGAAAGTCCCGCTGGCTGATCCCGCCGTACGGACACGGTTCGGCGCGTGCGCGGGGACGAAGGCACCGGTCCCGGCGTCGTAGCGCAGGGTGCCGCGGGCCTGGCTGAACAGGGCCACGGCGGGGTTCCAGCCGCCGGAGACCAGCAGCAGATCGCAGTCGATGCCCTGTCTCTCGCCGAGGCGTCCCTGGCTGAAGGCGGCGACGTGGGCACGGGAGACGTGCTCGGGGCCGCTGGTGCCGGTGACGGCGTGGCCCGCGCGTACCTCGATGCCTCGTTCGTCGCAGGCCGTGCGCCAGTGCGCCGGCACCTGGTCGCGGGCGTCGATCACCGCTGCGATCCGCACGCCCGCCCCGGCCAGTTCGAGTGCTGCCGGATAGGCGCTGTCGTTGGTGGTGAACACGACGGCCCGGCGCCCGGGGAGGACACCGAAGCGGTTGAGGTAGGTGCGCGCCGAACCGGCCAGCATGATGCCGGGACGGTCGTTGTTGTCGAAGGCGACCGGGCGTTCGTGGGCGCCGGTGGCGTATACGACCTGCTTGGCGCGGATGCGCCAGATCCGCTGCCGCGAGAGGTGGGCGGGGGCGGCGGCGCCGAGGTGGTCCGTGCGCTTCTCCAGGGCCAGGACGAGTCCGTCGTCGTAATGGCCGAAGGCAGTGGTGCGCTGCAGGACCTGGACGTCGGCGCAGGCGTCGAGCTCCGCGATGACATCGCCGACCCACGCGGTCGCCGGTGCGCCGTCGAGCAGTTCCCGGGTGCCGAGCAGTGACCCGCCGGGCCGTGGGAGTTCGTCCACGAGGATCACGCGGGCTCCGGCGCGGGCAGCCGCCAGTGTGGCGGCCAGTCCCGCCGGGCCCGCGCCGACGACCAGGAGGTCGCAGTGGGCGTGCATGCTGTCGTAGCGGGCCGGATCCGGTCGGCTGCTCAGTCGGCCCTGGCCGGACAGGCCCCGTGCGACGAGGCCCTCGTACAGCTCGACGGTGGTGGCGGTGAGCATGGGCTCGGGGAAGGGGGCTTCGATCTGCACGAGGGCGTTGGGCTCTTCGGATCCGGCGGCCAGGATCCCGCGCGGCCGTCCGTACTTGATGCTGTCGGCCACGTGGTGCACGCCGTTGGCGAGCAGGGCCGAGGCGAGGGTGTCGCCGGGGTGCCCGGTGTAGGTGGTGCCGTCGAAGCTGAAGGAGAGGGCGGTGTCGCGGTTGACGTGGCCGTGACCGGGGGCGCGGAACGGGTTGTTCATCAGCCGGCCTCCTGGCCTGTGTGCTGCTCGGCACCGGGTCGGGCGCCCGGGGTGCGGGGGTGCCGGGCACGGATGTCGTGGACCGCGAGGAACTCGTGGGTGACGGTGTCGCGCAGGGCGTTGAACCAGCGTCGGCAGCCGGCCGCGTGCACCCATCGTTCGGCGAACGGGCCCTTGGGGTTGTCGCGGAAGAAGACGTACTGGGCCCACTGCTCGTCGTCGAGCGCGTACGGGTCGTCGGGGTAGGCGACGTGCGCCTGCCCGCCGTAGTGGAATTCGGTCTCTTCGCGCTCACCGCACCAGGGGCAGGCTATGAGCTGCATGTGAACCTCCTTGGCCGGCGCGGGCGTCAGTGGGCGACGGCGGCCGCGCCGTGCTCGTCGACCAGGGCTCCGGTGGTGAAGCGGGCGAGGGTGAAGGGTGCGTTGTAGGGGTGCGGCTCGCCGGTGGCGATGGTGTGCGCGTAAGCCCAGCCGACGCCCGGGGTGGCCTTGAAACCGCCCGTGCCCCAGCCGCAGTTGAGGTACAGGTTCTCGACGGGTGTGAGTCCGACGATGGGTGAGGCGTCGGGGGTGACGTCGACGATGCCGGCCCAGGTGCGCAGCATGTGGGCGCGGGCGAAGACGGGGAAGAGCTCCAGTGCGGCGGCCATCTGGCGTTCCAGGATGTGGAAGGAGCCGCGCTGTCCGTAGCCGTTGTAGCTGTCGATGCCGGCGCCCATGACGAGTTCGCCCTTGTGGGCCTGGGAGACATACACATGTACGGCGTTCGACATCACGACGGTCGGGTGCACCGGTTCGAGGAGCTCCGAGACGAGGGCCTGCAGCGGATGGCTCTGCAGGGGCAGCCGCAGGCCGGCCATGGAGGCCAGCACGGAGGAGTGCCCGGCGGCGGCGAGCGCGACCTTCCCGGCGACGATGGTGCCTCGCGTGGTCCGCACACCGTGGACCCGGCCGCCCCGGATGTCGAGGCCGGTGACCTCGCAGTCCTGGATCAGGTCGATGCCGTGGTCGTCGGCCCTGCGGGCGAAGCCCCAGGCGACGTAGTCGTGCTTCGCGATGCCCGCGCGGGGCTGGTAGGTGGCCCCGAGCACCGGGTAGCGCACATCGGGCGAGATGTTGACGATGGGGCAGACCTTGGCGACCTCGTCCGGCTCCAGCCACTGGGCGTCGATGCCGTTGAGCTGGTTGGCGTAGACACGGCGCTTGCTGTCGCGGATGTCCTGCAGGCTGTGGGCGAGGTTGAGTACGCCGCGCTGGCTGAAGAGGATGGGGTAGTCGAGGTCTTCCTCGAGGGTCTCCCAGAGCTTCAGGGAGTGCTCGTAGATGCCGGAGCTCTCGTCCCACAGGTAGTTGGAGCGGATGATGGTGGTGTTGCGGGCCATGTTGCCGCCCGCGAGCCAGCCCTTCTCCAGGACGGCGACATTGGTGATGCCGTGGTTCTTGGCCAGGTAGTAGGCGGTGGCCAGACCGTGCCCGCCGCCGCCGACGATGACGACGTCGTAGGACGGCTTGGGGTCGGGGTTGCGCCACAGGAAGTCGGGGTGGTCCGGCAGGACGTCTCCGGGGGCGGCGGGAGCGTGGTCGCGCGGGTGCATCACTGGGCAGCCTCCTGGGCCGCGGGCTGCGGATCGACGGGGTACAGCGGGAAGCGGTCGGTGAGGATCTGGACGCGTCGGCGGAGCGCGGCGGCCACCTGCTCGTCGAAGCCGGGCAGAAAAGCCGTGGCGATGATGTCGGCGACCTCCGTGAACTCCTCCGCGCCGAAGCCGCGGGCGGCCAGGGCCGGGGTGCCGATACGGACACCGGAGCTGACCATCGGCGGGCGCGGGTCGAAGGGGACGGCGTTGCGGTTGACGGTGATCCCGATCCGGTGCAGCCGGTCCTCGGCCTGCCGGCCGTCCAGTTCGGAACGGCGCAGGTCCACCAGGACGAGGTGCACGTCCGTGCCCCCGGTCAGCACGCTGACTCCGGCGGCCTTCGTGTCCTCGGCCAGCAGCCGCCCAGCCAGGATCGCCGCTCCTTCCAGGGTGCGGCGCTGACGGTCCGCGAACTCCGGTTGGGCGGCCATCTTGAACGCCACCGCCTTCGCCGCGATGACGTGTTCCAGGGGGCCGCCCTGCTGGCCCGGGAAGACCGACGAGTTGATCTTCTTGGCGAGTTCGGCGGTGGACAGGATCACCCCGCCGCGGGGACCGCCGAGCGTCTTGTGGGTGGTGGTGGTCACCACGTGGGCGTGCGGGACCGGCGAGGGGTGCAGACCGGCCGCGACCAGGCCCGCGAAGTGGGCCATGTCGACCATCAGGTAGGCGCCGACCTCGTCCGCGATGCGGCGGAACTCGGCGAAGTCGAGGTGGCGGGGATAGGCCGACCAGCCGGCGACGATCAGCTTCGGCCGGTGCTCGTGGGCGAGTTTGCGGACCCGTTCCATGTCGATGCGGTGGTCGTGTTCGCCGACCTGATAGGCCGCGACCTTGTACAGGCGCCCGGAGAAGTTGATCCGCATGCCGTGGGTGAGGTGGCCGCCGTGGGCCAGGTCCAGGCCCAGGATCGTGTCGCCGGGCTGCAGCAGCGCGGCCATGACGGCCGCGTTGGCCTGCGCGCCGGAGTGGGGCTGCACGTTGGCGGCCTCTGCTCCGAACAGATCCTTGACGCGGTCGATGGCGAGCTGCTCGATGGCGTCGACGTGCTCGCAGCCGCCGTAGTAACGGCGCCCGGGGTAGCCCTCGGCGTACTTGTTGGTCAGTACCGAGCCCTGGGCCTGCATGACCGCGAGCGGCGCGAAGTTCTCGCTCGCGATCATCTCCAGTGTGCCGCGCTGCCGGGCCAGCTCCGCGTCGATCGCCGTGGCGATGTCCGGGTCGAAGTCGTGGAGCCGAGCGCTGAGCACCGCGGACCGGGCCGCTCGCTGGTCGGGGGTGTGGGCAGTCATGCGAACTCCCTGCGGAGCGACTGAAAGATGACTGATATATCAATGTGCTGCTGCGCTACGCTAAGAGGACGGATCGGGTCACGTCAAGGGAGGGTTTCGGGTGACTGCGTCGACCGTCACCGGCCAGGGCGGTGGAACGCTGGCCGACCAGGCCTATCGCTCCATCTCGGACCGTCTGGTGACCCTGCGGATCCGTCCCGGAGAGCCCGTCAACGACGAGCGGATCGCCGCCGAACTCGGCTTCGGACGGACCCCCGTCCGGGAGGCCCTCAAGCGGCTGGAGCACGAGCGCCTGATCGTCTCCTATCCCCGGCGCGGGACCTTCGCCACCGAGGTGCAGATCGCCGACCTCGGACACATCTCAGAGGTCCGCAAGCAGCTGGAGCCTCTCGCCGCGAGCATGGCGGCCCGGCGCGCCGGCGACGGTGACCGAGCAGACCTCGACCGGTTGCTGGTACAGCTGGCGGACGCGTCCGACGGGGGCACGGCCCTGATCCGACTCGACATGGCCGTGCACCGCGCCATCTACGCCGCGACCCGCAACCCCTACCTTGAGGACACCCTGATCAGGTACGACAACCTGGCGACGCGGATCTGGTGCCTGTTCCTCGACCGGCTGCCGGGCCTGGCGGGCCACGTCCATGAGCACGGACCCCTGCTGCGCGCCATCATCGACGGCGACGCGGAGAAGGCAGCTGACCTCGCCGCGGACCACGTGGCCGGGTTCGAGGCGGCGATCCGCGGCGTCATCTGACCCGCGGCCGGCAAGGGACGCCGTCGCCCGATCGCGCTGCGCACATGGCGGGCGGTCACCGGCGCCGTGAGCCGCCGCGTGGACCGTGTTGGTCGTCCCCGTCAGCGCGCCGCGCCCCGCGGTTCCCCCGGACACAGGCGAGGCCCGCCGGCCCGGGTCGCCCACAGGTGCGGAGCGACGTCGTCCCGCGGGTTCCAAGAATCCTCTCGACGTACGGGGCTCCGTGCAGGGCGGGGTGTACGGCTCGTGTGGGATGTCATGCGCCCACTCGTCCGGAGTGATGGCGTCTCCCACCGCCGCACACAGGCTTCGCACGCCGTCCTCCGGGTCACTGCTCCAGACGTCCACCGTCTTGGAGACAGTGGTGACGAGGAAATCCCCGGTAGGACTGAAGGCGACGCCGAAGCCGTTCGCATCGGTCTGGTACGCGAGGCCGCCCTGCGGAAGCGGGAAGTGTGGATTGCTGACGTCCCACACTGCCACATGGCCGTGCTCGCTGCTGGGGCCCGTGGACAGGCCGATGTCGCCAGGGGTGACGAAGGCGATGGTGCGTCCGTCGGGGCCGAATGACAGGGTGCTGCCGCCGTACGCGGGAGAGTGGATGACGCCTGGTGTGCCGGTCAGCCGGTTGTCCGACACCTCCCACAACCGGATGGTCCCGCTGTCATCACCTACCGCCAGGAGGTGTCCGTCCCGGCTGAACGCGCTGGTCGAGGTCTTCGTATCCGGGCTCAGCGGCAGGCGCCGCTGCCGGCCTGTGATCGATGTTCTCGCGTCTGCCGACAGCCATCCACCGGGCCGTACGAGTCCTCGGACGGAACGCCTGTTGACGCAGGGGGTGGGCCGGGAGAGGCGCTCGGCCGCTCCCGTTGCACGCCGGACAGCGTCACCGCCGCCGCACTCCTCAGCCGGCTCCGGTCATGACCGGACAGACTGAGTCACGAGCGCGGCGAGTTCACCCAGGACTCGGGCCGCCGGTGCCGGGTCGATCAGCCACTTCAGGTGGCTGCCCTCGAGGGTGCGCACGTCGTACGGGTTGTCCGGCGTCAGCGCGTTGCCCTCGCGGATCAGCCGGTCCTGGAGGGCGAGCGGCAGGCTCGCGTCGTCGGTCAGACGCACGAAGGTCTTCGGGATGCGGCCCCAGGTCGCGGCCTGCGCCCGGTCGGCGGAGGTGCCGACGTCCAGGTTCTCGTCGGGCTGGAAGGTGTTCAGGAGGGCCAGGAACTCCTCGTCGGTGCCATCGGCGAGGAAGGCCGCCTTGAACGCGGCGAGAGCGCCCGGATCCGCGGTGCGGAAGTTGACGCGCAGCAGGCCGAGTTCGGCCGGGTTCCCGGCCAATGCCGTCGCCAGGGCCGCAGCGTCGACCGTGGCCATCTCCGGCTCGGCGTAGTAGTCGTTGACGTCGAGATCGACCGGGCACCAGGCCGAGACATAGACGATGCGGTCGATCAGGTCCGGCCGTGCGTTGGCAGCGGCGGTGGCCGTGATGCCGCCGCGGCTGTGCGCGACGAGGATCACCGGCCCGTTCTCCTTGGCCCGCTCCAGGATCCCGATCAGATGCGCGGCGTTGTCGGCGAGCGTGACGCCCTTGATGGAGCCGGGCGCGGTGGCGAGGGCTTCGAGGTCCTGCGGTGTCTGGTAGGCGCGCGGGTAGGTGGCCCCGAATCCGTGGCCCGGCAGGTCGACGGCGACCGAACGGTGTCCGAGGAGGCCCAGTTCGGCCTGGAGCGGCGCGAAGCAGAAGGAGTTCGCGAAGGCGCCGTGAACCAGTACGAAGGTCGGTTGCATGTGTTCTGACTCGCTTTCTCGCCCCGTCGCGCTGCGCGCCCTCGCCGCACGGACGTCCTCGGGCGCGGCAGCCGCCACGTGGTCAAGTGCGGAGTCTCAACGGCAGCGCGGACGGTTGCCCGGTATCCGGAGGTTCACACTACTCAACGAAAGATCATCCGCACTACCGTGCGAGCCCGACGCGTTCAAGACGTCACCGAACGCGCCTGCGTACGACGCGTCGACTCAGTTCGAGTGCGACCTGGCGTCTCGGACCCATGTCACCACGACCAGGGCCGCGGTGACGTACATCAGGACGCTGAAGGTGGCTACGGATTCGACGTACTGCTCGTAGCCTTCAGCGCGCAACTGGAGTGCGAAGGAACCGAGTGCGGTCCCCAGCGCCGCGGTTCCGGCTGACATGGCGACGAACGGGGCCTTCGTCATGGGTACTTCCTCCAAACCACGAGACGGTTGATCAAGACCGAGCCTACATGCACCGCGATGTCGCTGAAGAAGCGGTCTCGACGGTCGACCGACACCGAACTTGCCCGCAGCTTCCGTCAGTTGTCCTCACGTCACGGAAGAGGATCGGCCTCCGCCAACTTGAAGTCGCAGGCCGAGGGGTCCGCCCCGACAGGCGGCCGGAGTCAACGCAGAGAGCCGCCACCGGGCCCGGGGCGGTTCAGGCGTCGACATCCCAGGAACCCTGTGCGCGGGCCTGCCGGGTCGTCGCAACTCGTCAGATCGGAGTCCCTTGTGAGCAATACCGACCCTGCTTCCGGATACCAGACGTACAGCCGGCCCACGGACCCCGGCCGCCCGGTGCGCCGCCATGCCACCGGGCGGCGCACGGCTCTGACGGTGTGCACGGTCGCCGACATCGCGGCGGCCCTGCTGGGTCTGTGGATCTTGTTGTTTCTACTCGATGCGAACCAGGCGAATGTTTTCGTGAAATTCGTGCACGGAACGGCGGACTGGCTGGCCTGGTGGTCGCAGGACATTTTCACGATGGACACAGAAGGACTACGGGTCGTCCTCGATTATGGCCTCCCGGCCGTCATGTATTTGCTGATCGGTCACGGGATCGCCGCCAGGATCAACCGGGCCTGACGGCACTACGACCCCTTGCCGCATACGCCACGCGCTGGGCTCGAAACGCGGCTGGTCGTCGACCGGCCCTCCAGACGCGGGCGCCCTGTCCGGCAGCGGCTCAGTGGCGGGAGTGCCGTCCTTCGCCTCTTCCAGCGCCGTTCTTGTCGTTGCCTTCGTGGTCCTGGTCGTCACCGTGTTCCCGCCCGGACGGTGTCCTGACGGTCGGAGCGGCAGAAGGTGCGGTCGTGGACGGTGTCAGGGTTGCGGGTATGGAGGCGACCGTTGCCGGGACGGGAGAAGACGGCGGCGAGGGGGTGTGATCGCCGGAGTTCATCGACGCGCCCAGGGCTGCCGCGGCGACGAAGAGGGCCAGGCCCATGCCGCCGAGGGTGGCTCGGGTGACCAGTTTGCGGCGGCCTCGCGGACGGGAGTGCGCCGCACTCCTGGATGCACGGGTCTGCGGGCCGGGAGCGGCGAGCGGGACAGGCGTGGTGGTAGTGCTGCCCGGCGGGGTCAGATGCGGGGTCCGGTGGCATGCGGCGAGCCAGTCGGCGGCCTGCTCCGCTGTGGGCCGGAGGGCCGGGTCCTTGGCGAGCAGACGTAGTACGTAGTCGGAGAGTTGCCGCGACATCCCGGGGCACAGTCGGGCGGGCGGTGGCGGGGTGGCGTCGACGTGCTGCCGCACCACGTCCAGCGAGGTCGCACCGCGGAACGGGGGTCTGCCGGTGAGCAGTTCGTACAGCACGCAGCCGAGGGAGTAGACGTCGGACGCGGGCTGGGCGGGGCGGCCGAGGGCGCGTTCGGGGGCAAGGTAGTCGGCGGTGCCGAGAATCCTTCCGGTGGCGGTCAGGGTGCCGGCCGCCTCATCGGCAAAGCGTGCGATCCCGAAGTCGGCGATCTTCGCGATGCGGTCGCCGGTCAGCATGACGTTGGCGGGCTTCACATCCCGGTGGATCACTCCCTGCCGGTGCGCCGCGGCCAGACCGGCGGCAGTCTGGGCGGCGATGGCTGCCGCGTCTTGCGGTTTGAGGACACCGCGCAGGGACCGGTCCTGGGCGAGGCTCCAGCCGTCGACGAGTTCCATGACCAGGAAGAGCTGGTCATGGTGGGAACCGAAATCGTACATGCCCACCACGTTGGGGTGGTTGAGCCGGCCTGCGGTCCGTGCCTCCAGGCGAAAGCGCTCGGCGTCCGCGGCTTCCTCGGCACGCAGCAGCTTGACCGCCACGGGACGCCCGAGGAGTCGGTCCGCGGCCCGCCACACCTCCCCCATCGCGCCGCGCCCCAGCCGTTCCTGCAACTGATAGCGGTCCGCCAGCAGCCCCTGCACACACACCTCGATCGTCACGACGTTCCTGCTCCCAGCAGACCCGGGCCCGGCGGTCAGCCGTTCGGCTGCAAGGAGCCGTCCGACCGGGCCCCTGCCCGGCCGGACGGCCCTCGCCGGGGTCGCGTACGGGGCAGGCGGACGACGGGGGGACGTACCTGCCTGCCCGTGGGACGCGACTGCCCGCTCACAAGGGGACGAGCGAGCACCACGAAACCTACGGTCCTGGGTCCATCCCTTACAGCGCACGAGAGTCCGGCGGTGTCACACTCCGCACCGCCATCCCCGCAGGCGGGCGCCACGTCCCTGCGCGGGGTCACGTCGATCAGTACGCGGCCGGCTGGATGTCACGGGTGAACAGGCCGGTCGGGCACCTCCAGGTGGGAGGCCATCAGGCGGACGATCTCGGTCTGGTGCTGGGCCAGGAAGAAGTGGCCGCCGGGGAAGACCTTCAACGTGAAGGGGCCGTCGGTGTGCTGGGACCAGGCGGCGGCCTCCTCCACGGTGACCTTCGGGTCGTCGTCGCCGACGAGGCAGGTCACGGGGCAGCGCAGGGGCGGCCCGGGTTCCCAGGTGTAGGTCTCGGCCGCGCGGTAGTCCGCCCGGATGGCCGGGAGGATCATGCGCAGCACTTCCTCGTCGCCCAGCAGCTGGGGGTTGGTGCCGCTGAGGCCTCGCATCTCGGCGACGAGGCCGTCGTCGTCGCGCAGGTGGACGGTCTCGTCGCGGTGCGTGGACGGGGCGCGGCGGCCGGAGGCGATGAGGGCGGTGGGCACGATGTCCCGTTCCTGCTCCAGCCGCCGGGCGACCTCGTAGGCGAGGGAGGCGCCCATGCTGTGGCCGAACAGGGCGATGGGCCGGTCGGTCCAGGGCAGGAGGGCCTCGTAGACCTTGTCGGCGAGCGCCGGTACGGAGTCCAGGAGCGGTTCGCTGCGGCGGTCCTGGCGGCCGGGGTACTGCACGCACAGCACGTCGACGCTGTCGGGCAGGGACCGCGACACGGGGAAGAAGAAGCTGGCGGAGCCGCCCGCGTGGGGCAGGCAGACCAGCCGGGCGCGGCTGTCGGGACGCGGGTGGAACCTGCGGATCCACAGGCCGTTGTCCTCGGTGAGCGGGGAGTTCATGGAATCGTTCCTTTTCCGTCTGGGTTCGACCGCCCACCGTGGCGGGGCGTACTCGGGGTGGAGAGGGGCGGTGCACGCGCGCGCTCCGCCCACCGCTCGTCAGGAACCCGCGACGTCCTCCTTGATGATGCGCTCCACGTTCCGCTCCGCCAGCGCCGTGATGGTCACGAACGGGTTGACACCGATGCTGCCGGGGATGAGCGAACCGTCGGTCACGTAGAGGTTCTTGTATCCGGCGACGCGGCCGTGGTTGTCGGTGGCCTTGCCGAGGACGCAGCCGCCGAGCGGGTGGTAGCAGAAGTCGTCGGCGAAGGCCTTGATCTGCTTGCCGAACAGGTCGTACCGGTAGATGGTGGCATTGGCCTTGTTGATGCGGTCGAACAGCGACTTCGCGGCTGCGACCGCGGGCGCGTTCTGGTCCCGGGTCCAGTGCAGGTCCGCCCGGTCCTTGGCGGCGTCGTAGACGAAGGTGCCGCGCTCCGGGTTCTTGGTGATGGCCAGGTAGAGGCTGACCCAGGTCTCGACACCCGCCGGCATGGGGGCGATCTCGGCGAAGACGGGGGTGTTCGGGTTGTCCCAGTCGTCGATGCCGAGGGCGGGGATCGACGACTGCTTGGTGCCCGTGGGGTTCCACATGTGGTTGGCGCGGGCGGTCATGATGTTGCCGTTGGGGCCCCATCCCCCACCGATCTCGGAGCTGAGGTTCGGGAGTGTGCCGGTCTCCCGGGCCCGCAGCAGCAGTTCGGTCGAGCCGAGGCTGCCCGCGCCGAGGAAGAGGTGACGGCAGGAGATCTCCTTGGTCGCGAGCAGCTTGCCGTCGGGGTCCCGCTGCTCGACGGTCAGCAGGTACGTGCCGTCGTTCTGCTGACGGATCGTCTTGACCTGGTGCAGTGTCTCGATGGTGACCTTGCCGGTGCCCAGGGCGGCCGCCAGGTAGCTCTTGTCGAGTGAGACCTTGCCGTGGTTGTTGCCGTAGATGACCTCGGCGGCCAGCGCGGACTTGGGCGCCGTGCCGTCCGCCTCACGGCGCATGTGGTCCCAGTCGTAGACGTTGGGCACGAAGGTGGTGCCCAGGCCCGCGTTCGAGGCCTGCTGGCGCGAGACACGCGCGAACGTGTACCAGTCGGTCTGCTCGAACCAGCTCTTGTCGATGTTGTTGACCCGGAGGGTGGAGTTCGCGCGCGGGAAGTACTTGGTGTACATCTCTTCGGCGTCGACCTGGGGCAGCACCTCCTCGAAGTACGAGCGTCGGGGCGTGACCGCCATGCCGCCGTTGACGAGCGAGCCGCCGCCGACGCCGCGTCCCACGTACACGGACATCTGGTCGAAGTTGACCCGGTCCAGTACGCCCGCGTAGGGGTCGATGTCCCGGTTGGCGAGGTCGAGCCACAGGAAGGAGCCGAGCGGGGCCTCGGTGCGGGTCTTGAACCAGCTGGAGCGCTTGTCGGGCTTGAGCATCCCGCAGAACACGTTGCCGTCCGGACCGGGCTGGTTCCACAGCTGGCCCATCTCCAGCATCAGGGTGGGGACCCCTGCCTCGCCGAGACGCAGGGCGGAGACGGCCGCGCCGTAACCGGTGCCGACCACGACGGCGGGGACGAACGTACCGGCCGATCCACTGGTGGCGGTGGCAGCGGCTGCCGGTGCGGCGGTGATCGTGGTCTGCCCCGCGAGTGCGGCGGCACCCAAGGCCGCCAGGCCGAGCATGCGGCGGCGCGACAGAGGCTGATGTGCCATCACGTGTGTTTCTCCTGAGCGTCGAAGAGAGTAGAAGGGAGGGGAAGAACGAGTCGGAGGGCCGGCCGGAGCGGAACGGCCCGGGGCGGAACGGCCCAGGGCGGGACGGGGCGGGGACGGGACAGGACGGGCAGGACGGAACGGGCCATGTGGAGTCCGCGCGAGGGGCGGGGATGAAGTGCGGACCTGGCGGGCTGATCTCGGGGAGGCGGGGCCCGGAGTTCGGTCACCCGGGCACGGAGGAGAGCGTTGTGGTACGGCCCGCTCCCGGGCGCGGGCAGCGCTCACGGCGTGGCTCCAGGTGTCCGCCGGGCCGCGCGACAATGGGGATCACACGGCCGTTCGGAGTGTCCGTCGACCCGGGGCTTGCGGTAGGCGCTGGTGAGGTGCTCAAGCCGGGCAGCGACCGCCGTCGCGCCCGTCCCGGCCTTCACGGCGCGCGAACTCACTCAGCCGTTCTGCCCTGTGCTTTCCGGGCGCTGTGTGAGCGGCGAGTCCTGTGGCCCGCGTTCGGCGCGGGTGAACGCTGCCACAGCCGCCGGCGCGTGCGGGTGCCCGGCGCGGGCCCTGTGGCCGCTCACTTCACGAAGTCGTCCACGACCTCGGGCGGCCAGGTGCCGACCTTGAGGACGCCCATGGAGTAGGCGCGGGAGACCAGCGCGGCACGGTTGGGCACCTTGAGCTTCCGCAGCAGGCAGGTCACGTGGTACTCGACGCCCTGCCGGCTGAGGTAGAGGCTTGCCGCCAAGGGGACGGTGGAGACGCCGGCGGCGATGCCTTCGAGGATACGCGCGTCCATGGCGGAGAGGATCTTCTTGCGTTTGGTCACCACACGTGTGCCCTCGGCCTCTCCGGCCGTGGGCATCATGACCAGGATCGCGGTCGTGTCGGGCAGGCCACCGCGCACCGCGACCGCGGTGAGGGGAACGGTGAAGGCGGACTCCTCGCCAGGCCCCACGGCAATGACGGGCGTGACGAATCGCTGGTGCTTCCCTTCCAGCAAATTGGAGAATTGGCGCACCAGCGGCTGCTGCACGCTCGGGTGCACCACGTCGCGGAAATTGCGGCCGCATATGTCCTCGGACGAGCCGTTGAACTGCCGGAAGAACTCCTGGTTCGCCTGCTGGATGGTCAGGGTTTTATCGAGGCTGGCCATGCACAGGCCTGGAGCTGCAGATGCTGGACTCAGCAAGGGAGGGCTCCCTGTCAGAAAACTTGAGCGCGAAATCAATTCGGAGGCTGGTGAGCGGCCGTGGGGACCGTCACCAGGGGCGTCGTCGACCCTGGGACCAGCGGTTCTCCAGATGCTGACATCGTGCGCCACCACCCTTGCGGGGTCCTGGTCGAGCCACTGGCGGCTCCTTGCCGTCGCCCGCCATCGCTTTCAGGTCCCCTTGTCGGAATCCTTGCCGAAAACCCGCCGCTTTCTTGCCAATCGACGGATGACCAGCCCGGAAGGCGCTTTCCCTATGCCAAGATCCACAGGAGACGGTGTGGGACACAGCCAGCTCGAAACCGTCCGTCAGTCAGCCGTATCCGCGACAACGATGGGGTCCAGCCATGCCCACACCTCCGACCACAAACGTGTTACCCACGGAAACCATCCATGACGAGCTCCTATTGAGTGTTCTGGGGCCCATGTCGGCGCGGCACAACGGGCAGGATCTGCCACTCGGCCCGCCACGCCGGCGAACTCTGCTCGCCCTGTTGCTCATCCGCCTCGGCCGCGTGGTGCCCACCGAACTGCTCGTCGAGGAACTGTGGGGTGACGCAGCGCCCCGTCACGCCGTCGCCACCCTCCAAAGCCATGTCTCCCATCTGCGCCGGGCCCTGCATCCCGTGGCGGGATCGGGCCACCTTTCGGTACTGCGTCACCGGACGCCCGGTTACGTCCTCGATCTCGATCCCGAACGCGTCGACGCCTGCCGCTTCGAGCGTCTGGTCACCGACGGACGGCGGCTGCTGGAGCAGCGCGATCCGCGCACCGCCCATGCCCGGCTCACCGAGGCCCTGGGGCTGTGGCGCGGGTCGCCCTACGCGGAGTTCGACAGCCATCCGCCGCTCAGCGACGAGTGCACCCGACTCGAACAGATCCGGCTCACCGCCGTGGAGTCCTGCGCGGAGGCGCGGCTGGCTCTCGGCGCGGCCGAAGAGGTCGCCGCCGATCTGGACCGGGAGGCGCGCCGTCATCCCACGCGGGAGCGGTTGGTCGGCCACCTCATGACGGCACTGTCCCAGCTCGGACGGCAGGCCGAGGCCCTGGAGGTGTACGAGCGGACGCGCAGTCATCTGGTCGAGGAGTTCGGTGTGGACACGGCAGCCGAACTACGCCGGGTCAGAAACGCGATCCTGCGCCAGGAGCCGGGAGCGAGCGCCCCCTCGAAGGGGCTGTCGCCCGCACCACTTGAGTCCACCGCAGCGTCCCGCGTCCCGCTCGTGGGGAACGAGGCCGGTGACGACGGAGTACCGGACTCGCCGGGCTTCGAGGGCTCAGGGGGCGGTGGGACGGCCGTCACGGCCGGGGGGCACGGCCGGGTGGTGGCAACCGACGGCGCCGACGTGACGGACGGATCCGGCGCGGCCGTCCGACCCGAGGGGATCACGGGTATCGACGCGCGCCCGGAGCGACGAACCGATGGGCCGCCGGGCACGCGGGCGGATGCCGCCGGGACACAGGCCGCGACAGACCAGTGGCGGCCCGGGCCCGGGCCGGAAGACGAGCCGGCGGCTGCCCCGGGGGCCTGCGGGTCCCCGGGGTTCGAGTCGGGGTGGACGACTACCCCCTCGCCGTTCACCGGCCGCAGCCAGGAGCTCGACCGCCTGACGACCGCCGCCGCGAGCGCGGTCGTGGGCCAGGGCCATGTGGCCGGCGTCCTCGGCCCCCCAGGAGTCGGAAAGACCCGCCTGCTGCTGGAACTCGCGGCACGTCTGGAGAACATGGACGCCCAGGAGAAGGGCTCCAGGCTGGAGGTGGTCTGGAGCCACTGCTTCCCCGGCGAAGGTGTCCCCGCCTACTGGCTGTGGACCCAGATCCTGCGGCGGCTGTCCGCCACCCGCCCGGACGCCTTTCGCGAGGCGACGGAACCGTACGGCGCCCTGCTCGGCCCACTGATGCCCGAGCGGTCGGCGGCCCGGACCGGAGGCCCGAAATGGGCCTCGGACTGGTCCCAGGCCCGCTTCCTCGCCCACGACGCGGTCTGCGAGGTGTTGCTCACCCTCGCCGGGCAACACCCGCTCGTGCTGCTCCTCGAGGATCTGCAATGGGCGGACACCGCCTCCCTCGACCTGCTCAGGCTACTGAGCACCCGCTGCCAGGGCCATCCGCTCGGCATCGTACTCACGGCCCGCAGGTTCGAGGCCGAGTCGGACGCGACGCTGCGCCGGATGGTCTCCGACGTACTGCGCGGCCCCAGGACCGAGACGCTGCGGCTCTGCGGCCTCTCCCTGCCGGCCGTCGGTGCCCTCGTCGAGGCACATGCGGGGCCTGGTGTGGACCCGAAGGTCGTCGAGGTGCTGCACCGGCGCAGCGAAGGCAACCCGTACTTCGTGATGCAGCTGCTCTCCCTCGTCGGCGATGCGCGCAAACTCCATCGCCCGAATGCGGTCGACGCGCTCCTGGCTCACATTCCCACCGGCGTACGCGAGGCGCTGCACCAGCGGTTCGCCGCACTGCCCGAGCCGGTCCTGCGGGTGCTCCGGCTGTGCGCCGTCATCGGCGCCGAGGTGGACACCGACCTGTTGCACCGGACCGCCACGCCCGACGAACCGGTCATCGCGGGCCTTGAGTCGGCCATCCGTGCCGGCCTGCTCGAGGAGGACCCGCACCATCCGGGGCGGCTGCACTTCGCGCACGCCCTGGTCCAGGAGACGCTCGTCGACGAGCTCCCCCGTGAGGACCGCCACCGCCTGCACGCCAGGGCCGCCGACGCGCTGTACGCACGCAGGCGCGGGCAAGTGGGGGGCGAGGAGATCGAGCGGGTGGCACATCACAGCTGGCACGCCAAGAGTGCACTGCCCGCCGCCGAGGTGCTGCCCCGGCTGCTGCTCGCCGCGGAACACGCCGAGCAGTCCATGGCGTACGAGCAGGTGGAGATCTGGCTGCGCCGCGCAGTGCACCTGGTCGGCTTCCTACCGCCGGACGATTCCGCCACGGTGAGGTTGGAACAGAAGCTGCACATCCAACTCGGCCAGGTGCTCGCCACCACGCGCGGCTACGGCCACCCCGAGGCCGAGACGGCACTGACGCGCGGTCGCGCCCTCAACACGGCCACTCACGCCCCCGAGGACGCGTCGGTGCTCTGGGCGCTGTGCGCGGCCCATCTGGTCACCGGCCGCTACGACGCCTCACGGCAGTTGTCCGGCCTGCTGCGGGAGATCTCGCGGCAGACCCGGGAGCCCGTGGCGGTGCTCGGTGCGGCGTACGGCGAAGGCATCGTGCTGCATGTGCGCGGAATGCTGCCGCAGGCACTCGCCGAGCTGGAGCACGGCGTCGACATGGCGGATCGTTTCGCCCATGAGGGTCATGTGCTGGCGCGTACCTTCCAGCACGACCCGCGCGTCTCCTGCCGCTCCTACGACACCTTCACCCACTGGCTCCTCGGACACCGGCAGACCGCCGACGCGCGCCGACGCGAGCTGCTGAGCCTCACCGAGTACGACAGCAGGCCGTCCGACCGCTCCTTCGCGCTGTACGTGGACGGGGTCGTGGCGGCTTGGGAGGGCGACCCCCGCACCGCACTGGCCTCGAGCACCGAGGGCGTCCGGGTCGCGGGCGAACACGGGCTTCTCTACTGGAAGGCCATGCTGGGCGTCGTCAAGGGATGGGGCCTGGTGCACGCAGGAGACCGCGACGACGGCCTCGCCCTCATGCACACCTCGCTGGCCGAACTGGGCCAGTCCAGGACGTACATACGCCACCCGCTGCACCTGGGCCTGCTGGGCCAGGCGCAATATCACGGCGGGCGGACCGAGGAGGCGAGGACCACCTTCCGGATGCTGCTGGCCGCTGTCGAACAACGCCGCGAGCGCGTGTACCTCCACCCGGCGCTGCCCGCGACTCCGCTGCTCCACGACCTGCTGGGGCACGGTGACGACGACACGTGGGCGGGCCGGGGCCCCGGACGGGACGAGCCGGACTCCGGCCGATGAGCGTGGCGGCACCGCGCTCTGCCCCGTCAGGCGACTCATCGGGTTCCTGTCCCCGTGATGTGCCACCGTGGGATTCCAGCAAGCGGTGGCCCTGGCCGCCCGGCTCCCGGAGAGCCACCGCCCGCACGGTCGCGGACCCCACGCCTCACGGCTCGTGCCGTTCAGTCCTCGAAGATCGCGACCGCCTGTACCGGACAGGCCGCGGGAACGTCGTGCACGCGCGGGTCCCCCGCCCCGTCCTCATGTCCCGGGACCAGAGTGACCAGCGCGTCGTCGTCCTGGGTGAAGACGCCGGGCGCGGTCATGACGCACTGTCCGGATCCGATGCACCGGTCGCGGTCGATGGTGATGCGCACGGTGTGGCCCGCCTCCCTTCCTTCCGTTCCTTCCGCCCGGACGCTCACCACGTGACGGGGAGTTCGACCGGGCCCTGGGCGTCGTGACCGGCCTTGATGGGCACCTCGTCCAGGGGTACGGCCAGCCGCAGGCCCGGGATGCGGGCGAAGAGCGTGCCGAGGGCGATCTCGAGCTCGGCGCGGGCTAGATTCTGCCCCAGGCACTGGTGGATGCCGTGGCCGAAGCCGACGTGGTGACGCGCGTTGCGCCGGGCGTCGAAGGTGTCGGGGTTCTCGTACGCCTTGGCGTCGCGGTTCATCAGCGTGATGGAGACCAGCACCGCGTCCCCGGCCTTGATGGTCTCGCCGCCGACATCGATGTCCTCCTTGGCCATCCGGACCATGTAGTCGGAGACGGAGGTGAACCGCAGCAGTTCCTCGACCACTCCCGAGATCGCAGCCGGGTCACGCAGCAGCACCTCGATCTGCTCGGGGTGCTGGATGAGCGTGAGGGCTCCGAGGGCGATCGCGTTGACGGTGGTCTCGTGGCCGGCCACCAGCAGGACGAACGAGATCATGACCACCTCGTCGTGGTCCAGCTCGCCTTCCTCCAGCTGGCGTGCGATCAGCTCGTCCAGCAGGCCGTCCCCGGGGTCGGCCTGCTTCTTGGCGACCAGGCCGTGCAAGTACTTGTACAGCTCGGCGAAGGCCGCGTCGGCCTCCGCCGACGTCGCGGCGCCCACGAAATTGCGGGAGCACTCCTCGAAGAAGTCGTGGTCGCCGTACGGGACGCCGAGGAGTTCGCAGATCGCCATGGACGGCACGGGCAGGGCGAAGGCCGACACCAGGTCCGCGACCGGCCCCTTCGCCAGCATGTCGTCCAACAGCCGGTCGACCAGGCTCTGCAGTCTGGGACGGATGGCGTTCATGCGCTTGACGCCGAAGCTGGGGATCAGCATGCGCCGCTGCCGGGCGTGCAGGGGGTCGTCGACACCGATCAAGGGGAACGCGAGCCCGCCGCGGTCCTCGGTGCGCTGGACGACTACGGGGAAGTCAGGGTGGCCCCAGTCGGATGACAGCCGGGGATCGACGAGCAGTGCCCGTCCCTCGGTATGCCCGGTGACCAGCCACGCCGGTCGGCCGTCGAACAGGGTGACCCGCGTCAGCGGGCTCTCGCCCCGCCATTCCGCGTAGGCCTTCGGCGGCTGGTACGGGCAGGTCCTGTCCTGGGGGAAGGACGGGGCCGACGATCCGGTGGGGCGGATTTCGGTCTCGGTCATGTCGTGCCTTTCGAACAATCGGCGGTGCGGTCGTTCATCGTGGTGAAGGGCCGAACAGCGGCCCCGGTGAACGGGATTGCGCTGGGCCGCCGCGGCGACCGGAGAGTCGCGGCGGCGGAAGGCG
Source organism: Streptomyces sp. NPDC001135 (assembly GCF_053598395.1). Taxonomy (NCBI): domain Bacteria; kingdom Bacillati; phylum Actinomycetota; class Actinomycetes; order Kitasatosporales; family Streptomycetaceae; genus Streptomyces; species Streptomyces sp. NPDC001135. Next base: position 49,042 of record NZ_JBSFKD010000035.1, on the reverse strand, counting down.
TGATCAGCGCACGCGGTCCGCGGACGCTGATCACCTGTGGGAGGGGGCTCGTGGAGGGGAGGTCACCAGGTGACGGGCAGCTCGTGCACGCCGTAGAAGACCATGTCGCTGCGGAAGCGGAGTTCCTCGACGGGCTTGGCCAGACGCAGGGTCGGGAATCGGCGGAACAGGGTCTCGAAGACGATCTGCAGCTCGATCCGGGCGAGTTGCTGACCGATGCACTGGTGTGCGCCGAAGCCGAAGGCCAGATGCGGGGCGGGGCGGCGGGTGATGTCGAAGCGCTCCGGCTCGTTCACGAAGGCGGGGTCGAAGTCGGCGGCCAGGACGTGCGCGACGACCTGCTCGCCCCGGGCGATGCGCACGCCGCCGAGCTCCACGTCCTCGGTGGCGACGCGCTCGCCGCCGAACTGGCCGATGGTGAGGTAGCGCAGCAGCTCCTCCACCGCGTTGCCGACCAGCGACGGGTCCTCGCGCAGCAGGGCCAGCTGGTCGGGGCGGTCGAGGAGCAGCGCCGCACCGAGGCCGATCATGCAGGCGGTGGTGTCGTGGGCCGCGATCAGCAGGGTGCCGGCCGCGTTCATGAGGAACATGTCGTCGACGACGCCGTCGGGGTCCTCGGTGGTGATCAGTGCCGAGATCAGGTCGTCGCCGGGGTTGGCCCGGCGCTCCTGGACGAGCTGGTAGAGCAGCCCTCCCAGGCGCATGCCGGCGGCCTCGGTGGCGGCGGCGTCCTGGTCGACCCGCATCATCGCCTCGGCGATCTCCTGGAACTCCGCCCGCCGCTCGACCGGGACACCGAACAGGTCGGAGATCACCATGGAAGGCACCGGGTTGGCGAAGGTCTTCACCAGGTCGACCGGGCCGCCCTGGGCCTTGATGGCATCGAGGTGCTCGTCGACGATGCGCTGGATGTTAGGCCGGAGCGCCTGCATGCGCCGGACGGTGAACTCCTTGGCGAGCAGCTTGCGGTCCGCGGTGTGCTCCGGCTCGTCCTGCCACAGCAGGCTGCCGCGGCCGGGCTTCTGGGTGACGACACCGTCCTGGGTGTGCAGCGCGTGGGGCACCTGGACGCTGAACGAGGGGTCGCGCAGCAGGGCGCGCACCTCTTCGTAGCCGGTCACCAGCCACGCTTCGTGGCCGCTGGTGAAGGTGGCCCGGGTCACCGGGGCGGCCGCCCTGATGTCGGCGAGACCGTCCGGCGGCAGGAACGGGCAGCTGCGGGCCTTCGGGACGGCGGGCGCGTCGGCGGTGGGCTCGGGCATGACTCTCCTTGTGCTGGTGGGAGGGGGTTCGTACGACGGGCCGGTCAGGCCGCGGCGGGTTCGAGTGTGGTCTCGCCGCGCCGGGGCGCGTTCACCAGGACGGCCATGTTCCCGGAGGGGTGCACGTTGTCGTGCATCATCTGGTGCATGCGCCCGATGTCCTGGAAGCCGTCGCAGGCGGACAGGCAGGGGTCGAGCATGCCGGCGCCGACGAGGTTGATGACCTCGCGGCACTGGCGGGTGTCGGCGTAGTGCGAGCCCTGGAGACGCTTGGAACGCATCCACAGGTGGCGCAGGTCGACGTCTCCGTTGTAGCCGGAGGTGCCGCCGCAGATCACCACCATGCCGGCGTTGTCGCACAGGTACATCGAGGTCGGCAGGGTGTCCTGGCCGCTGTGCTCCAGCACGATCCGCGGGGACTTGCGCTCACCGAGGATCTCCCAGATCTTCTTGCCGACCCCGCGAGCGCCGCGCAGGAACCGCGCCGACGCCTCGGCGTCCCCGACATCGGGCAGCCGGCCCCAGTGTTCGAAGTCGCGGCGGTTGATGGTGCCCTGGGCCCCGAGGCGGCGGCAGTACTCGGAGCGGTCCTCGCTGGAGACCACGGCGATCGGGATGCCGCCGGCCAGCCTGACGAGCTGGATGGCCATCGAGCCGAGGCCGCCCGCACCGCCCCAGATCAGCACCGGGTCACCGGGGCGGACCGTGTTGCCCTGCCAGCCGAACAGCTGCCGGTAGGCGGTGGGCCCGGTGAGCAGGAAGGCCGCCGACTCCTCCCACGACAGATGGGCGGGCTTGGGGTGGCACTGGTACTCGTCGACCCGGCAGAACTGCGCGAAGGAGCCGTAGTTGGTCTCGTACCCCCAGGCCTTGATGCTCTCCGACACCAGAGGGTCGGTGCCCAGCCGGATGTCCTCGGCGGTCTCGTCCCACTGGCCGCTGGTGAGCAGCACGTGGTCGCCCACCTTGACGTTGCGGACGCCTTCGCCGACGGCCCACACCACGCCGGACGCCTCCGAGCCGCCGATGTGGAAGTCCTCGGGCTGGCCCTGGCGCTGCCGCATCCCGATCACGTCGACCGGCTTGCCCAGCGAGGACCACACGTTGTTGTAGTTGATGCCGGCGGCCATCACGTAGACCAGCACCTGGCCCCGGCCCACCGCGGGGGTGTCGACGACCTCGGTGCGGAACGCCTGCTTCGGCTCTCCGAAGCGGTCCTGGCGGATCACCGAGGCGTACATCTGCCGCGGGACCTCACCGAGCGGCGGGGTCTCGCCTATCTCGTAGAGAGCCTTCGTCATGTCTTCTCTCCCACATCTGCTCTGTCCGGTCTGGGGTGCTCGCGGTGGCCGCGGGCGGTCATGCGGTCGTTGCGTCCTGGGATGCGGCGGGGCCGGACGCGTCGGGGACGACGTCCGCCAGCCAGGAGTCCACCGCCGCCGCGGTGGTGCCGGCGTGGTCCTCCAGCATCGAGTAGTGGTTTCCGGTCACTTCGACGATCGTGTCGACGTGCTCGGGCGGTGCCGCCCGCCCGTCGCCGTCCGCGGCGCCGGGCAGCATGGGCTCGCTCGCCCGTACGAGCAGGGTCGGCGCGGCGATCCGCGGCGCGGCCCAGTCGTCGAACAGGCGCATGTAGCGGCCCATGGCGGTGAGCTGTTCGCCGCCGGACCTCATGAAGTCCAGGCGCTGCGACTGTGCCTGGGCCATCGCGTTGAGCACCCGGTGGTCGAAGGGGACCTCCCGGCTGAAGCTGTCGACCATCACCACGGCCGCCGGCTGCTCGCCCATGGCCTCCAGGTGGGCCGCCACGCCGTGGGCGATCCAGCCGCCCGAGGAGTAGCCGAGCAGGACGACCGGCTTTCCGCCGGCGCACTCCCGTACGGTCTGCGCGTGCAGGCTGAGCACGACGTCCAGGTCGGACGGGACCGGCTCGCCCTTCTCGTAGCCGGGGTGGACCAGCGCCCACATGTCCAGCCGGTCGCGGAAGGGGGTGGCGAACCGCGCGTACTGGTGCGCCCCGGCCGGGACGACGTACGGCGAGAAGCACATCAGCGCGAGGGGGCGGTCGCCCTGCGACAGCCGTACCGGGGCGGGGCGCTGGGCCAGTTCCTCGGGCCGCTCGAAGGAGGGCCGGAAGCGGGCCGCCTCCATCAGCATCCCCATGGCCTCGGCGGCCGTCCCGTTCTCGCTCGCGTGCCGGTAGAGCTGCACCAGCATGTCGGCGGATCCCTCCTGCGCCGCGCCGCGGCCGGCGCCCTGGAGCCGCGTCAGCAGGTGCTTGGCGAGCCTGGTGGGCGTGGGATGGTCGAAGGCCAGTCCGGCGGGCAGGTGGAGACCGGTCGCCGCCGACAGGCGCCGGCGCAGGTCGATCGCGGTGAGCGAGTCGAAGCCGAGCTCCAGGAAGTGTGCGGTGGGCAGCACGTCCTCGGCCGACGCGTGACCGAGGACCACTGCGCTCTGGGCGCGGATGTGCTCCAGCAGTCGTTCCTCCTGCTCGGCCGGGGCGAGCCCGGCGAGTTCGGTGGCCAGCGCCGCTTGGGCGCCGGTCTCCTCGCCGGCGGGCTGCTCGGCCGCCAGGAGCCGCTGTACGTCGGGCAGGTCGGCCAGCAGCGGGCTGGGCCGTCCCACGGTGAAGGCGGGCAGGAACTTCTCCCAGTGGATGGGGGCGACGGTGAGGGCCGCCTCGTCGTGCTCGACGGCCTGGCGCAGGGCGGAGATCGCGAGCTCGGGGGCCATGACGCCCAGGCCCCGCCGCTCGCCGCGCTCCTGGACCGCGTCGTCGACCATGCCGCCGCCCGCCCAGCCGCCCCAGGCGACCGAGGTCGCGGCCAGGCCGCGGGCCCGCCGCCGCAGTGCCAGGGCGTCGAGGAAGGCGTTGGCCGAGGCGTAGGAGGCCTGCCCACCACTGCCCCAGACGCCGGCGCCGGAGGCGAAGAGGACGAACGCGTCCAGCTCACGGCCGGCGAGCAGCTCGTCGAGATGGAGGGCGCCGGTGACCTTGGCGGCCGCGGCTTCGGCGAACTCGTCGAGACCGGCGTCGGCCAGCATGGACGACCGTGCCGTGCCGGCGGCGTGCAGCACCGCGGTGAGGGGGTGCCGGGACTCGATGCCGGCGAGCAGCCGCGCGACCGCGTCACGGTCGGCGATGTCGCAGGCGGCGATGGTCACTTCGGCGCCCAGGGCGGTCAGCTCCGTGTGCAGTTCCCGCGCACCGGGGGCGTCGGGCCCGCTCCTGCTGGTGAGCACCAGGTGCTGCGCGCCCGCGCCGGCCAGCCAGCGGGCGAGGTGCCGGCCCACGCCGCCGGTTCCGCCGGTGACCAGGACGGTGCCGCGGGGCTGCCAGGGTGTCGCGGGCTCCTCGTCGGTGGGCCGTGCCCGGACCAGGCGCCGGACGTACACGCCGTCGGCCCGCACGGCGAGCTGGTCCTCGTCGTGCTGGGCCAGTGCTCCGGCCAGGCGGCGCAGCGCGTGCTCGTCCAGCTTCCCGGGCAGGTCGACGAGACCGCCCCAGCGCCGGGGCAGTTCCAGTGCGGCGGTGATGCCCAGGCCCCACAGCTGTGCCTGGTCGGCGTCGCGCAGCGGGTCGGTGGCTCCGGTGGACACCGCTCCGCGGGTGGCGCACCACAGTGGTGCCTGGACGTCGATGTCGCCCAGCGCCTGTACCAGGGTGACGGTCGTGGCGAGGCTCGCGGACAACGTCGGGTGGGCCGGGTGGCGGCCGGGGGCGAGGCCGAGCATCGAGACGACACCGGCGGGCCGTTCGCCGCCGAGTTCCTCGGCGAGCCGGTGCGCGGCCTGCGCGCGGTCGCAGTCGACGGGGAGTTCGACGACCCGCACCTTGGCGCCGTGGGCGCCGAGCACGCCGACGACACAGGGCGCCCACTGCTCGTCCGCCAGTCCGGCGGGGATGACGGCGAGCCACAGGCCGTCCAGGCTGGGGGCCGGGTCGTCGGCCAGCCGCCGGAAGGAGACACGGTAGCGCCAGCCGTCCACCGTGGACTTCTCGCGGCTGCGCCGACGCCACGCGGACAGCACCGGCAGCGCCGGACCGATGAGGGCCGCGTCGTCCGCCCCGAGCTGGTCGGCGAGCCCGGACAGGTCCGTGTTCTCCACCAGCTCCCAGAACCCGGCCTCGACCGGATCGGCGCCCGCCGGCTCCGGGTCGGCGCTCTGCAGCCAGTACCGCTGCCGTTGGAACGCGTACGTCGGCAGGTCCACGCGCCGTACCGGCCGCCCGGCGAAGGGGACCGTCAGGTCCACGGGTACGCCGCTCACGTGCAGTTCGGACACGGAGCGCAGGAAGTGGTCCATGCCGCCCTGGCCTCTGCGCAGCGAGGCGCCGGTCACGGCGTCGGCACCGGCCTCCTCCGCGATCTCCTGCACGGCGCCGGCCAGCAGCGGGTGCGGGCTGCACTCGACGAACACCCCGTGCCCGTCGTCCAGCAGGGCCCGTACGGTCCGCTCGAACTCGACTGTGCGGCGGGCGTTGCGGTACCAGTACTCGGCGTCCAGGGAGGTGGTGTCCAGCACGGTGCCGGTCACCGTGGAGTAGAAGGGGACGTCCGCCGCTGCGGGGGCGACCGGAGCCAGCAGTTCCAGGAGTTCGGGGCGCAGGCTCTCGACCTGGGCGGAGTGCCCGGCGCCGGTGGCACCGCGGACCTTGCGCACGCGCACGCCCTCGGCTTCGAGTTCCGCCAGGAGTTCGTCGACCGCGTCGGGTTCTCCGGAGACGGTCAGGGCGGCGGGCCCGTTCACGGCGGCGACCGACAGCCGGTCGCCGTACTTCTCCAGCCTCGCGCGGGCCCGGTCGGCGGGCATGGCGACCGCGAGCATCGCGCCCTTGCCGATGAGCCTGGTCAGTGAGCGGCTGCGCAGGGCCACGATCCGGGCCGCGTCGTCCAGCGTCAGCGCGCCCGCGACGTACGCGGCGGCGACCTCGCCCTGCGAGTGGCCGACGACGGCGGCGGGTGTCACACCGTGGGAACGCCACAGGGCGGCCAGCGACACCATCACCGTGAACAGCGCGGGCTGGGCGACCTCCACCTCGGCCACGTCCGGCGCACCGGGTTCGGCACGCAGGACGTCGAGCAGCGGCCAGTCGAGATAGGGGGCGAACGCCTCGGCGCAGGCCTTCACCTGGTCGGCGAAGACCGGGGAGGTGTCCAGCAGTTCGCGGGCCATCTCCGCCCACTGCGAGCCGTGACCGGGGAAGACGAAGGCGACCTTGCCGGAGGCCTCGGCGGTGCCCTGGACCACGGTGTCCGCGGGTGTGCCGTCGGCGAGCGCCGCGAGCCCGCCCCGCAGCTCGTGCCGGTCACGGCCGACGACCACGGCCCGGTGTTCCAGCTGCGTCCGGGTGGTGACGAGGGCGCGGCCGACATCGGGCAGGGAGAGCCCTTCGCTGCGGTCGAGGTGGTTCAGCAGTCGGCGGGCCTGCTCGCGCAGGGACCCGGCGGTCTTCGCGGACAGCGCCCACGGGAACACGTCCAGGGGCCGGGCGGCGGTCGCGTCCCGCGGTGCGGGGTCCTGCTCGTCCTCGGCGGCGGGCGCGGTCTTCGGGGCCTGCTCGATGATGGTGTGCACGTTGGTGCCGCTCATCCCGAACGAGGAGACGGCCGCGCGCCGGGGCCTGTGCTGGTCGGGCCAGGCGGTCTGCTCGGTGAGCAGGCGCACGCTCCCGCCGGCCCAGTCGACGTCCGGGGTCGGCTCGTCGACGTGCAGGGTCCGTGGCAGGACGCCGTTGCGGAGGGCCATGACCATCTTGATGACGCCACCGACACCCGCGGCCGCCTGCGCGTGGCCGATGTTGGACTTCAGCGAGCCCAGCCACAGCGGCCGGTCCGCGGGGCGCTCCTTGCCGTACGTGGCCAGCAGGGCCTGCGCCTCGATCGGGTCGCCGAGCCGGGTTCCGGTGCCGTGGGCCTCCACGGCGTCCACCTCGTCCGGGTCGAGCCGGGCATTGGCCAGCGCCTGCCGGATGACCTGCTGCTGGGCCTTGCCGCTGGGCGCGGTCAGGCCGTTGGAGGCGCCGTCCTGGTTGACGGCGCTGCCCCGCACGACGGCCAGGACCTCGTGCCCGTTGCGGCGGGCGTCGGACAGCCGCTCCACCAGGACCAGGCCCACGCCCTCGGCGAAGCCGGTGCCGTCGGCGGACGAGGAGAACGCCTTGCAGCGGCCGTCGGCGGACAGCGCGCGCTGCCGGCTCGACATCGTGAACGCGGACGGTCCGGCCATCACCATCACACCGCCGGCCAGTGCCATGGAGCACTCGCCGCCCCGCAGTGCCTGAACGGCGAGGTGCAGGGCGGTCAGTGAGGACGAGCACGCGGTGTCGACGGTGACCGACGGCCCCTGCAGGCCGAAGGTGTAGGAGAGCCGGCCGGAGATCACACTGGCCGCGTTGCCGCTGGGGAGGTAGCCCTCGACACCGTCGGGCACCTTGAGCGGGCGGCCCGTGTAGTCCTGGTAGCCGGAGCCGACGAAGACGCCCGTGGCGGTGGAGCGCATCGCGTCGGGGGCGATTCCGGCGCGCTCGAAGGCCTCCCAGGTGGTCTCCAGCAGCAGGCGCTGCTGCGGGTCCATGGCGACGGCCTCACGGGGGCTGATTCCGAAGACCGCGGGGTCGAACTCGTCCGCGTCGTGCAGGAATCCACCCTGGGTGGTGTAGGTGGTGCCGGGGTGGTCGGGGTCCGGGTGGTAGAGCGCCTCGACGTCCCAGCCGCGGTTCCCGGGGAAGCGGGTGATCGCGTCGCGGCCGGAGGCGACCAGCTCCCACAGGTCCTCGGGCGAGCGCACCCCGCCGGGGTAGCGGCAGGCCATCGAGATGATGGCGATCGGCTCGTCCAGCGCCGCGGCGATCGCCGCGGGCGTGGCCGTCTCGTCGTGGCCGCCGGTGAGTTCGGCGAGCAGGTGGGCGGCGAGGTCCGCGGCCGTGGGGTGGTCGAAGACCAGCGTCGTGGGCAGGGCGAGACCGGTGGCCTCGTTGATCCGGTTGCGCAGTTCCACCGCGGTCAGGGAGTCGAAGCCGAGGTCCCGGAAGGGCCGGTCGGCCTCGACGGCGCCCGCTCCGCAGTGGCCGAGGACGGCGGCGGCATGCGTGCGCACGAGGTCCACGAGGGCGCGTGCGCGGTCTTCGTACGACAGCCCGGCCAGGCTCTCGGCGAGCGCCCCGGAGCCGTGGCCCGTCCCGGGGGCGTCCTGGTCGAGCGCCGCGCGCACCTCGGGGAGGTCGCCGAGCAGCGGACTGGGCCGACCGAGGGTGAACGGCACGATGAAGCGCGACCAGTCCACGTCGGCCACGGTCAGCAGGGTCTCGTCGCGGTCGAGCGCGCGCTGCAGGGCGGTGATCGCCGAGGCGGGGGCCATCGCGCTGAGGCCGCGGCGGCGCAGCCGCTCCTCGTCGTCGCCGTCCTCGACCATGCCGCCGTCGGCCCAGGGGCCCCAGGAGACGGCGGTCGCGGTGAGGCCGCGGTCGCGGCGCTGCCGGGCGAGACCGTCGAGGAAGGCGTTGCCGGCGGCGTAGGCGGCCTGGCCGCCGCTGCCCCAGACGCCGGAGATGGAGGAGAAGAGGACGAAGGCGTCCAGTTCCGCGTCGCCCAGGAGTTCGTCCAGGTGTGCCGCGCCACCGGCCTTGGCGGCGAGCGCGGCGGCGAAGGCGGCAGGGCTGGTGGCGTCCACCATGCCCGCGTCGGCGACCCCGGCGGCGTGCACGACGGCGGTGAAGGCGTGCTCGGCGAGCAGGGCCGCCACGGCGTCGCGGTCGGCCACGTCGCAGGCGGCGAGCGTGACGCGGGCGCCGAGGGCCTCCAGTTCGTCCCGCAGGGCGGCGGCGCCCGGTGCCTCCGCGCCCCGGCGGCTCGTGAGGACGAGGTGTTCGGCGCCGCCGCGCGCCAGCCAGCGGGCGACGTGGCCGCCGAGCGCGCCCGTGCCACCGGTGACGAGGACGGTCCCGCGGGGCTGCCAGCGGCGGCTGGCCGGCCGTGCCGGTGCGTGGGCGAGCCGCCGGGCGAAGACGCCCGAGGTGCGGACGGCGAGCTGGTCCTCCTCCCACCGACCGGTCAGCCCCTGCCCCAGGATGTCGGTCAGGCGTGCGGCGGCCTGGTCGTCGACGGTCTCCGGCAGGTCGATCAGGCCGCCCCAGCGCCGGGGCTGTTCGAGGGCGACCGTGCGGCCCAGGCCCCAGACCTGGGCGTGCCGGGCGTCGCGTACGGTGTCCGAGCCGCTCACCGCCACCGCGCCCGAGGTGAGGCACCACAGCGGGGCGTCGACGCCCGCGTCGCCCAGGGCCTGGACGAGCAGCAGGGTGGGCAGCACGGGATCGCCGGTGACGAGCAGGGACAGCACGCCGTCGACCGGTCCGATCCCGGCCAGCTCCCCGGCCAGTGCGGCGCGGTCGCTCGCCGCGGCGACGACCAGTGTCCTCAGGGTGGCGCCGCGAGCGGTGAGCGCGGTGCGGACCGCGGCGGTCCGCTCGTTCTCCTCCTCGGGTACGGCCAGCAGCCAGGTGCCGCCGATGGCGGCCGGAGCGAGCTCGCCCAGGCGCTTCCACGACTCGCGGTAGCTCCAGTCGTCGACGGCGGACTGCTCCTTGCGCCGGCGCCGCCACGAGGACAGCCTCGGCAGTACGTCGCTGAACGTGTCCCCCGCCCCGATGTCCAGGGTCTCGGCGAGGGCCTGCAGGTCCTCGCGCTCCACGGTCTCCCAGAACTCCGCGTCCACCGGATCCGCCACCGCGGCGGCAGTGGTTTCCGGGGCGTCGATCCAGTACCGCTCGTGCTGGAAGGCGTACGTCGGCAGGTCGGTCCTGTGCGCACCGGCGAAGAACGCGCTCCAGTCCACGGACACGCCGTGCGTGTGCAGTTGGGCCAGAGCCGTGACGAGGGCCTGCCGCTCGGGGCGCTCGGCCCGCAGCATGGGCACCGTGACGGCGCCGTCCAGGCAGTCCTGCGCCATGCCGCTGAGGACACCGCCCGGACCGATCTCGACGAAGGTCCTGACGCCCAGGTCGTGCAGGGTCCGGACGCCGTCGGCGAAGCGGACGGCCTCACGGACGTGCCGGACCCAGTACTCGGGGGTGTAGGCCTCGACGAGCCGACCCGTGAGGTTGGAGACGACGGGTAACTGCGGCTCCTCGAAGGCCAGTCCACGGACGACCTCGGCGAACTCCTCCAGCATCGGGTCCATCAGCGGCGAGTGGAAGGCGTGGCTCACCTTCAGCCGGGACGTCTTGCGCCCCTGCTCGGCGAAGGACGCGGCGACCGCCAGGGCCGCCTTCTCGTCACCGGAAAGCACCACCGACGAGGGGCCGTTGACCGCGGCGACACCGACCCCGTCGGTGAGGTGGGGCAGGACTTCCTCTTCGGTGGCCTGCACGGCGACCATCGCGCCGCCCGTGGGCAGGGCCTGCATCAGCGCGGCGCGGGCGGACACCAGCTTCGCCGCGTCGTCGAGGGACAGCGCACCGGCCACGTGCGCGGCGGCGATCTCGCCCACGGAGTGGCCCACGACGAAGTCCGGTCGCACACCCCAGGATTCGAGGAGGCGGAACAGGGCCACCTCGACCGCGAAGAGCGCGGGCTGGGTGCACCCGGTCTGGTGGAGCGTTTCGGCATCGACGTCGGCCGGGGCGTCCAGACGCGCGCACACCTCGTCGTAGGCCGTGGCGAAGACGGGGAACGCCGCGTACAGCTCGCGCCCCATGCCAAGGCGCTGCGAGCCCTGCCCTGAGAAGAGGAAGCCGGTCTTGCCGCCGGCCGGGCGCCCCAGCAGCACACGGGAGGAGGGGGTCCCGGCGGCCAGGTCCTGCAGCCCGAGGAGCAGCTCCTCACGGTTCTCCCCCACGACCGCGGCCCGTTGGCGCATGGCCGCGCGGGTCGTGGCCAGTGACAGCCCGACGTCGTGCGGCCGGACCCCGCCCCGTACGAAGGCCAGCAGCCGGGCCGCCTGGGCCTGCAGGGCGGCACTGCTCTTGGCGGAGAGCACCCACGCGAGAGGACCGTCGGCGGGATCCCCCGCGGGCTCCTCGTCCTGGGCCGGCGGGGCCTGTTCGATGATGGTGTGGGCGTTGGTGCCGCTGACCCCGAAGGACGAGATCGCGGCCCGGCGCGGGTGATCGGTCTCCGGCCAGTCGACGGCCTCGGTCAGCAGCCGGACGTCGCCCGCCGTCCAGTCCACGTGGGGCGTCGGCTCGTCGGCGTGCAGGGTTCGCGGCAGGACACCGTGGCGCATGGCCATGACCATCTTGATGATGCCGCCGACACCCGCGGCGGCCTGGGCGTGGCCGATGTTGGACTTCAGCGAGCCCAGCCACAGCGGCCGGCCCTCCGGCCGCTCCCGGCCGTACGTGGCGAGCAACGCCTGCGCCTCGATCGGGTCACCCAGCCTCGTCCCCGTACCGTGCGCCTCCACGACGTCGATCTGGGCGGAAGACAGGCCGGCCGACGCCAGGGCCTGGCGGATGACCCGCTGCTGCGCCGGACCGTTGGGCGCGGTCAGGCCGTTGGACGCACCGTCCTGGTTGACGGCGCTGCCCCGCACCACGGCCAGTACTTGATGCCCGTTGCGGCGGGCGTCGGACAGCCGCTCCACCAGGAGCATGCCGACGCCCTCCGCCCAGCCGGTGCCGTCCGCGCCGGCGCCGAACGCCTTGCACCGTCCGTCCGGGGCCAGTCCGCGCTGACGGCTGAACTCCACGAACGCGGTGGGTGTGGTCATCACCTGCACGCCGCCGGCCAGCGCCATCGAGCACTCGCCGCCGCGCAGCGCCTGGATCGCCCAGTGCAGCGCCACCAGCGACGACGAACACGCCGTGTCGACGGTGACCGCCGGGCCCTCCAGGCCGAAGGTGTAGGCGATGCGGCCGGACATCACGCTGGCGGAGTTACCGGTGCCGAGATGGCCGTCGGACTCGCCGCCCACCCCGACCAGGAGGTTGACGTAGTCCTGGTAGCCGGAGCCGACGAAGACTCCGGTACGGCTGCCGCGCACCGACTCCGCGTCGATACCCGCCCGCTCGAACGTCTCCCACGTGGTCTCCAGCAGCAACCGCTGCTGCGGATCCATCGCCACGGCCTCACGCGGACTGATCCCGAAGAACCCCGGGTCGAACTCCCCCGCCTCGTACAGGAATCCACCGCGGCGCGTGTACGTCTTCCCCGTCGCGTCCGGGTCCGGGTCGTAGATGTCCTCCACGTCCCAGCCCCGGTCCGCCGGGAACTCACCGACCGCGTCACCACCGGAGGCCACCAGCTGCCACAGGTCCTCCGGCGAACGCACCCCGCCCGGATACCGGCACGCCATGCCGACGATCGCGATGGGGTCCTGGTCCTTCTCCTCGACCTCGCGAAGGCGCTCCCGGACCTGGCGAAGGTCTCCGGTGACGCGCTTGAGATACTCGAGAAGCCTGTCTTCGTTGCTGCTCATCCGCCTCATCCGTCCTCGGCTGTCGTTAAAGGTAGAGCGCCAAGAACTAGGAATTTTCTAGATCTTGATCGATCAGATCGAAGATGTCGTCGATCGTCGCGTCCTGCAGCTGCCGCTGCGCGTCGGCGGATTCCGTGCCTTGCTCTCCGGTGGAGTTCACCAGGGACAGCAGGTCCTGCAGCCGCCTGCGCACCCCTGACCGGACCGTCTCCTCGGCGGAGGCGGCCGTCGAGATCACCGACTCCAGACGGTCGAGTTCGCTGAAGACCGACATCTCGACCGGACCCGTCCCGCCGGCGAGTTCGCTCCAGAGGTGGCGGGCGATCGCCTCGGGCGTCGGGTGGTCGAAGACCAGCGTCGCGGGCAGGGGCAGGCCGGTGTCGGCGGTGAGCAGGTTGCGCAGCTCCACCGCGGTCAGGGAGTCGAAGCCGAGGTCCCGGAACGCCAGGTCCGGTTCCACCGCCGCGGAGCCACTGTGGCCGAGTACGGCCGCCGCGTGAGCGCACACCGTGTCCACGAGCAGGCGTTGCTGTTCGCCCTCGGACAGCGCGGACAGCTTCTCCTTCAGCGCGGACGGCTCCGCGGCCTGCTCGGCGGGCTCCTGCGCGAGGACGTCCCTGACCTCGGGCAGGTCGCTCAGCAGCGCGCTCGGCCTGCTGACGGTGAACGGGACGACGAACCGCTCCCAGTCCACGTCCGCCACGGTGAGCGTGCCGTCCCCGCCGCTCAGCGCACCGTGCAGCGCGGAGATCGCCCGGTCCGGCCGCAGCACGGTCAGGCCGCGCTGCCGCAGCCGCTCCTCGTCACCGGCGTCGGCGACCATGCCGCCCTCGCCCCACGGGCCCCAGGCGATCGCGGTGGCGGCGAGGCCCCGGGCCCGCCGGTGCTGCGCCAGGCCGTCGAGGAAGGCGTTCGCGGCCGAGTAGGCGGCCTGTCCGCCGCCTCCCCAGACGCCGGAGACGGAGGAGAAGAGGACGAAGGCGTCCAGCTCCTGATCGCCGAGCAGTTCGTGGAGGTGGACGGCCCCGAGGGCCTTCGCGGCGACCGTCGCCGCGAAGTCGCCGAGACCCGTCTCCGCGAGCATGCCCGCCTCGGCGGTGCCGGCCGTGTGGACGACGGCGTTCACGGGGTGCTCGGCGAGCAGCGCGGCCAGCGCCTCGCGGTCCGCCACGTCACAGGCGGCGACGGTCACGCGTACCCCTGCCTCCTGCAGTTCGGCCTTGAGGTCGACGGCGCCGGGGGCGTCGGGACCACGGCGGCTGGTGAGCACCAGGTGCTCCGCACCGGCACCGGCGAGCCAGCGGGCGACGTGCCCGCCCAGCGCACCCGTGCCTCCGGTGATCAGGACGGTGCCGCGCGGCGACCACGAACGGTCGCTTTGGGCCGCGGGCAGACGCGACAGGCGCCGCGCGAACACCCCGTGGTCGCGGATCGCGACCTGGTCCTCGGCCGACTGCCCGAGCACCGCGGCGAGGCGGCCGGCGACCCGGTCGTCGAACGTGTCCGGGAGGTCGATCAGACCGCCCCAGCGCGGCGCGTGCTCCAGCGCCGCCACCCGGCCCAGACCCCAGACCTGGGACTGGTACGGGTCTGTCACCTCGTCGCCGGGGGTCACGCCCACCGCGTTCCGGGTCGCGCACCACAGCGGGGCACCGATGCCCGCGTCGCCCAGGGCCTGGACGAGCAGCACGGACAGGGCGACACCGGCGGTCAGTGCGGCGGCCACAGGGGCGGCCTCGCCGTCGAGGGCGAGCAGCGACAGGACGCCCGCCACGGTCTCGCCACCGGCCGCTTGGGCGAGTTGCGCGGTCAGGTCCGCACGACCGGTGGCCGGCTCGACCGGGACCGGCAGCGGTGCCAGACCCCCCTCCGTCAGCCCGCCGAGGCAGGCGGTGACCCAGTCGTCGCCGAGTTGCCCGGCGCTGACGGGAACCAGCCATGTCCCGCTCCGGGCAGGACCCTCCGGGGCGGGGTCGGAAATCCCCTTCCAGGTGACGCCGTAGCGCCAGCCGTCCACGGTGGACCGCTCCTTGCGCCGGCGCCGCCACGAGGACAGCCTCGGCAGTACGTCGCTGAACGCGTCCCCCGCCCCGATGTCCAGGGTCTCGGCGAGGGCCTGCAGGTCCTCGCGCTCCACGGTCTCCCAGAACTCCGCGTCCACCGGATCCGCCACCGCGGCGGCAGTGGTTTCCGGGGCGTCGATCCAGTACCGCTCGTGCTGGAAGGCGTACGTCGGCAGGTCGGTCTTCCGCGCGCCGGCGAAGAACGCGCTCCAGTCCACGGACACGCCGTGCGTGTGCAGTTGGGCCAGAGCCGTGACGAGTGCCTGCCGCTCGGGGCGGTCGGCCCGCAGGACGGGCACGGCGACCGCGTCGTCCGCGCAGGCCTGCGTCAGGGCACTGAGGACACCACCCGTGCCGATCTCGACGAAGGTCGTCACACCCAGGCCGTGCAGGGTCTCGATGCCGTCGGCGAAGCGCACCGCTTCACGCACGTGCCGCACCCAGTACTCGGGGGTGTACGGCTCGGCCAGCCCGCCGGTGAGGTTCGAGACCACCGGAATCCGCGGCTCCTCGAAGGCCAGACCGCTGACGACCTGCGCGAACTCCGCCAGCATCGGATCCATCAACGGCGAGTGGAACGCATGGCTGACCTTCAACCGGGAAGTCTTACGCCCCCGTTGGGCGAAGACCTCGGCGATCTCCAGGACCGCGTCCTCGACCCCGGAGACCACAACCGACTGAGGCCCGTTGACCGCCGCGATACCGACCCCGTCGGTCAGGTACGGCAGGACCTCCTCTTCGGCGGCCTGCACCGCGACCATCGCCCCACCCGCGGGCAGGGCCTGCATCAGCGCGGCACGCGCCGACACCAGCTTCGCCGCATCCCCCAGCGACAACACACCCGCCACATGCGCGGCAGCGATCTCACCCACCGAGTGACCGGCCACGTAGTCCGGCCGCACACCCCACGACTCCAGCAACCGGAACAACGCCACCTCGACCGCGAACAACGCGGGCTGGGCCGAACCCGTCTGGTGAAGCGATTCCGCGTCGACGTCGACCGGCGCGTCCAGACGCGCACACACCTCGTCGTACGCATCCGCGAAGACCGGGAACGCCTCGTACAACTCACGCCCCATCCCCAGGCGCTGCGAACCCTGACCCGAGAACAGGAAACCGACCTTGCCTCCCGGCCGGCCCTGGACGACTCCGGGCGACGGCGTTCCGGCGGCCAGGCAGCCCAGCTCGCGGCGGAAGTCGTCACAGCTCTCGCCGATGACGGCCGCCCTGTGGCGCAGGGCGCTGCGGGTCGTCGCCAGCGAGAAGCCGACATCGGCCGGTGACGTGTCGTCCTGTACGAAGGCCAGCAGCCGTCGTGCCTGGTCGCGCAGCGCAGCACTGCTCTTGGCGGAGAGCACCCATGGCAGGAGGGCCGGGGCAGGGGCGGGGATGGCTTCTTCGTCCTGGGCCGGCGGGGCCTGTTCGATGATGGTGTGGGCGTTGGTGCCGCTGACCCCGAAGGACGAGATCGCGGCCCGGCGCGGGTGATCGGTCTCCGGCCAGTCGACGGCCTCGGTCAGCAGCCGGACGTCGCCCGCCGACCAGTCCACGTGGGGCGTCGGCTCATCGGCGTGCAGGGTCCGCGGCAGGACACCGTGGCGCATGGCCATGACCATCTTGATGATGCCGCCGACACCCGCGGCGGCCTGGGCGTGGCCGATGTTGGACTTCAGCGAGCCCAGCCACAGCGGCCGGCCCTCCGGCCGCTCCCGGCCGTACGTGGCGAGCAGCGCCTGCGCCTCGATCGGGTCACCCAGCCTCGTCCCCGTACCGTGCGCCTCCACGACGTCGATCTGGGCGGGAGACAGGCCGGCCGACGCCAGGGCCTGGCGGATGACCCGCTGCTGCGCCGGACCGTTGGGCGCGGTCAGGCCGTTGGACGCGCCGTCCTGGTTGACGGCGCTGCCCCGCACCACGGCCAGTACTTGATGCCCGTTGCGGCGGGCGTCGGACAGCCGCTCCACCAGGAGCATGCCGACGCCCTCCGCCCAGCCGGTGCCGTCCGCGCCGGCGCCGAACGCCTTGCAGCGGCCGTCGGGCGACAGCCCGCGCTGGCGGCTGAACTCCACGAAGGCCCGGGGGGTGGACATGACCATCACGCCGCCGGCCAGCGCCATGGAGCACTCGCCGTTGCGGAGGGCCTGGACCGCCCAGTGCAGGGCGACGAGCGACGAGGAGCACGCCGTGTCGACGGTGACGGCCGGTCCTTCCAGGCCGAGGGTGTAGGCGATGCGGCCGGACATGATGCTCGCCGAGTTGCCCGTGCCGAAGAAGCCCTCGGAGTCGTCGATCGCGTGGAATGCCTGGGCGGCGTAGTCCTGGTAGCCGGAGCCGACGAAGACTCCGGTACGGCTGCCGCGCACCGACTCCGCGTCGATACCCGCCCGCTCGAACGTCTCCCACGTGGTCTCCAGCAGCAACCGCTGCTGCGGATCCATCGCCACGGCCTCACGCGGACTGATCCCGAAGAACCCCGGGTCGAACTCCCCCGCCTCGTACAGGAATCCACCGCGGCGCGTGTACGTCTTCCCGGACGCCTCCGGGTCCGGGTCGTAGATGTCCTCCACGTCCCAGCCCCGGTCCGCCGGGAACTCACCGACCGCGTCACCACCGGAGGCCACCAGCTGCCACAGGTCCTCCGGCGAACGCACCCCGCCCGGATACCGGCACGCCATGCCGACGATCGCGATGGGGTCGTCGTCCGCGGCGAGTGCGGTGGCCGTCTCCGGTGCCGCCGTAGCGGTGCTGCCGGTGAGCTCGGTGCGCAGGTGCCGGGCGAGTGCCTGGGCGTTGGGGTGGTCGAAGACCAGCGTGGCGGGCAGGACGAGGCCGGTCTCGGCATTGAGCTCGTTGCGCAGTTCGACGGCGGTCAGGGAGTCGAAGCCCAGGTCCTTGAAGGCCCGGCCGGCCTCGACCTCGCCGGTGCCGCTGTGGCCGAGGACGGCCGCGGCGTGCGTGCGGACGAGGTCGACCAGCAGCGCCTGCTGCTCGGTCTCGGGCATCCCGGTGAGGCGGCCGGCCAGGGGCGAGGCGGCGGTGCCGGGCCGGCCGGCGTCGCTGTCCTCGGTGACGATCCGCTCGGCCTCCGGGAGGTCGCCGAGCAGGGCGCTCGGGCGGCCCACGGTGAACGGGGGCAGGAACCGCTCCCAGTCCACGTCGACCACGGTGGCGGTCGCCGCGCCGGAGTCCAGCGCCTGCCGGAGGGCGGCCACGGCGAGCGCGGCGGGCATCGGAATCAGACCGCGGCGACGCAGTCGTTCGTCCGCGCCTTCGCTCTCGGCCATGCCGCCGCCGGCCCACGGGCCCCAGGCCACGGCGGTGGCCGGCAGGCCTTGGGCCCGGCGGCGTTCGGCGAGCCCGTCGAGCAGGGCGTTGGCCGCCGCGTAGGCGGCCTGGTAGCCGCTGCCCCACACGCCGGCGATGGACGAGAAGAGGACGAAGGCGTCGAGGTCCCGGTCGGCGAGGAGCGCGTCGAGGTGCAGGGCGCCGGCCGCCTTGGCGGACAGCACGTCGGCGAAGGCGCCCGGCGTCATGGCCGCCAGCGGCTCCAGGTGGTCCACGCCCGCCGTGTGGACGACGGCGTTCACCGGGTGCTCGGCGAGCAGCGCGGCCAGCGCCGCACGGTCGGCGACGTCACACGCGGCGACGGTGACACGGACGCCCGCCGCCTCCAGTTCCGCGACGAGTTCCGCGGCACCGGGCGCCGCGGGGCCCCGGCGGCTGGTGAGCACCAGGTGTTCGGTGCCGGCGCCGGCGAGCCAGCGGGCGACGTGCCCGCCCAGCGCACCCGTCCCACCGGTGACCAGCACCGTGCCGCGCGGCGACCACCGCTGCCCGGCCCGTGTGTTCCGGCGGGTGGCGGCGTGGGAGAGCCTGCGGCCGAACACGCCGTGGGCGCGGATCGCGACCTGGTCCTCGGCCGACTGGCCGAGCACCGCGGCGAGGCGGCCGGCGACCCGGTCGTCGAACGTGTCCGGGAGGTCGATCAGACCGCCCCAGCGCGGCGCGTGCTCCAGCGCCGCCACCCGGCCCAGACCCCAGACCGCGTTCTGGGCGGCGCTCGGCACCGCGTCCGCACGGCCGGTGGACATGGCGGACCTGGTCAGCGCCCACAGCGGGGCGTCGATGCCCGCGTCGCCCAGGGCCTGGACGAGCGCGAGGGACAGTGCGGTGCCGACGGAGAGGGCCGGGTGTCCGGCGTGGGACCGCTCGTCGGTGCCGAGCAGGGAGATGACACCGTCGACCGGGGTCCTACGGACGGCGTCGCCGAGCTGCCGCAGCAGGGCGCCGCGGTCGGCGGCCGGATCGACCGCCACCCGGACCAGCCGGGCTCCGAGGGCGGCGAGCCCGTCGGCGACGGCGGCGGTCCACTCGACGGCGTCGGAGTCCTCGGTGTGCTCGGTGACCAGGAACAGCCAGTCGCCCGGCAGTTCGTTCTTCGTCCGGAGGCCGCTGAGCGGCTTCCAGCCCGTGCGGTAGGACCAGCCTTCCACGGCGGACTCCCGGCGCTGCTGCCGGCGCCAGGCGGACAGCCGGGGCAGCACCGCGTCCAGCTGCTCGGCGGGCAGGTCGAGGGTGGTGGCGAGGGACTGGGCGTCCTCGCGTTCCACCGTCTCCCAGAACCCGGCCTCCACCGCGTCGGTCCCGGCGACGGCGGCCGTGGGCGCGGTGGTCCGCAGCCAGTACCGCTGGTGCTGGAAGGCGTAGGTCGGCAGGTCGGCGCGGCGGGCGCCGCGGCCGGCGAAGAACGCCTGCCAGTCGACGGGGACGCCGTGCACGTGGAGCTGCGCCACGGCACCGGTGACCGCCTCGGGCTCGGGGCTGCCGGACCGTGTGGAGGGAACGGTGACCGCGCCGTCCAGGCAGCCCTGGGCCATGGCGCTCAGCACCGCGCCGGGGCCGGTCTCCACGAACGTGGTCACGCCCAGCTCGCCCAGGGTCCGGATCCCGTCGGCGAAGCGCACGGCCTCGCGGACGTGCCGGACCCAGTAGTCCGCCGTGTAGGTGTCGATGAGCTCACCGGTGAGGTTCGAGACGACCGGTGTCCGGGGCGTCTCGAAGCGCAGACCGCCGACGACGCGGGCGAAGTCCTCCAGCACCGGGTCCATCAGCGGCGAGTGGAACGCGTGGCTGACGGTGAGCCGGGAGGTCTTGCGGCCCTGCCCGGCGAAGACGTCCGCGACGGCCGCTACGGCGTCCTCGGCTCCGGAGACCACGACGGACCGCGGGCCGTTGATCGCCGCGATGCCGACGGCGTCGGTGAGGTGCGCCAGCACCTCGTCCTCGGTGGCCTGGACGGCGATCATCGCTCCGCCGGCGGGCAGGGCCTGCATCAGCGCGGCACGAGCCGTCACCAGGGCGGCCGCGTCCTCCAGCGACAGGGCCCCGGCCACGTGCGCGGCCGCGATCTCGCCGACGGAGTGCCCGGCCAGGTAGTCCGGCCGCACGCCCCATGACTCCAGCAGGCGGTGGACGGCGACCTCGTGCGCGAACAGCGCCGGCTGGGTGAAGGCGGTGCGGTTCAGCTCCTCGCCGTCCTCGTGACCGTTCGCGCCGAAGGCCACGTCCCGCAGCGGCCGGTCGAGGTGCCGGTCGAGGTGGGCGCACACCTCGTCGTACGCCTCCGCGAAGACCGGGAACGCCTCGTACAGTTCCCGACCCATGCCGGGCCGCTGCGAGCCCTGCCCGGAGAACAGGAACCCGACCTG
Organism: Streptomyces sp. NPDC001135; assembly: GCF_053598395.1. Classification (NCBI taxonomy): domain Bacteria; kingdom Bacillati; phylum Actinomycetota; class Actinomycetes; order Kitasatosporales; family Streptomycetaceae; genus Streptomyces; species Streptomyces sp. NPDC001135. The sequence goes on along the minus strand of NZ_JBSFKD010000035.1, from coordinate 28,588 downwards.
GCCGGTGTCGGCGCGGCCGAGGACGACGCCGGGAGCGGGCGCTCCCGAGGCCACGGCCCGCAGGCCCTCGGCGATCCGGCCGCGGTCGGCGCCGGCCACGGCGGCGCGGTGCTCCAGGGCGGCCCGGGTGGTCGCCAGCGAGAAGCCGACGTCGGTCAGGGACGGTTCGGCGCCGTCCGCGGTGAGGGACAGCAGGCGCTCGGCCTGGGCGCGCAGGGCGGCCTCGGACTTGCCGGACAGCACCCACGGCACGGTCGCGGAGGCGACCTCGACCGGTGCGACGGCGGCCGGTTCGGTCACGGGGGCCTGTTCGATGATGGTGTGGGCGTTGGTGCCGCTGACGCCGAAGGAGGACACGGCGGCCCGGCGCGGGCGGTCCGTCTCCGGCCAGTCGACGGCCTCGGTCAGCAGCCGCACGGCGCCCGCCGACCAGTCCACGTGCGGCGTCGGTTCATCGGCGTGCAGCGTCCGCGGAAGAACGCCGTGGCGCATCGCCATCACCATCTTGATCACACCGGCCACGCCGGACGCCGCCTGCGCGTGACCGATGTTGGACTTCAGCGAGCCCAGCCACAGCGGCCGGTCCTCCGGCCGCCCCTGCCCGTACGTGGCGATCAGCGCCTGCGCCTCGATCGGGTCGCCCAGCGCGGTGCCCGTGCCGTGCGCCTCCACCGCGTCGACATCGGCCTCGGTGAGCCCGGCGGAGGCCAGGGCCTGCCGGATGACCCGCTGCTGTGCCGGACCGTTGGGCGCGGTCAGGCCGTTGGACGCGCCGTCCTGGTTGACCGCGCTGCCCCGCACGACCGCGAGGACCTCGTGGCCGTTGCGCACGGCGTCGCTGAGGCGCTCCACGAGCACCACGCCCACGCCCTCCGCCCAGCCCGTGCCGTCCGCGCCGGCGCCGAACGCCTTGCAGCGGCCGTCGGCGGACAGCCCGCGCTGCCGGCTGAACTCCACGAACGCGGCCGGTACGGCCATGACGTTCACACCGCCCGCGACGGCCATCGTGCTCTCGCCGTTGCGCAGCGACTGGATGGCCAGGTGCAGGGCCACCAGCGACGACGAGCACGCCGTGTCCACGGTGACGGCCGGGCCCTCCAGGCCGAACGAGTAGGCCACGCGCCCGGAGACGACGCTCGCGGCTCCGCCGGTGAGCAGGTGCCCCTCGACGCCTTCCGGGACCTGCGGGAGGCCCGCGCCGTAGCCCTGGTAGGACATGCCGACGAACACGCCCGTGCGGCTGCCCTTCAGGGAGGCCGGGTCGATGCCGGCCCGTTCGAACGCCTCCCACGAGGCCTCCAGCAGCAGGCGCTGCTGGGGATCCATCGCGAGCGCCTCGCGCGGCGAGATCCCGAACAGGGCGGCGTCGAAGTCGCCCGCGTCGTAGAGGAATCCGCCGTCGCGCGCGTACGTCTTGCCCGGGGTGCCCGGGTCGGGGTCGTAGAGGCCCTCGACGTCCCACCCGCGGTCCTCGGGGAAGCCGGAGATCGCGTCACCGCCGGACGTCACGAGCTGCCACAGGTCCTCGGGCGAGCCGACGCCGCCGGGGAGGCGGCAGCTCATGGCCACGATCGCGATGGGCTCGTCGCCGGCGGTGGCCGTGTGCTGCTCCTGCGGCGCGCCGGCCTGCGATCCGAGCAGTTCGGCGCGCAGGAACCGGGCCAGGGCCGTGGCGTTCGGGTAGTCGAAGACCAGCGTGGTGGGCAGTTTCAGGCCGGTGTCGGCCGTGAGCTTGTTGCGCAGTTCGACGGCGGTGAGCGAGTCGAAGCCGAGGTCGTTGAACGCCCGGCCGGGCTCCACCGCCGCGGCGCCGTCGTGGCCGAGCACGGCGGCCGCGTGCGTGCGGACGAGGTCCACCAGCGTGCGGTCCTGCTCGCCCGCCGGCAGCCCGGTCAGCTTCGCGGCGAGCGCGTTGCCGGCTGCGGCGCCGCCGGAGGCCGGGGCCTCCAGGGCGCGGCGCGCCTCGGGCACGTCCAGGAGCAGAGCGCTGGCGCGGGTGACGGTGAACGGGCCGATGAACCGCTCCCAGTCGAAGTCCGCGACGGTCAGGGCGGTCTCGTCGTCGGCCAGCGCCTGCTGGAGCGCGGAGATCGCGAGCGCGGGCCGCATCGGCGGCAGGCCGCGGCGGCGCAGCATCTCCTCTCCGTCGCCGACGCCGGCCATGCCGCCCTCGGCCCAGCCGCCCCAGGAGACGGCGAGCGCGGTGCGCCCGCGGGCCCGCCGGTACTCGGCGAGGGCGTCCAGGTAGGCGTTGGCCGCCGCGTACGCGCCCTGGCTCGCGCCACCCCAGACACCGGCGCCCGAGGAGAACATGACGAACGCGTCGAGCTCCTGACCGGCCAGCAGTTCGTCCAGGTGCGTGGCGCCCGCGGCCTTGGCCGCCACCGTGCCGGCGAACCCGGCCGGGTCGGAGTCCTCGATCATGACGTGGTCGCCGACGCCTGCGGCGTGGACGACGGCGTTGACGGGGTGCTCGGCCAGCAGCGCCCGCAGGGCGTCCCGGTCGGCCGCGTCACAGGCCACCACGGTCGCCCTCGCGCCGAGCTCCTCCAGCTCCGTGACGAGTTCCGCGGCACCGGGCGCCGCGGGGCCCCGGCGGCTGGTGAGCACCAGGTGCTCCGCGCCCGCGCCGGCGAGCCAGCGGGCGACGTGCCCGCCCAGCGCACCCGTCCCACCGGTGACCAGCACCGTGCCGCGCGGCGACCACCCTTGGGCGGGGCCGGTGGGGCGGGCGGCCCGGACGAGCCTGCGCCCGAAGACGCCCGAGGCGCGGACCGCCACCTGGTCCTCGGCCGCCTGGCCGAGGGCGGCGGCCACGCGGGCCGCACTTCGGGCGTCCAACAACTCGGGGAGGTCGATCAGCCCGCCCCAGCGCTGCGGGTGTTCCAGCGCCGCCGCCCGGCCGAAGCCCCACACCTGCGACTGCAACGGGCGGTCCACGCGGTCGGAGCGGCCGGTGGCCACCGCGCCGCGCGTGGCGCACCACAGCGGGGCGTCCACACCCGCGTCGCCGAGCGCCTGCACCAGGCAGAGGGTCGCGGCGAGGCCGTGCGACAGGCCGGGGTGGCCGACCGAGGCGCCCTCGTCCTCGGCGAGCAGGGACAGCACGCCGGCCACCGGGCCGACGCCGGCCAGGTCGCGGGCCAGCGTCCGGCGGTCGGTGCCGGGCCCGGCGACGAGGGTCACCAGTTCCAGGCCGCGTTCGCCGAGCGCGGTGCGGACCGAGGCGGTCCACTCGCTCTCCCCGGCCACGACGAGCAGCCAGGTACCGGACGCGCCGGGCTGCGGGAGCGCGCCGAGCGGCTTCCATGTGACGCGGTAGCGCCAGCCGTCGACCACGGACTGCTCGCGGCGCTGCCGGCGCCACGCGGACAGCCGGGGCAGGATCGCGCTCAGTGAGGCGTCCGCGCCGACGCCCAGGGTCGCGGCGAGGGACTCCACGTCCTCGCGCTCCACGGTGTCCCAGAAGCCGGAGTCCGCCGTGTCGGCCGGGGTGCCGTCGGCGGCCGGGTCCTCGTCCCCTTCCAGCCAGAAGCGCTCGCGCTGGAAGGCGTAGGTGGGCAGGGTGACGCGGTGAGCGCCAGGGAAGAGCGCCTGCCAGTCAGGGGAGACGCCGTGCACGTGCAGTTCGGCGAGCGCGGTGAGGAGTGCCTGCCGCTCGGGGCGGTCGGCCCGCAGGACGGGCACGGCGACCGCGTCGTCCGCGCAGGCCTGCGTCAGGGCACTGAGGACACCACCCGGGCCGATCTCGACGAAGGTCGTCACACCCAGGCCGTGCAGGGTCTCGATGCCGTCGGCGAAGCGCACCGCTTCACGCACGTGCCGCACCCAGTACTCGGGGGTGTACGGCTCGGCCAGCCGGCCGGTGAGGTTCGAAACGACCGGAATCCGCGGCTCGTTGAAGACCAGATCGCTGACGACCTGCGCGAACTCCGCCAGCATCGGGTCCATCAACGGCGAGTGGAACGCATGGCTGACCTTCAACCGGGAAGTCTTACGGCCCCGTTGGGCGAAGACCTCGGCGATCTCCAGGACCGCGTCCTCGACCCCGGAGACCACAACCGACTGAGGCCCGTTGACCGCCGCGATACCGACCCCGTCGGTCAGGTACGGCAGGACCTCCTCTTCGTCGGCCTGCACCGCGACCATCGCCCCACCCGCGGGCAGGGCCTGCATCAGCGCGGCACGCGCCGACACCAGCTTCGCCGCATCCTCCAGCGAGAACACACCCGCCACATGCGCGGCAGCGATCTCACCCACCGAATGACCGGCCACGTAGTCCGGCCGCACACCCCACGACTCCAGCAGCCGGAACAACGCCACCTCGACCGCGAACAACGCGGGCTGCGCCGAACCCGTCTGGTGAAGCGCTTCCGCATCGACGTCGACCGGCGCGTCCAGAAGCGCACACACCTCGTCGTACGCATCCGCGAAGACCGGGAACGCCTCGTACAACTCGCGCCCCATCCCCAGGCGCTGCGACCCCTGACCCGAGAACAGGAAACCGACCTTGCCTTCGGAGCGGGCGCGTCCCAGCGTCACGTTCGCCGCCGGTTCGCCGGCGGCGAGGGCCGTGAGGGCCTGCCGGAGCTGGTCCGGGCCGTGCGCCAGGAGCACCGCGCGGTCCTCGAACGTCTCGCGGGCGGCCAGGGAGAGGGCGATGTCGGGAGCCGTCCAGTCGTCCCTGGCGTCGAGGTGGCCGGCCAGCCGGGCCGCCTGTGCGCGCAGCGCCGGCTCGCCCTTGCCCGACAGCACCCACGGCACGAGCGTGCCGGAGTCGGCCGTGGGCGGCAGCTCCGCCGTGGCGGGGGCCTGCTCGATGATGGTGTGGGCGTTGGTGCCGCTGACCCCGAAGGACGAGATCGCGGCCCGGCGCGGGCGGTCGGACTCGGGCCAGTCGGCGGCCTCGGTCAGCAGCCGGACGTCACCGGCCGTCCAGTCGACGTGCGGCGTCGGCTCGTCCGCGTGCAGGGTCCGCGGCAGGATGCCGTGCCGCATCGCCATCACCATCTTGATCACACCGGCCACGCCCGCCGCGGCCTGCGTGTGGCCGATGTTGGACTTCAGCGAGCCCAGCCACAGCGGCTGTCCTTCGGGCCGCTCCCGGCCGTACGTGGCGAGCAACGCCTGCGCCTCGATCGGGTCGCCCAGCGTCGTGCCCGTGCCGTGCGCCTCGACGGCGTCCACGTCGCCCGGAGCGAGCCCGGCCGAGGCCAGCGCCTGGCGGATCACCCGCTGCTGCGCCGGACCGTTCGGCGCGGTCAGGCCGTTGGACGCACCGTCCTGGTTGACGGCGCTGCCCCGCACCACCGCCAGGACCTCGTGGCCGTTGCGCACGGCGTCGGAGAGGCGCTCCACGAGCACCACGCCCACGCCCTCGGACCAGCCGGTGCCGTCCGCGTCCGCGCCGAACGCCCTGCAGCGGCCGTCGGGCGACAGGCCGCGCTGCCGGCTGAACTCGACGAAGACGTTCGGGCTGGCCATGACCGTGACACCGCCGGCCAGCGCCATCGTGCACTCGCCGTTGCGCAGCGACTGCAGGGCCAGGTGCAGGGCGACCAGGGACGACGAGCAGGCCGTGTCGATCGTGACGGCGGGGCCTTCGAGGCCGAAGGTGTAGGCCACCCGGCCGGAGACGACGCTGGACGCGCCGCCGACGAGCCGGTGTCCTTCGACGCCTTCCGGTGTGCGGCGCACATCGGCCCCGTAGCCCTGGTAGGCCATGCCGACGAACACGCCGGTCCGGCTGCCGCGCAGCTGCGCGGGGGCGATCCCGGCCCGCTCGAAGGCCTCCCACGAGGTCTCCAGCAGGAGGCGCTGCTGGGGGTCCATCGCGAGTGCCTCGCGCGGTGAGATCCCGAAGAAGCCGGCGTCGAAGTCGGTGGCGCCGTAGAGGAATCCGCCGTCGCGCGCGTACGTCTTGCCGGGGCGATCGGGGTCGGTGTCGTAGAGGGCCTCGACGTCCCAGCCGCGGTTCGACGGGAAGGCGGAGATGGCGTCGCCGCCGGACGCCACCAGGTCCCAAAGAGCCTCGGGCGAGTCGACGCCGCCGGGCAGGTGGCAGCTCATCGCCACGATGGCGATGGGCTCGTCGTCGGCGGCGGCCGCGTGCTGGTCGTGCGGCGCGGCGGTCCGCGAGCCGAGCAGCTCGCTGTGCAGGAAGCGGGCGAGCGCGGTGGCGTTGGGGTAGTCGAAGACCAGCGTGGGCGGCAGGGCGAGGCCGGTCGCCGTGTTGACCTTGTTGCGGAGTTCGACGGCGGTCAGGGAGTCGAAGCCGAGGTCCTTGAAGGCCCGGTCGGGCTCGACCTCCGTCGCCGAGGAGTGGCCCAGGACGGCCGCGACGTGCGCGCGGACCAGGTCGATCAGGGTCTGTGTGCGGTCGGCCTCCGGCAGTCCGGCGAGCCGGGCCGCCAGGGGCGGGGCGCCGGTGGCGGCGTCGGCCGGTGCGGGGGTGCCGGCGCGGCGCACCTCGGGCAGCTCGGACAGCAGAGCGCTCGGGCGGCCGAGGGTGAACGGTCCGATGAACCGTTCCCAGTCGACGTCGGCCACGACGACCGCGGTGTCGTCGCAGTCCAGGGCCCGCTGGACCGCGGTGACGGCGAGTGCGGCGGGCAGCGTGACGACGCCGCGGCGGCGCAGGTGCTCCTCGTCGGCGTCGGTGACCATGCCGCCGTCGGCCCAGGGACCCCAGGCGATCGCGGTGGCGGTCAGGCCGCGGGCCCTGCGCCGGGCGGCGAGCCCGTCGAGGAAGGCGTTGCCGGCCGCGTACGCGGTCTGCCGTCCGCTGCCCCACACGCCGGCGATCGAGGAGAAGAGGACGAAGGCGTCCAGCTCGCGGTCGCCGAGCAGTTCGTCCAGGTGCGCGGCGCCGCCGGCCTTCGCCGCGACCGTGCGGGCGAAGTCGGCCGGCGTCAGGTCGTCGAAGGGGGCGAGCTGTTCCACGCCCGCGGTGTGGAAGACGGAGGTGAAGGTGTGCTCGGTGAGCAGCGCCGCCACCGCGTCCCGGTCGGCGACGTCGCACACGGCGAGGGTGACGCGTGCTCCCAGCTCCTCCAGTTCGGCCTTGAGCGCGGTCGCACCGGGCGCGTCCGGGCCGCGGCGGCTGGTGAGCACCAGGTGTTCGGCACCGGCGCCGGCGAGCCAGCGGGCGACGTGCCCGCCCAGCGCGCCCGTACCGCCGGTGATCAGCGCCGTGCCGCGCGGCGACCACGGCCGGCCGGCGCCGTTTCGGGCGTGGGCGAGCCGGGCGGTGAACACGCCGGAGGCGCGGACGGCGACCTGGTCCTCCGCCATGTCGGTGCTCTGGGACAGGACGGCGGCGATACGGCTGGCGGCGCGCTCGTCGACGGCAGTGGGCAGGTCGATCAGGCCGCCCCAGCGCCTGGGGTGCTCCAGGGCGAGGGTGCGGCCGAGGCCCCACACCTGGTTCTGCACCGCGCTGAGCGGTGCGTCGTCGAAGCGGCCGGTGGCGGCCGCGCCGCGGGTGACGCACCACAGCGGCGCGTCGACGCCCGCGTCGCCCAGCGCCTGGGCCAGGGCCGCGGTCTGCGCGAGGCCCTGGGAGAGCGCGGGGTGCCCGGGGCAGGCGGTCTCGTCGGTGGCGAGCAGCGACAGGACGCCGTCGGGCGATCCTGCTTCGGCTGCGGCCCGGGTCAGCTGGCCGGCGAGGGACGCTCGGTCGGCGTCGGCGCCGACCGTCAGCGGGATCAGGTGCGCGCCGCGTCCGGCGAGGGACACGCGGACCGTCTGGGCCCACTCGTCGCCCTCGGGCGCGGCGAACAGCCATGTGCTGCCGGAGAGGTCACCGGCGGACAGGCCGTTCAGCGGCTGCCAGGCCAGCTGGTAGCGCCAGCCGTCCACGGCGGACTGCTCGCGTCGCCGGCGCCGCCAGGCGGACAGCTTGGGGACGACGACGTCCAGTTCGTCGGGGCTCAGTTCCAGCGTGGCGGCGAGGGCCTGGGCGTCCTCGCGCTCGACGCTCGCCCAGAAGTCGGCGTCGACCGCGTCCACGGCGGCCGTCTCGGTCTCGGGGGTCTCCAGCCAGTAGCGCTGCTGCTGGAATGCGTAGGTGGGCAGGTCGACGCGCCGGGCGCCTGGGAAGAAGGCGTGCCAGTCCACTCCGGCGCCGCTGACGTGCAGTTCGGCGAGCGCGGTGACGACGGCCTGACGCTCGGGGCGGTCGGCTCGGAGTACGGGGACGGTGACGACGTCGTCGACACAGCCCTGTGCCATGCCGCTGAGGACACCGCCGGGGCCGATCTCCACGAACGTGGCCACACCCAGCTCGTGCAGGGTCCGCACACCGTCGGCGAACCGGACCGCCTCACGGACGTGCCGCACCCAGTACTCGGGGGTGTACGGCTCGGCCAGCCCGCCGGTGAGGTTCGAGACCACCGGGATCCGCGGCTCCTCGAAGGCCAGACCACTGACGACCTGCGCGAACTCCGCCAGCATCGGATCCATCAACGGCGAGTGGAACGCATGGCTGACCTTCAGACGGGACGTCTTACGACCCTGAGCAGCGAACACCTCGGCAACCGCCAGGACCGCGTCCTGAGCACCGGAAACGACCACGGACCGCGGGCCGTTGACCGCGGCGATACCAACCCCGTCGGTCAGGTGCGGCAGCACCTCGTCCTCGCTCGCCTGCACCGCCACCATCGCCCCGCCCGCAGGCAGGGCCTGCATCAGCGCGGCACGCGCCGACACCAGCTTCGCCGCATCCCCCAGCGACAACACACCCGCCACATGCGCGGCAGCGATCTCACCCACCGAATGACCGGCCAAGTAATCCGGCCGCACACCCCACGACTCCAGCAACCGGAACAACGCCACCTCGACCGCGAACAACGCAGGCTGGGTGCAACCGGTCTGGTTGAGTTGCTCCGCGTCCGCGTCGAGGGTGACGTCGAGGTGGGCGCGGATCTCGTCGTAGGCCGCGGCGAACGCCGGGAACGTGTCGTAGAGTTCACGTCCCATGCCGGCCCGCTGCGAGCCCTGGCCGGAGAACAGGAACCCGGTCTTGTCGCCGAGGCGGGCCGCGTTCTGGACGACGGCCGCGGACGGGGTGCCGGACGCCAGTGCCCGTACGCCCTCGGTGAGTTCCTCCAGGCTCTCACCGACGACGGCCGCCCGGCGATCCCAGGCGGTGCGCGTCGTGGCGAGGGAGAAACCGATGTCGGCCGGCGAGCGGCCGGGGCCGCTGCCGCCGCTCCGGCCGTCCTCCAGGAAGGAGAGCAGGCGCTCCGCCTGGGCGCGCAGCGCCGCGTCGCTCTTCGCCGACAGCACCCACGGGACCGGTCCCGGGGCGGCCGTCCCGGGGGCGGGTTCCTCGTCGAGGGCCGGGGCCTGCTCGATGATCGTGTGCGCGTTGGTGCCGCTGACACCGAAGGACGAGACGGCGGCGCGGCGGGGGTGGTCCGACTCGGGCCACTGGACGGCCTCGGTCAGCAGCCTTACGCCGCCCGCCGACCAGTCGACCTGGGCGGTCGGCTCGTCCACGTGCAGCGTCTGCGGCAGGACGCCGTTGCGGATGGCCATCACCATCTTGATCACACCGGCGACGCCGGAAGCCGCCTGTGTGTGGCCGATGTTGGACTTCACGGATCCCAGCCACAGCGGCCGGTCCTCCGCGTGTTCCTGGCCGTACGTGGCGAGGAGCGCCTCGGCCTCGATCGGGTCGCCGAGGGTGGTGGCCGTGCCGTGCGCCTCGACCGCGTCGACCTGGGAGGCGGTCAGGCGGGCGTTCTCCAGGGCCTGCCGGATCACGCGCTCCTGCGACGGGCCGTTCGGGGCGGTGAGGCCGTTGGAGGCGCCGTCCTGGTTCACGGCGCTGCCGCGGATGACGGCGAGCACGTCGTGGCCGAGCCGACGGGCGTCGGACAGCCGCTCCAGCAGGAGCACGCCGACGCCTTCGGACATGCCCGTGCCGTCGGCGGTCGAGGAGAACGCGCGGCAGCGGCCGTCGGGCGACAGGCCGCGCTGCGCGCTGAACGCGATGAAGGTGTGCGGGGTGGCCATCACGGTCACGCCGCCGGCCAGGGCGAGCGAGCACTCGCCGCGGCGCAGCGCCTGGGCGGCCAGGTGGAGCGCCACCAGCGAGGACGAGCAGGCCGTGTCCACGGTGACGGCCGGGCCTTCGAGGCCGAGGGCGTAGGAGATCCGGCCGGAGACCACGGCGGCGGTGTTCGCGGTGACGAGGTGGGCCTCGATGTCGCTGTCGCCCTGCCGCTGGAGGTAGGCGTGGTCCTGGCCGTTGGTGCCGACGAACACGCCGGCCCGGGTGCCGCGTGCGGTGGCGGGGTCGATGCCCGCGCGTTCGAAGGCCTCCCAGGAAGTCTGCAGGAGCAGCCGCTGCTGCGGGTCCATGACCAGGGCCTCACGGGGGGATATCCCGAAGAACGCGGGGTCGAACTCGGCGGCGTCGTAGAGGAAGCCGCCCTCGCGCACGTATGTGCGGCCGGTCCGCCCGGGCTCCGGGTCGTAGATCGTGTCCAGGTCCCAGCCGCGGTCGGCGGGGAACCCGGACACGCCGTCGCCGCCCGAGGAGACCAGCTGCCACAGGTCCTCGGGCGAGCCGACCCCGCCCGGGTAGCGGCAGGCCATCCCGACGATGGCGATGGGCTCGGTGTCCTTCGCCTCCAGCTCACCCAGCTGCCTGCGGGTCTGGCGCAGGTCCACCATCACGCGCTTGAGGTAGTCCCTGAGCTTGTCGTCGTTCGACATGTTTTACGTCCTCGGTAGCAGTGCGTGAGAAGAGTTAGAGAGACCCGAGCTCTTGGTCGATGAGGTCGAACATCTCGTCGTCGGTGGCGGCGTCGATCCGGTCGAGGTCGAGTTCGAAGTCGCGGCCGGTGCCGGGGCCGGCGTCGGTGGCGTTCGCCGCGGCGTCCTGACGGGTGTCGGTCCACTTCCACAGCAGCGCCTTGAGCCGGGCGGTGACCTTGTCGCGTACGGCGTCCTGCGGGGACAGCGCGGTCAGGCGCGCCTCCAGCCGGTCCAGTTCGCCGAGCACGGGCGGGGTCTCGGCGGTGAGGGAGAGGACCAGGTCCTTGTGCAGGAGCCGGGCGATCGCGACGGGGTTGGGGTGGTCGAAGACCAGGGTGGGCTTGAGCCGGAGCCCGGTCGCGGCCTTGAGCCGGTTGCGGAGCTCCACGGCGGTCAGGGAGTCGAAGCCGATGTCCCGGAAGGCCGTGGTGGGCTCGATGCGGGCGGCGGTGGAGTGGCCGAGGGCTGCTGCCGCCTGGTTGCGCACCAGATCCAGCAGGGCCTTCTCCTGGTCGGCCTCCGGCATACCGGCGAGGCGGCGGGCCAGGGTGGGGGCCCCTGCTGCCGCGGTCCCGCCGGCCGCGGCGCCGGTGTCGCCCACGAGGCCGCGGAGGACGGCGGGCAGCATGCCGGCGCGGGCCATGGCGCGCAGTCCCGGAACGTCCAGCCGTACCGGCACGATCACCGGCCGGTCCACGGTGAGGGCGGCGTCGAACAGGGCCAGCCCCTCCGCCGGGGTGAACGGCACGACTCCGGCCCGCCCCATCCGGTTGCGGTCGGCGTCGGTGATCCGGTCGCCCATGCCGCCGTTGTCCGTCCACAGGCCCCACGCCAGCGAGGTGCCGGGCAGGCCCGCGGCCCTCCGCTGCCGCGCCAGTCCGTCCAGGAAGGCGTTCGCGGCGGCGTAGCCGGCCGCGCCGGCGCTGCCCAGGACTCCGGCCAGGGAGGAGAAGAGCACGAACGCGGAGAGGTCCAGGTCCCGGGTCAGCTCGTGCAGGTGCAGCGCCCCGTCGGCCTTCGGCCGCAGCACCGTGTCCAGGCGCTCCGGCGTGAGGGCGGTGACCACGCCGTCGTCCAGGGCCGCCGCCGCGTGGACCACGGCCACGAGCGGGTGCTCGGCCGGGATGGAGGCCAGCAGCTGGGCGAGGGCGTCCCGGTCGGCGATGTCACAGGCGGCCACGTCGACGTGCGCGCCCAGCTCGGAGAGGGCGGTGACGAGTTCGCCGACGCCTTCGGCCGCGGGGCCGCGTCGACTGGCCAGCAGCAGCCTGCGTACGCCGCGTTCGGCGACGAGGTGCCGTGCGAGCGACAGTCCGAGGCCACCGGTCGCGCCGGTGAGCAGCACGGTCCCCTCGGGGTCCCACGCGTGATCGGTGGGTTCCTCCGGCGGGGTGATCCGGGCGAGGCGGGGCACGTACAGCTTTCCGTCGCGCACCGCGGCCTGCGGCTCGTCCAGAGAGGCGAGCGCCGCGGCCAGCGCCGGGTCGATGCCGCCGTACGTACCGACGCCGCCGTACGTGACCGAGTCGTCCGCGTCGACGAGCAGGAGCCGGTCCGGGTGCTCGGTCTGGGCCGACTTCACCAGGCCGGAGACCGCTGCGTGCGCGAGGTCCGGGGCTGTGCCGTGCAGCTCGACGGCTCCGCGCGTCATCACCACGAGCCGTGCGTCGGAGAACCGCTCGTCGGCGACCCACTCCTGGACGGCCCGCAGCACACCGGCCAGCATTCCGCGCGTCGCCGCGGCGGCATCGCCCTCGCTCGGGGCGCAGGGCAGGAGGACGTGGGCAGGCGTGGCCGCACCGCCGTCGACCGCCTCGCGGAGCGCGTCGATGTCGGTATACGACCCCTCGTTGCCGAGGACCGCCCACTCGGCTCCGGAAGCAGGGGCGGGAGCGGAAGCCGTGGTGTACTCGACCCAGTCGACCTCGAACATCCAGTCCTGGTGCGCCACGCGGGAGGCCAGCACCTGCTGCGCGGACATCGTCCGCGTCCGGACGGACGCGACCGAGGCGACGGGAGAGCCGTCCGTGTCGGACAGTTCGATCGTCACTGCGTCGTCGCCTGTGGGCCGGATGCGGATGCGTACGGCCCCGGAGCCCGGAGTGTGCACGGACATGCCGCTCCAGGCGCAGGGCATGAGCACCTCGCCGGGATCGCCGGCACGGTCGGATGCCGACATGCCGAGGGCAGCGTTCAGCAGGACGGGGTGGAGGCCGTAGCGGTCCGCCCGGTTCCGCTCCGTGACCGGCAGTACGGCCTCGCCGTACAGCTCGTCTCCGGCGCGCCAGGCGGCACGCAGGCCGGGACGGTGCGCCACGTCCACGGGTTCGGCACCTGTCGGCGGCCAGCTCATCAGGTCGAACTCCGGCGCCGGAGCGTTCCGGGTGAGCTCTCCGCCGGCGTGGCAGACCCATGGCTGGTCGGTGCCGCCCGCAGCGGGCCGGCTGAAGACGCGCACCGAGCGCCGGTCGGGGTCGTCGCCCGCACCGACCTGCACCTGGATGCGGACGGCGCCCTGTTCGGCCAGAACCAGCGGTGCGTCCACGTCCAGTTGTTCCAGGTGCGGGAACCCGGCCCGCCGTCCCGCGGACAGGGCGAGTTCCACGAACGCGGCGGCCGGGAGCACCGGCACGCCGCCGACCGTGTGTTCCACGGTCCAGGGCAGCTCGGCCGGGGACAGCCGGCCGGTGAACAGCACCTCCCGCGCCCCTGCGGTTTCCACGACCGCACCGAGCAGGGCGTGGCCGAAGGAGTCCAGGCCCGCCGAGGAGACGTCGAGGGCGGTCGTGCCTTCGAGCCAGTAGCGCTCGCGCTGGAAGGCGTACGTGGGCAGGTCGACACGCTGGGCGCCGGGGAACAGCGCCTGCCAGTCCGGGGAGACACCGTGCGTGTGCAATTGCCCCAGGGCGAGGGTGAGCGCCTGGGGTTCGGGGCGGTCGGTACGCAGAGCGGGAACGGTGACGAGGTCCACGTCGTCATCGAGGCAGCCCTGGGCGAGGGCGCTCAGCACACCGCCGGGGCCGATCTCCACGAACGTGGTCACACCCAGCTCGTGCAGGGTCCGCACACCGTCGGCGAACCGGACCGCCTCACGGACGTGCCGCACCCAGTACTCGGGGGTGTACGGCTCGGCCAGCCCGCCGGTGAGGTTCGAGACCACCGGGATCCGCGGCTCCTCGAAGGCCAGCCCGCTGACGACCTGCGCGAACTCCTCCAGCATGGGGTCCATCAGCGGCGAGTGGAACGCATGGCTGACCTTCAACCGGGAAGTCTTACGGCCCCGTTGGGCGAAGACCTCGGCGATCTCCAGGACCGCGTCCTCGACCCCGGAGACCACAACCGACTGAGGCCCGTTGACCGCAGCGATACCGACCCCGTCGGTCAGGTACGGCAGGACTTCCTCTTCGGCGGCCTGCACCGCGACCATCGCCCCACCCGCGGGCAGGGCCTGCATCAGCGCGGCACGCGCCGACACCAGCTTCGCCGCATCCCCCAGCGACAACACACCCGCCACATGCGCGGCAGCGATCTCACCCACCGAATGACCGGCCACGTAATCCGGCCGCACACCCCACGACTCCAGCAACCGGAACAACGCCACCTCGACCGCGAACAACGCAGGCTGCGCCGAACCCGTCTGGTGAAGCGCTTCCGCATCGACGTCGACCGGCACGTCCAGACGCGCACACACCTCGTCGTACGCATCCGCGAAGACCGGGAACGCCTCGTACAACTCACGCCCCATCCCCAGGCGCTGCGACCCCTGACCCGAGAACAGGAACCCGGCCTTGCCCCGGTCCGCTCCGGCGCGCCCTGTCACCACCTGTGCCGCGGGCTCGCCCGCCGCGAGGGCGGTCAGGCCCGCGCGCAGCTCCTCCTTGTCGGCGCCGACGACCGCCGCCCGGTGTTCCAGCGCCGAGCGGGTGGCCGCCAGCGAGAACCCCACGTCGGCCGGTGACGCGGCGGCGAGGTCGGCGGACGACAGCAGCCGTTGCGCCTGCTCCCGCAGCGCCTCCCCGGTCTTCGCGGAGAGCACCCACGGCACCACCGTGGTCCGGGCCGGCGTCAGTTCCGCGGTCGGGTCCGCCGCCTCCGGTTCCGGTGCCTGCTCGAGGATGATGTGCGCATTGGTGCCACTGATCCCGAACGACGAGATCCCGGCCCGGCGAGGGTGGTCCGTCTCCGGCCACGCCATCGCCTCGGTCAGCAGCTCGACCGAGCCGGCGGACCAGTCGACCTGCGGGGTCGGCCGGTCCACGTGGAGCGTCTTCGGCAGCACGCCGTGCCGCATCGCCAGCACCATCTTCATCACGCCGGCCACGCCCGCCGCGGCCTGCGTGTGGCCGATGTTGGACTTCAGCGAGCCGAGCAGGAGCGGCCGTTCGCGTTTCTGTCCGTAGGTCGCCAGCAGCGCCTGCGCCTCGATCGGGTCGCCGAGGCTGGTGCCCGTGCCGTGTGCTTCGACGGCGTCGATCTCCTCGGCGGACAGCCGGGCGCCGGCGAGCGCTTCGAGGATCACGCGCTGCTGCGAGGGGCCGTTGGGCGCGGTCAGGCCGTTGGAGGCGCCGTCCTGGTTGACGGCGCTGCTCCGGATGACCGCGAGCACCGTGTGGCCGAGCCGGCGGGCGTCCCGCAGCCGCTCCACGAGCAGCAGGCCGGCGCCTTCGGACCAGGACGCTCCGTCGGCCGCCGCGGCGAAGGACTTGCAGCGGCCGTCGGGGGCGAGTCCGCGCTGGCGGCTGAACTCGACGAAGGCGCTCGGGCCCGCCATGACCGTGACGCCGCCGGCGAGCGCCATGGAGCACTCGCCGCTCCGCAGCGCCTGCACGGCGAGGTGGAGGGCGACGAGCGAGGACGAACAGGCGGTGTCGACGGTGACGGCGGGGCCCTCGAAGCCGAAGGTGTAGGCGATGCGCCCGGAGGCGACGCTGCCGGAGTTGCCGGTGCTCATCAGCCCCTCGACCCCATCGGGGAGGACGCCGGGCGTGAAGCCGTAGTCGTGGTACATCAGGCCGGCGAAGACGCCGGTGCGGCTGCCCTTGAGGCCGGCGGGGTCGATGCCCGCGTGCTCGAAGGCCTCCCAGGCGGCCTCCAGCAGCAGCCGCTGCTGCGGGTCCATGGCCAGCGCCTCACGCGGGGAGATCCCGAAGAAGTCCGCGTCGAAGTCCGCCGCGTCGCGGAGGAAGCCACCCTGCCGGGTGTAGACCTTGCCGGGCTGGTCGGGGTCGGGGTCGTAGAGCGCGTCGACGTCCCAGCCGCGGTCCTCGGGGAACCGCGAGATGGCGTCCGTGCCCTCGGCCAGCAGCCGCCACAGCTCCTCGGGGGAGCCGACGCCGCCGGGGAACCGGCAGCTCATGCTCACGATGGCGATCGGCTCCTGGTCGCGGGCCTCCAGTTCGCGCACGCGCCGCCGGGCCTGGCGCAGGTCGGTGGTGGCCCGCTTGAGGTAGTCGCGGAGCTTGTCTTCGTTCATCATCGGTGTTGCCCGCCCCTTTGTGGCCTGCGCAGTTCAGGAGATGCCGAGTTCGTCGTCGAGGAGGTCGTACAGCTCCTCGTCGCTCGCCGAGCTGAGGTCGTCTTCGTCCTCGGCTCCGCCGGCGCCTCCCGGATCGGCCGGCTCGTTCCCGTTCCAGCGGGCGAGCAGCGCCTGGAGACGCATGTTGATCCTGGTTCGGGTGACGTTGTCGACTCCGTTCGCTCCGGCGCCGTCGAGGGCGGCGGCGAGGCGGTCGAGTTCGTCGTAGACCGGCGCCGTAGCGCCTGTGCCGCCGGGGAGGTCCTTCAGCACCCGCTGCGCGAGCGCCGCGGGCGTCGGGTGGTCGAAGACCAGCGTCGCGGGCAGCCGCAGGCCGGTGGCCCTGTTCATCCGGTTGCGGAGCTCCACCGCTGTCAGCGAGTCGAAGCCCAGGTCTCCGAAGGCCTGGTCGGGCTGGACGGCCTTGGCCGAGCCGTGTCCGAGGACGGCGGCGACCTCGGACCGGACGAGGTCGAGCACGGCCTCTTCCCGCTCGCTCTCGGGCAGGCCCGCGATCCGCTGTGCCAGCGGCACGGAAGCGGCCCGGTCGGTACGCCGCGGCCGGCCGCCGACGAGCGCCCTGAGCAGCGGTGGCACCGGGGCGGTCGCGTTCCGCAGGGCGGCGAGGTCCAGCCGTGCCGCCACCACGAGGGGCTCCTGCAGCGCGAGTGCGGCATCGAGGAGTTCCAGGCCGTCGTCGTCGGACAGCGGCAGCACGCCGCCGCGGGCGAGCCGGGTCCGGTCGGCGCCGCCGAGGTCCTCGGTCATGGTGCCGGTGCGCTGCCACAGGCCCCACGGCAGCGACACCGCGGGCAGCCCCTGGGCCCGGCGGAACGCGGCGAAGGCGTCCAGGAAGGCGTTGGCCGCGGCGTAGTTGGCCTGGCCGGGGGTGCCGAGCGTACCCGCGAGCGAGGAGAAGACCACGAACGCCGACACGTCGCCCGCAAGCTCGTGCAGGTGCAGCACCGCGTCGGCCTTGGGTCGCAGCACCGTCTCCAGCCGCTCCGGCGTGAGTGAGGCGATCACGCCGTCGTCGAGGACGCCGGCCGTGTGCACCACGGCCGTCACCGGTGTGCCGGACAGCACCTCGGCGAGGGCGTCCCGGTCGGCCACGTCGCAGGCGGCCCAGAGCACGTCGGCTCCCGCGGCGGTCAGTTCCGCCCGGAGTTCCGCGGCGCCCTCGGCGTCCGCGCCGCGCCGGCTCATCAGCAGCAGGCTGCGCACGCCGTGCTCGGCGACCAGGTGCCGGGCGACGAGCCCGCCCAGGGCGCCGGACGCGCCGGTCACGAGCACCGTGCCGGTCCCGAAGTCCGGGGTGGCCCGCGGGGCGTCGGCGGCGGCCCTGGCGAGCCGGGGCAGCAGGAGCGCGTCGCCGCGCAGCGCCGCCTGCGGTTCCCCGGAGGCGACGAGGCGGGGGACGGCCGCGGTCGCGACCCGCTCCGCGTCGGCGTTCGCGTCGGTGTCGAGGAGGACGATGCGGTCCGGGTTCTCCGACTGAGCCGACCGGACCAGGCCCCACACGGCCGCGTGCACCGGGTCGCCCGCTGCCGGGTCGTCCCCGCCGGCGACCGCTTCCCGGGTCACCAGCACCAGGCGGGCGGCCCGGTCCTCGGCCAGCCACCACTGCACCAGCCGGAGCACGTCGGCGAGGACGTCCCGGACCCGTGCGGCGTCGGCGCCCGATCCGGCCGGGCAGGGAACGACGACGGCGTCCGCGTCCGCCTGCGCCCCGGTGTCCGCCGCGGGGGCCGCGAAGAGGGCGGCGATGTCGTCGTAGGCCCGTACGACCGGGGCGTTCGCGTCGGCCGGGGCGGTGAGCGGTGCCCAGTCCACGGTGAACAGGGAGTCCCGGGAGCTCGTGCGCAGTTGCTCGGCCGACACCGGGCGCAGCGTCAGGGACTCCACCGACACGACGGGACGGCCCGTGCCGTCGGCGGCCTCCAGCCGTACGGTGTCCCCGCCGGCCTGGGAGAGCCGTACCCGCAGGCCGGCCGCTCCGGTTCCGTGCAGCGTGACGCGGGACCACGCGAAGGGCAGCAGGGGCCCGTCGGTGGCCGGTACGAGGCCGCCCGCGCCCAGCGCGTGCAGCGCGGAGTCGAGCAGGGCCGGGTGCACGCCGAACGCGTCCGCGTCCGCCTGCGTCTCGTCGGGGACGGCGAGTTCGGCGTAGACCGCGTCGTGGCCGCGCCAGGCGGCACGCAGGCCCTGGAAGAGGGGGCCGTAGCTCAGGCCGAGGTCCGTCAGGCGGTCGTAGAAGCCGTCCAGGTCCACCGGCTGGGCGTCGGCCGGGGGCCAGCTGCTCAGGTCGGTGCCCAAGGGGGCTGCGCCGGTGGCGAGGGCGCCGGTGGCGTTGCGGATCCAGGGGCCCTCCCCGGCTCGCGAGTGCACGCTCAGCGGGCGGCGGCCGGAGTCGTCCTCGCCGCCCACGAGGACCTGGAGCGCGACGCCGCCGTGCTCGGGCAGCACCAGCGGTGCCTGCAGGGTCAGCTCCTCGACCAGGTCACAGCCGGTCTCGGCCGCGGCGTGGGCGGCCAGTTCCACGAAGGCCGTGCCCGGCAGCAGCACCGTACCCAGCACCGCGTGGTCGGCCAGCCACGGCTGGGCCTGCAGGGACAGCAGTCCGGTCAGCAGGTGGCCACCGGCGTCCGGCAGTTCCACCGCCGCGCCCAGGAACGGGTGGTCGGCGGCGTCCAGTCCGGCCGCCCGGACGTCACCGGCCGGAGCACTCGCCTGAAGCCAGTACCGCTCGTGCTGGAACGCGTAGGTCGGGAGGTCGACGCGGCGCGCGCCGGGCAGGACGGCGTCCCAGTCGATGCCGACGCCGTGCGCGTGGACCTGGGCCAGCGACAGCATCAGCCGTTGGCGTCCGCCGTCACGGCGGCGCAGCGTCGGTACGACCGCGGCCTCCGCCTCGGCGGCCTCGATGGCGTCCTGGATGCCCGCCAACTGGACCGGGTGCGGGCTGACTTCGACGAACACGTCGTGCCCGTCGGCCAGAGCGGCCCGGATCGCGTCGTGGAACCGCACCGTCTGCCGCATGTTGCGGTACCAGTAGCCGGAGCCGAGCTCGTCCGCGTCCAGCTTCCCGCCCGTCACCGTGGAGTAGAAGGGCACGGAGCCGGGGAGCGGGCGGATGCCGGCGAACCCCTCACTCGCCTGCGCTTCGACGCGTTGGATCTGCGGCGAGTGCGCGGCGTAGTCGACGGCGACCCTGCGGGCCTGGACGCCCTCCCGTTTGCAGTGCGCGAGGAGTTCGTCCAGGGCGTCGGTGTCCCCGGAGACCACGACGGTGGAGGGTCCGTTCACGGCACCGATACCGAGGCGGCCGGCCCACCGGCCGATCAGTTCCTGTGCCTCCTCGTCCGGGAGCGTCACCGAGGCCATACCGCCGCGGCCCTGGAGTTCGCGCACCGCGAGGCTGCGCTGCGCCACGATGCGCGCCCCGTCCTCCAGACGGACCGCTTGGGCGATCACCGCCGCGGCGACCTCGCCCTGGGAGTGCCCGACGACCGCGTCGGGGGTCACACCGAAGGAGCGCCACACCCCGGCGAGGGCGACCGTCATCGCCCACAGCACGGGCTGCAGCACGTCGACCCGGTCCTGCTCGACATCGGACGTGCCGCGCAATACCGCGGTCAGCGACCAGTCCACGTGCGGCGCGAGGGCGCGCTCGCAGGCGTCGATCCGGTCGCGGAAGACCGGGGAGGTCTCCAGGAGTTCGGCGGCCATGCCGACCCACTGCGACCCCTGTCCGGGGAAGACGAAGACGGTCTTGCCGCCGGTGCGTGCGGTGCCGGTGACCACGCCGGGCGGCGTGGCGCCGCCGGCGACACCGGCCAGTTCCCGCCGGAACTCCTCGAGGGTCTGCCCGACCACCACGGCACGGTGTTCGAACGCCGCCCTGGTCGTGGCGAGCGAGTACGCCACGTCGGCCACCAGGGCCGCCTCGCCGTGGTCGTCCCTGTCGCTGCCGTTGTCGATGTCGTCCAGGGAGGACGCGAGGCGGGCGGCCTGGGCCCGCAGCGCTGCTTCGGTCCTGCCGGAGAGCACCCACGGCACGGCAGCGCCGGAGGCGGACGCCGGAGGCGGTTCCTCGGTCGCGGGGGCCTGTTCGATGATGGTGTGGGCGTTGGTGCCGCTGACGCCGAAGGACGACACGGCGGCGCGGCGGGGGCGGTCCGACTCGGGCCAGTCGACGGCCTCGGTCAGCAGCCGGACGTCTCCGGCCGACCAGTCCACGTGCGGTGTGGGTGCGTCGACGTGCAGGGTCTGCGGAAGGACGCCATGGCGCATGGCCATGACCATTTTGATCACCCCGGCGACGCCCGCGGCGGCCTGGGTGTGGCCGATGTTGGACTTCAGCGAGCCCAGCCACAGCGGCCGTCCTTCGGGCCGCTCCCGGCCGTACGTGGCGAGGAGGGCCTGCGCCTCGATCGGGTCTCCGAGCCGGGTGCCCGTGCCGTGGGCCTCGACGGCGTCCACGTCGGCCGGTGCGAGCCCGGCGGACGCCAGCGCCTGCCGGATCACCCGCTGCTGCGAGGGGCCGTTGGGCGCGGTCAGACCGTTGGAGGCGCCGTCCTGGTTCACCGCGCTCCCCCGCACCACGGCCAGCACGCGGTGGCCGTTGCGCTCGGCGTCGCTGAGCCGCTCCACCAGGAGCATGCCGACGCCTTCGCCCCAGCCCGTGCCGTCGGCACCGGCCGCGAACGCCTTGCACCGGCCGTCGGGCGACAGGCCGCGCTGCCGGCTGAACTCGACGAAGACCGTCGGGCTGGCCATGACCGTGACACCGCCGGCCAGCGCCATCGTGCACTCGCCGTTGCGCAGCGACTGCAGGGCCAGGTGCAG
Organism: Streptomyces sp. NPDC001135; assembly: GCF_053598395.1. Classification (NCBI taxonomy): domain Bacteria; kingdom Bacillati; phylum Actinomycetota; class Actinomycetes; order Kitasatosporales; family Streptomycetaceae; genus Streptomyces; species Streptomyces sp. NPDC001135. The sequence continues at coordinate 7,458 of NZ_JBSFKD010000035.1, read as the reverse complement.
GGCGACGAGCGACGAGGAGCAGGCCGTGTCGACCGTGACCGCGGGGCCCTCCAGGCCGAAGGCGTAGGACACGCGCCCGGAGGCGACGCTGCCGGAGCCTCCGGTGGTGAGCAGGCCCTCGACGCCCTCGGGCAGTTCGCGCGGGCCCTGGCCGTAGTCGTGGTACATCAGGCCGGTGAAGACGCCGGTACGGCTGCCCCGGACTGTCGCCGGGTCGATCCCGGCGCGTTCGAACGCCTCCCAGGACGCCTCCAGCAGCAGCCGCTGCTGCGGGTCCATCGCCAGGGCCTCACGGGGGCTGATGCCGAAGAAGCCGGCGTCGAACTCGGCCGCCTCGTGCAGGAAGCCGCCGTCGCGCGCGTAGGTCTTGCCGAGGCGCTCGGGGTCGGGGTCGTAGAGCCCGTCGACGTCCCAGCCGCGGTCGTCCGGGAACCGGGAGATGCCGTCCCGGCCGGAGGCCACCAGCCGCCACAGGTCCTCCGGCGAGCGCACCCCGCCCGGGAGGCGGCAGCTCATGCCGACGATGGCGATCGGCTCGTCGGCGGCGGCAGCGGTCTGCCGCGCCGCCCCCCTGGCCGTGGCGGCCGGGGCCTCGCCGAGGAGTTCGGCGCCGATGTGCCGGGCGAGGGCGGCAGGGGTGGGGTGGTCGAAGACCAGGGTGGCGGGCAGGCGCAGGCCGGTGGCGGTGGACAGCCGGTTGCGCAGCTCCACGGCCGTCAGCGAGTCGAAGCCGAGGTCCTGGAAGGCGTGCGCGGGCTCGACGGCCCGGGGCGAGGAGTGCCCGAGTACGGCGGCGACCTCGGCCCGGACCAGTTCCAGGAGGGCGTCGTCGCGCTCGTCACCGGCCAGCCCGGCGAGACGTTCGGCCAGGGATCCGGTGGTGGCGCGCTGGGCGGTGCCACGGCGGGGGACGCGGACGAGTCCGCGCAGCAGGGCCGGTACGGTTCCTGCCGGCCGGTTGCGCAGGGCCGCGGTGTCCAGGCGGACCGGTACGAGCACGGGCTCGTCCGAGGTGAGCGCCGCGTCGAACAGCCGCAGGCCGTCCTCGGTGGACAGCGGCAGGACACCGGAGCGCGCCATCCGCGACCTGCCGGTCTCGTCCAGGGCGTCGGCCATGGCGCCCTCCTGCTCCCACAGGCCCCATGCCAGCGAGACGGTGGGCCGGCCCTGGGCGCGGCGGTTCCGGGCGAAGGCGTCGAGGAAGGCGTTGGCCGCGGCGTAGTTGCCCTGGCCGGGGTTGCCGAAGACGCCCGCGGCGGAGGAGAACAGCACGAACGTCGTGCCCTGGCCGGTGAGTTCGTCGAGATTGAGTACGGCGTCGGCCTTGGGCGCGAGGACGGCGCCCACGCGCTCCGGGGTCAGCGCGGCGATCACGCCGTCGTCGAGCAGGCCGGCGGTGTGCACGACGGAGTCGACCGGGGTGGCGGCCAGCAGCCGGGCGAGGGCGTCACGGTCGGCGAGGTCGCAGGCGGCCCACGTCGCTTCGGCGCCGAGCGCCGTGAGTTCGGCTTTCAGCTCCGCGGCGCCGGGGGCGTCCGCGCCACGGCGGCTGACGAGCAGCAGCCGGCGCACTCCGTGTCCGGTCACCAGGTGACGGGCAAGGGTTCCGCCCAGCGCGCCGGAGGCGCCGGTGAGCAGCACGGTCCCGAGGCGGGAGGCAGCGCCGTCGGCGGGGGCGGAAGCGGTGCCCTCGGTGAGGGCGGAAGCGGTCGCTTCGGGGAGAGCAGAAGCGGTCGCTTCGGTGAGGACGGTGGCCGCCGCGTCCGCAGGATCGGGAGCCGCGCCCTCGGCAAGACCAGAGGCAGCGCCCCCGGCGACGGCCGTGGCCGCAGCGTCCGCGGGATCGGTGGCCGCGTCCTGCGTTGCCGGGGAGGTGGCGCGGGTCAGGCGCGGTGTGGTGATCTCCCCTGCGCGGACGACGACGTGGGGCTCGCCGGACAGCACGACGCCGGGCACCAGCGCGGCCGTCTCGTCCGGGCGGTCGGTTTCGAGCAGCACGATCCGGCCGGGGTTCTCCGCCTGGGCCGAGCGCACCAGTCCGCCCGCCGCGGCGTGCGCGAGGTCGTCGCAGCGCGCCACCAGCACGAGGCGCGACGTCCGGTCCTCGGCGAACCAGCGCTGCACCAGCCGCAGCACCTCGGTGGTGACCGCACGGACCCGCTCGGCCTGGGTGGCCCCTTCGGGGCCGTCGGGGCACGGGACCACGACCACGTCCGGCTGCGGCGACCCGTCGGGCTCAGCCAGTGTGGCGATGTCCGGGACGTACGCGACCGCCGTCCCGTCCGCGTCGTCGGAGAGCAGGTCGTCGGAGGGAAGGGTCAGCGGCGCCCGCTCGACAGTGAACATCGCGTCACCGGAGCGCCCGCGGAGCTGCTCGGCCGACATCGGGCGCAGTGTCAGCAACTCGACGGACGCCACCGGCTCGCCGGCGCCGTCGGCGACCAGCAGGGACACCGCGTCGGTACCGGCCGGCGCCAGCGCGACCCGTACGGTGGACGCGCCCGTGGCGCGTACGGACACCCCGGACCAGGCGAACGGCAGGAGCGGCCCGTCCGCCTCGGCCACGAGGGAGCCGTCCGCACTGCCCGCACCGATCGCGTGCAGCGCCGCGTCCAGCAGCGCCGGGTGCAGGAGGAAGGAACCGGTGTCCGTGCCGTCGGGGAGTGCGACCTCCGCGAAGACTTCCCGGCCCGCGCGCCAGGCGTTGCGCAGTCCGCGGAACGCCGGTCCGTAGGCCAGGCCGAGGGCGGCCAGCCGGTCGTAGAGGCCGTCGAGGTCGACCGGCTCGGAGCCCGCCGGCGGCCACGCCGTGAGTGCCCGGCCGGCGGCTGCGGCGCCCGTCTCTTCGGTCCCTTCGGTGACGAAGCCGGTGGCGTGGCGGACCCAGGGCAGGTCGGCGTCGTCCTCGGGGCGTGAGTGCACGGTCAGCGGCCTGCGGCCCGTGCCGTCGGCCGCGCCGACCCACACCTGGACCGCGACGCCGCCCCGCTCGGGCACCACCAGGGGCGCTTCGAGGGTGAGGTCCTCCAGCAGTGCGCAGCCGGCTTCGTCGGCGGCCCGCACGGCCAGTTCGACGAACGCGGTGCCCGGCAGCAGCACGGTTCCGAGCACGGCGTGGTCGCTCAGCCACGGGTGCGTGCGCAGGGACAACCGGCCGGTCAGCAGCCGCTCGTCGCCACCGGCCAGGGAGACGGCGGCGCCCAGCAGCGGGTGGTCGGCCGAGCCCAGGCCGGCGGCGCGGACGTCACCGGGAGCGGCCGGTGAGGCGTCGAGCCAGTAGCGCTCGTACTGGAAGGCGTAAGTGGGCAGCTCGACGCGGCGGGCGCCGGGGAAGAAGGCGTGCCAGTCCGGGGAGACGCCGTGTGCGTGCAGTTCGGAGACGGCGGCGACGAGTGCGGCCCGCTCGGGGCGGTCGGCGCGCAGGGCGGGCACGGTGACGATGTCCGTGGCGTCGTCGAAGCAGCCCTGGGCGAGGGCGCTCAGTACGCCGCCCGGGCCGATCTCGACGAACGTGGTCACGCCGAGGTCGTGGAGAGTCCGGATGCCGTCGGCGAAGCGGACCGCTTCGCGGACGTGCCGGACCCAGTACTCGGGGGTGTAGGGCTCGGCCGGGCGGCCGGTGAGGTTGGAGACGACTGGAATGTGCGGCTTCTCGAAGGCCAGCCCGCTGACGACCTGCGCGAACTCCTCCAGCATGGGGTCCATCAGCGGCGAGTGGAACGCGTGACTGACCTTCAGACGGGACGTCTTACGCCCCTGCTCCCGGAAGGCCTCGCCGATGGCGACGACCGCGTCCTCGGCTCCGGAGACCACGACGGACCGGGGCCCGTTGACCGCCGCGATACCGACGCCCTCGGTGAGATGCGCCAGCACCTCGTCCTCGCTCGCCTGGACCGCCACCATCGCCCCGCCCGCAGGCAGGGCCTGCATCAGCGCGGCACGCGCGGACACCAGCTTCGCCGCATCCTCCAGCGACAACACACCCGCCACATGCGCGGCAGCGATCTCACCCACCGAGTGACCGGCCACGTAGTCCGGGCGGATCCCCCACGTTTCCAGGAGCCGGAACAGCGCCACCTCGACCGCGAAGAGGGCGGGCTGGGCGGCGCCCGTGCGGTGCGGTTCTTCCGAGTCGACGTCGACCGCGGCGTCGAGGTACGCGCGGACCTCGTCGTATGCGGCGGCGAACGCCGGGTAGCACGCGTACAACTCGCGTCCCATGCCCAGGCGTTGCGATCCCTGGCCGGAGAAGAGGAACCCGACGCGCCCGCCGGTGCCCGAGAGGCCGCGCGCGACGCCCGGGGCCGGGGAGCCGGAGGCCACGGCCCGCAGCCCCTCGGCGAGTTCCGCCGGCGTCTCGCCCTGGACCACCGCGCGGTGGTCCAGGGCCGTGCGGGTCGTGGCGAGCGAGAACGCCACGTCGAGCGGGGGGACTTCGGCGTCCGCGAGGGGCAGCAGGCGTTCGGCCTGTGCGCGCAGGGCCTCCTGGGTCTTGCCGGAGATCACCCACGGCACCGGTCCGCCCTCGGCCGGGCGCGCGACCCGCGGGGCGACGGCCTCGGTGCGCTCCGCGCCTTCCTCCGGCGCCTCCGGGGCCTCGGTGTCCCGTGTGAACGCTTCGGCCGACGGGGCTTCCTCGATGATGGTGTGCGCGTTGGTGCCGCTGATCCCGAAGGAGGAGATGCCGGCCCGGCGCGGCTGGTCCGACGCCGGCCAGGGCGTGCGCTCGGTGAGCAGCCGTACGGCGCCCGCCGACCAGTCGACGTGCGGGGACGGCGCGTCGACGTGCAGCGTGCGCGGCAGTTCGCCGTGGCGCAGGGCCATGACCATCTTGATGATGCCCGCCACACCGGCCGCGGCCTGGGTGTGGCCGATGTTGGACTTGATCGAGCCCAGCCACAGCGGTTTGTCGTCGGTACGGCCCTGCCCGTACGTCGCGAGGAGCGCCTGCGCCTCGATCGGGTCGCCGAGCCGGGTGCCCGTGCCGTGCGCCTCCACCGCGTCGACCTGCGCGGTGGTGAGCTGGGCCGCGGCCAGGGCCTGGCGGATCACCCGCTGCTGGGAGGGGCCGTTGGGGGCGGTCAGGCCGTTGGACGCGCCGTCCTGGTTGACGGCGGAGCCCCGGACGACCGCGAGGACCTCGTGTCCGTTGCGGCGGGCGTCCGAGAGGCGTTCCACCAGCAGCAGGCCGGCGCCCTCGCCCCAGCCGGTGCCGTCGGCGCCGGCCGCGAACGCCTTGCAGCGGCCGTCGGGCGCCAGCCCGCGCTGGCGGCTGAAGCCGACGAAGGTGGCGGGGCCGACCATCGCGGTGACACCGCCCGCCACGGCCAGCGAGCACTCGCCGTTGCGCAGCGACTGGACGGCCAGGTGCAGGGCCACCAGGGACGACGAGCAGGCCGTGTCGACCGTGACGGCCGGGCCTTCGAGGCCGAAGGTGTAGGCCACCCGGCCGGAGGCGACACTGCCCGAGGTACCCGTTCCGAGGTAACCCTCCAGGTCCTGGGGGGAGTTCTGGAGGGTGGCGAGGAACTCGTGGTTCATCACGCCGGTGAACACGCCGGTCCTGCTGCCCGCCAGCGAGGCGGCATCGATGCCGGCCCGCTCGAAGAGCTCCCACGACGTCTCCAGCAGCAGCCGCTGCTGGGGGTCCATGGCGAGGGCCTCGCGGGGCGAGATACCGAAGAGGCCGGCGTCGAACCGCGCCAGGTCGCGCAGGAACGCGCCTTCGCGGGCGTAGCTGGTCCCCCGGGACTCCGGGTCCGGGTCGTAGAGCGCGTCCAGGTCCCAGCCGCGGTCGGCGGGGAACTCCGATACGGCGTCGCGGCCGTCTGTGACCAACTCCCACAGATCCTCGGGGGAGTCGACCCCTCCCGGGTAGCGGCAGCTCATCCCGATGATGGCCACCGGTTCCCCGGCGGCGTCCTCGTAGTCACGAAGGCGCCGCCGGGTCTCCTGGAGATCTGCGGTGACGCGCTTCAGGAAATAGCGGAGCTTGTCCTCGTTCGCCACCGAAATCGTCCCTCACCCCTGCGATGACTTACCGGATTTCGGCAAGGGCTCACCGGGACGCGCCGGAGCGTCAGGAAATCCCGAATTCCTTGCCGAGCAGATCGAATACTTCGTCGTCCGTGGCCGATTCCAGATCACTGCCGCCCATTCCACGGCTTTCCGACGCCGGGGCCTTGCCGGATTCACCGGCAATCGCCAATACGGCCTGGAGCTTTGACAGGATCCGGTCGCGAGCTTCACTCTCTGACAACTTCGTGACCAATTCTTGTTCGACCCTGTCCAGATCGGCAAGTAGGGAATCCACTAGGGCCGGTTCACCCGCTCCCACCGTCTCCGTGAGCACATGACGGGCCAGGAGAGCGGGTGTCGGGTGGTCGAAGACCAGCGTCGCGGGGAGCCGCAGACCGGTGGCCCTGTTCAGGCCGTTGCGCAGTTCGACGGCCGTGAGGGAGTCGAAGCCCAGGTCCCCGAAGGCCTGTTCCGGCCGGACCGCACGGTCCGACGCGTACCCCAGGACCGCGGCCACCTCGGCCCGGACCAGGTCCAGTACGGTCTTCTCGCGCTCGGACTCCGGCAGCCCCTCCAGGCGCTCGGCCAGCGAGGACGCGGAGGGAGCGGCGGCGGCCTGCGCGGTCCTGCGGGCGGCCGTGGCCGGCACGAGGGCGCGCAGCACCGGCGGTACGTCACCGGCGCGCAGCGCGCCGGTGTCGATGCGCACCGGGGCGAGTACCGCCTCGTCCGCAGCCAGTGCCGCGTCGAACAGCCGCAGCCCCTCCTCCGGGGGCAGCGGCAGCACTCCGCTGCGCGCCATCCGCGCCCGGTCGGCCTCGGCGAGGCCGTCCGTCATCGCACCGGGCTGCTCCCACACACCCCATGCCAGCGATGTGGCGGGCAGTCCCGCACGGCGCCGGTGCGCCGAGAAGGCGTCGAGGAAGGAATTCGCCGCCGCGTAGCTCGCCTGACCGGCGCTGCCGACGATGCCGGCGACGGACGAGAACACCACGAAGGCGGCCAGGCCCATGTCCCGGGTGCACTCGTGCAGGTTCAGCACGGCGTCCACCTTGGGGCGGAAGACCTCCCTCATTTTCTCCGGTGTGACCGAGGCGATCACCCCGTCGTCGAGAACACCCGCGGTGTGTACGACGGCCGACAGCGCATGCTCGCCGAGCCCGTCCAGCATTCCGGCGACGGCCTCCCTGTCCGCGACGTCGCAGGCGGCCCAGGTGACCTCGGCACCCCATGCGGTGAGTTCGGCCTCCAGCTCGACCGCACCAGGTGCGTCCGCGCCCCTGCGGCTCGCCAGCAGGAGCCGGCGCACCTTGTGCTCGGACACCAGGTGCCGTGCGACGAGTGTGCCCAGCGCCCCGGAGGCACCGGTCACGAGGACGGTGCCGGTGCCGAAGTCCGGGGTGCCGGTGGCGGTCCCGGTGGCCTTCACCAGGCGCGGGA
>NZ_JBSFKD010000034.1:0-104825 GCF_053598395.1 Streptomyces sp. NPDC001135 | reverse complement strand
GTCCGCTCGTGCACGACGGCCCGGACCGGCTGTTCGAGCTGCTGCGGTCGCGGTACCGCCTCTCGCAGGACCCGGCGACCGTCTACGGCATGGACCCGGCGCGGTGACACGGTGGACGCCGGCGGGACGACCGTCGACGTGCGCCTCTCCCGGTCGGGGCGCGGCTGGACGGTCGACGCCCTGCGTCCGGCGTATCCCGGACCGGCCGCACGCTCGCTCCCGCCGGACATGAGGGCCGTGCTGTCCGACGACCGGATCGTGCTGCCGCCCGCCGCCGCGGCGGACCTGCGCAGCGGCCGGGTGCACACCGGCGTGGCCGAGGCGATGCTCGCGCTGGCGCGGACGTACCGGCTGGAGGTGAGCGTCGTACGCTCCGGGCACCCACTGGACGTGTTCGGCACCAGCCGGCCCAGCGACCATCCGCGCGGCCGGGCCTTCGACGTGTGGCGGATCGACGGCCATGCGGTCGTGGACCCGATGACGCCGCGCGGTCTGATCGAGCGGTTCATGCGGGACGCGGCGGCCGCGGGGTCGTACAACGTGGGCGGTCCCGTGCGGCTGTCGGGCGGCGCCGCCGGTCAGTTCTTCAGCGACGCGACGCACCACGACCATGTGCACACCGGCTTCCGCACCTGACACCGTCACCCGGATGGCCGCCGCCCCGGTGCCCTCGCCGCCCGGGGACAGCCCCGCCACCGCCGGCCTTCCGGCCCGTTGCGGGGTTGCGGCGTGCGGGCAGGCGCCGGAACGCTGGAGCGCAGATGCCATGCGGGAGGTCATGTGGCTCCGGGACACGAAACGGCCCTGTCCGACGGCCCCGGCCGCCGGCGTTTCCTCACCCTGTGCGCCGGTCTGGGCCTCGGCACGGCCGCCGCGTGCACGGCTGCGCCGCCGCATCCGCACGACACGGCCGGCCTGGCCGGGAGGCGGCTGCGGCCCGAGGCGGAGCAGGACGCGCCGGGCACCGCCGGCTGGCGTCTGGGGCCGACCGGGCCGCCGGACGCCGTGACCGGCTACCCGGACCGGGTGAGCGTGCCCCCGGGCGAGGCGTTCGGGCTGCATGTGTCGACGACCGCCGCGTCCTTCCGTGTCTCCGCGTTCCGGGTCGGCTGGTACGGCGGCCGGCGGGCCCGCCGGGTCTGGGCGTCGGAGCGCATACCCGGCCGCGCCCGGCCGGCCCCGCGTGTGCTGCCCGCGACCCGTACCGTGCGCGCCGACTGGCCGCGGACGCTGTCCGTGGACACCTCCGGCTGGCCGGAGGGCGCCTATCTGCTGCGGCTGGAGGCGGACACCGGCCACCAGCGGTACGTACCGCTGATCGTCCGCTCGGCCGAGGGCGCGGGCCGCACGGTCCTGGTGCACGCTCCGGCGACCTGGCAGGCGTACAACCGCTGGGGCGGCAGCAGCCTCTACTCCGGTCCCTCCGGGGCGTACGCCACCCGCTCCCTCGCGGTGAGCTTCGACCGCCCCTACGACGGCGTGGGCGCCGAGAAGTTCCTGGTGTACGAGTGGGCGCTGGTGGTGCTGGCCGAGCGGCTGGGTATTCCGCTCGCCTACAGCACGGGCGTCGACGTCCACCGGGATCCGGGAGTGCTGCGGGGCGCGCACGCCGTGGTCTGCCTGGGGCACGACGAGTACTGGACGCCGCGGCAGCGGGCCCATGTGGCCGCTGCCCGCGACGCCGGGACGAACCTCGCCTTCCTCGGCGCGAACACCTGCTTCCGCCGGGTCCGGCTGGAGGCCGGGGAGGCCGCGGACGACCGTACGGTGGTCTGCTACAAGACCGCCTACCGGGACGACCCGTGCTACGGCTCGGATCCGGCCCTGGTCACCACCGACTACCGGCTCCCGCCCGCCGCGGATCCCGAGTCCTCCCTGACCGGCGTGCTCTACGAGGGCTATCCGGTCGACGCCCCCTATGTCGTCCGGGCCGCCGACCACTGGCTGTACGAGGGCACCGGCGCACGCTCCGGCGACCGCTTCGCCCATCTCGTCGGCGTGGAGTACGACCGGATCACTCCCGGCGCCCCCACTCCCGGCCCGCTGGAGATCATCGCGCACTCCCCGCTGGTCTGCGGCGGGCGGGCCGGCCACAGCGACTCGGCGTACTACACGGCCACCAGCGGCGCCGGCGTGTTCGCGACCGGCACCATGCGCTGGGTGGAGGGCCTGGTGGCCGGGACCGGCATGTTCGGCCGCGACCACGGCATGGACGCCCGCACTCGGGCCTTCGTCACCCGCGCCACGCAGAACCTCCTGCGCACCTTCGCGAAGGGTCCCGCGGCCCGGCACGCGCCGCTGCCGCGCGCCAACATCCGTGCGGTGTACGGGGCCTGACGTCAGGGCAGCGGTGTGCCGCCGGTCGCGTTGAGGATCTCGGCGGTGATGTAGCTCGCCTGGGGCGAGGCCAAGTAGACGTAGGCAGGGGCCAGTTCGGCGGGCTGGGCCGGGCGGCCGAGCGGGGCCTGCCTGCCGAACCGAGCCGTGTCCGGCATGGTCGACGGGATCAAGGGCGTCCACACCGGCCCCGGCGCGACCGCGTTGACCCGGATGCCGCGCTCGGCGACCATCTGCGCGAGCCCCTGTGTGAAGGTGACGATCGCGCCCTTGGTCATCGCGTAGTCCAGCAGGTGCGGGCTGGGTTTGTACGCCTGGACGGACGTCGAGTTGATGACGCAGCCGCCGGCCGGGATGTGCGGCAGGGCGAACTTGGTGAGCCAGAACATGCCGTACAGGTTCGTCCGCACGACCCGGTCGAACTGCTCGGTGGTGATCGCCTCGATGCCGTCCGGCTGGGACATCTGGTAGGCGGCGTTGTTCACCAGCACGTCGATGCGCCCGAACTCGTCGACCGCCCGGGCGATCAGGGCCCGGCAGTTGGCCTCCTCACGGATGTCGCAGGAGACGGCGACCGCCTTGCGTCCGGCCTCCTCCACCAGCCGGGACGTCTCGCGGGCCTCGTCCTCCTCCTCGGCGAGGTGGGTGAACAGCACGTCGGCGCCCTCCCGGGCGAACGCGAGGGCCACCGCCCGGCCGATCCCGGAGTCCCCGCCGGTGATCACGGTCTTACGGCCGTCCAGCCGTCCGGCGCCACGGTAGGACTCCTCGCCGTGGTCGGGCGGCGGATCCATCGGGCCGGTCCAGCCCGGATGCGGCTGGTCCTGGGAGGGGAAGTCCGGGCGGGCGTGCTGGGTGACCGGGTTCGGCCGGTCCCCGTGCTGCTCCGTCACGGTGGCCTCCTGCGTCTGGGTCGGACAGGACAGGCGACCGGGTTCCCGGATCACCCGGGCCGAAAAGCCCGGCCAGTCGGCGACGGCCGCCGCCGTCGATCCGCCGCGGCCCGCTGCCGTCAGCCCGTCGCCCCGGGCTGCCCTCCCGCGCGCATGTGGTCCCTGCGGGCGAGGTTGTAGATCCGCAGGAGATGCTTGGCCACGGCGCAGGCCGCGCGGTCGGCGTGGCACTGACGGCACGTGCGCATGTGCTGCTCGTAGGTGAGGCGCGCGTTCTCCAACGCGTCGTTGACAGTAGACATGGACATCTCCGGGCAGGGCGCCGTCCGGGGACGACGCCAAAGTTGACTGACTGGTACACCTGGAGACAAGGTGATCATGTTACTGGCGGTACTGGGAAACCGTGCGGTCGGTCACCGCTGTGCCGTGATGTGCCGGGCGGACCGGTACACGGTCCCGGGCGGGGACCAGGGGGTCCTGGACAGCGGCACGGTCCGGTCGAAGCGACCGGTCACGACGAAGATGCCGTGCGGGTGTGCTGCCGCGCCGGCTCGGCCGGATCCACCCGCGTCACCGTTCCCCGTGCCGCCGGCACCGCGCAGACCGTCCTCGGCGCCGCGGTGGTCCTGGCGTTCCGGGCCGCGCACGCCGACCCGAACCAGCGGCTGCTGCCCGCAGCCGCCGCACACCGGGTACACGCGTGACAACGGCTCCGACGAGTGGTCCCGCCGGCTGGGCGGCGAACGCGCCGCCGGCCGCGCCTGGCACCGCTGCAGGCGCTGGAGGGCTGCACGAGCCACGCGGCGGCCACGGCGGACGCGCTCGCCTGAGCTGCGGGAATCGGCATCGACGGGCCGTCACCCGCGTGGTTACGCTCGGAGGTGGCATCGCGTGCCGGTCACCGGCCGGGTGAGGCATGGAGGTGCCAGGACATGCCCTGGAGGCATTCCTTGCCGGTCGAGTTGAACCACACCATCGTCCACGCCCGGGACAACCGGGAGTCCGCCCGGTTCTTCACCGAGCTGCTCGGTCTTGAGATCACCGGGGAATGGGGCCCCTTCGTCGCGGTGGCTCTGAGCAACGGCGTCACCCTGGACTTCGCCACCGTTCCGGCGGACCGGATCACGCCACAGCACTACGCGTTCCTGGTCTCCGAGGAGGAGTTCGACGCGGCGTACGCGCGCATCGTCGAGCGCGGCATCGAGCACTACGCCGACCCGCACCAGCGGCGGCCCGGCACGATCAACCACAACGACGGCGGTCGCGGTGTGTACTTCATGGACCCCGCGGGCCACCCGATGGAGCTGATCACCGTCCCCTACGGCGGCTGGCCGGCGTAACCCGCGGACGCGCCAGGGGCGGGACGTCGTGCGGCGGCCACGGCGTCACGACCTTGTCCCCGAAGGTCACCACGAAGGTCACCACGAAGTGCCTGTCCGAGGCGAAGGACCAGCCGAGGGCCCCCGTGTCGGTCTTGGTGTACAAGTCCCAGTCGTCGTCGATGTTGTGGTAGGAGACGTCGTCGCGGAAGACGTTCCCGGTGCCGGTGGTGAGTTTGGACGCGAAACCGTCGGCGTTCTCGCCGCCCGGGGCGAGCCTGGACGGCTACTCGCCCGGAGCCAGGACACCTGCGACGATCCGCGCCGCCTCCGCGACGAGCGCGTCGTCGGCCGGTGCGTCCTGGGCACTCTTGGTCGACAGCACCGTCAGCAGGAGCGGTGTCCTCCGGGTCGTCCAGGCCACGCCGATGTCGTTGGCGCTCCCGTAGTCGCCGGTACCGGTCTTGTCCGCCAGGACCCAGTCGCGCGGCAGTCCGGTCCGGAACCGCGCGGCACTGGTGGTGTTGCCCTTCAGCCAGCCGACGAGCCGCTCCCGGTCGGCGCGGGCGAGTGCCCGGCCCAGGGTGAGCCGCTCGAAGCTGCGGCCGAGGGCGCGCGGGGTCGTGGTGTCGCGCAAGTCCCCGGGAATCGCGCTGCCCAGGTCCGTCTCCCACCGGTCGAGCCGGCTCACCCCGTCGTCGAGCGAGCGGAAGAAGCGGGTGAGTCCGGCGGGGCCGCCGATCTCGCGCAGCAGCAGGTTGCCGGCCGCGTTGTCGCTGTACTGGATGGCCGCCGCGCACAGCTCGGCCACCGTCATGCCGGTGTCCACGTGCTCCCCGGTGCGCTCCGAGTGGGAGATGATGTCGTGCGGCGGATAGTGGATCACCTTGTCCAGCGGCGCGCAGCCGCCGTGGTCGCGCAGCACGGCCGCCGCGGCGAACGCCTTGAACGTCGAACACATCGCGAACCGCTCCCCCGCCCGGTGCGCCACGGTCCGGCCGGTGCGGATGTTGCGTGCGTACACACCGAGCCGGGCGCCGTGCCGCTGCTCCAGCTCGGCCAACGCGGCGCCGCCGCCGTGCTGTTCACTGTCGGCGGTCGCCGAGGCGGCGGGCGCGGAGACCGCGCCGGCCGCGACGGCCGCTGCGGTCACCGCGAGGCCCGCCCTGAACAGCCCGCGGCGGGCCATGGGGTGGGGGCCGGGGCCCTGGGAGCTGGGGCGGTGGGAGCTGGTCATGGGCACAGTCCTCCTGGTCGTCCGTGATCGGAGTCGTGGATCTTCGACGGGACCAGCGAAACATTCGGACTCCACTCATGTCCAAGAGGGAACTTTGAACCCTCCATGCCTTATTGATATAGGAAGTCGCCCCTCCGACCTGCGGAGACACCGGATCACGCTGCCTGAGCCAGCACCAAACCAGCACGGAGTCCGGAGCAAGGTGTCCGTAGGTGTCCGCCGTCTCCTTGATGCTCTTGTGTCCGAGCCACCCGGACACGTCCAAAAGTGGCAGACCGTTACTGAGCGCGGTCGTCGCGAACCAGTGGCGAAGGTCGTGAGGTGACCAGTCGCAGCCCAGGACCTTTCTGGCCTTACGGAAGGCGGACCCATAGTGGATGTCCCGCCAATCCCCCTTCCCGCGGTGCTTCAGGAGGCCCAGGACGGCCCCCTTGACGCCCTTGACGCGGGTTACCTGGCGGCGGAGTCGTACGCGGTCGTCAAGGAAGTCTCCGACCTGCAGGCCGAGCATCTCGCCCATCCGGACCCCACCACCGCGCCGGTGGAGCCGGAGCCCCGATGGCCCGGCAGCGCGCCGAACGCGTGGGCAGGAAGGGCGCCGCAATGGCGGCCACCGCCGGAACCGGCGGCAGCCGGAGCGGGCGTGGCAGCCGGAGTGGGCGCAGCCCCGCAACGGACGGCGCTTGTCCGTTCCTTCTCCGCAAGAGTCTTGCCATGCCCATGCAGTGTGCGCCGCAGTGCCTTGACGATGTCGGGTGCGGGCCGAACGGCGCAGCCGGCGCAGCCTCCGCGTCCTTTCACAGCCACCGCGATCTACCGTCCGGCCACAGCACCCGCGCACCTGGGCGGAGACTGGTACGACGCTGTCCTTCTCCCCGACAGCGCCTGGGCCGCCGTCATCGGCGATGTCGTCGGTCCGAAAACAAGCAGTCGCCCGCCACCCCTTAGATCGTTGAAGCCTTCATGCAGGAGACCAGCAGCGCCGTGGACCGGCAGCCATGGCCAAGATTCGCCCGTCTATCGGATGCCTACTGGATGTCGCCCGACCCTCCCCTGTACGACGGCATCCGAGAAAGCCCGAAAACATGACTCTCATCCAGGTAACACCTGATGTCACCGGGCCGTGCCGCGCGACACCCCAGCAGCGACCAACCGTTAGTGAGGCACGCCCATGCACACCGCCGGGTGCCGTCCAACGGATTCGGCTCGTCGGGCATCCTTGGGGAGTGTGCCGCGAGACGGTGAGGAGAGCTGTGGTGGACGAACGCGTGCAGGGTTCGCGTGAGGTGGAGACGTCGGGGATGTCTCCGCAACTGCGGCTGGACGTACTGCTGGACGACCTGCAGCAGCAGGTCGCGCAGGTCCGGGCGGCCCGGGACCGGGTCCACACGCTGCTCGACGCGGTGCTGGCGGTCGGCTCCGACCTCGACCTGGCGGTGGTGCTGCACCGCATCGTGGAGTCGGCGGTCACCCTGGTCGACGCCCAGTACGGGGCGCTCGGCGTTCTCGGCGAGGAAGGCACGATCAAGCAGTTCGTCACGGTCGGCATGGATGAGGAGGCCATCGCGCGCATCGGGCCCTACCCGCGTGGCGAGGGCATCCTCGGTCTGCTCATCCGGCACCCGGAGCCGCTGCGCCTGGCGGACCTGGCGGAGCATCCGGCATCCGTCGGCTTCCCGGACGGGCACCCACCGATGACCAGCTTCCTCGGCGCCCCCGTCCGCGTGCGCGACCAGGTCTTCGGCAACCTCTATCTGACGAACAAGAAGAGCGGCGCGGAGTTCGACAGCGACGACGAGGCGGTGCTGCGCACGCTGGCCGCTGCGGCCGGTGTGGCGATCGACAACGCCCGACTGTACGAGGACGCCCACCGCCGACAGCGATGGCTGGCGGCCAGCAACGAACTGACCCGCAGTCTCCTGTCCGGCGCGGAGCCCGCCGCCGTGCTGGACTCCTTCACCGCCACCGTGCGCGAGATCGCCGACGCGGACCTTGTCACCCTGGCCGTGCCGGTCGGCGACAAGGGCGAGCTCGTCATCGAGGCCGCCTCGGGCGCGCCGGCCGAAGAGGTCCGCGGGCTGCTGCTGCCCGCCACGGCGCTGGCCGCCAAGGTCTACTCGTCCGGGGAGACGATCACCAGCGAGGCCCTGAGCGCCGACCCGCGCTCCGAGGGCGGCAGCGCCTCGGTGGTGGAACTGGGCCCAGCGTTCTTCGTCCCCCTCGGCACCCGGGAGCACGTCCGAGGAGTCCTGCAGGTCGCGAACCCACCCGGTGGCACCCTCTTCACCGATGCCGTGATCGACATGGTCACCGGGTTCGGCAACCAAGCCGCCCTGGCACTCGACGTGGCTGAGCACCGGCGGGACACCGAGCGCATGGTCGTCCTCAACGACCGTGACCGCATTGCCCGGGACCTGCACGACCTGGTCATCCAGCGCCTGTTCGCCGGCGCACTGTCCCTGCAGTCCACGCTGGGCCGGGTCTCCGACCGTCCGCAGGTCAGCGAACGGATCCAGCGTGTCGTGAACGACCTGGACGACACCATCAAGATCATCCGCTCCACCATCTACGGCCTGCGCGAACACGATCAGTCCCGTGTCGGCAGCGGACTGCGCGCCCAGCTGGTGACGGCCACCGAACGCGCCACCGAATCGCTCGGCTTCACCCCCGCGCTGCGCATGACCGGTCTGCTGGACACGTCCGTGTCCGCCGACCATGCCGAGCAACTGCTGGCCGTGCTGGGCGAGACCCTGTCCAACACCGCCCGACACGCGCACGCAACCACCGTCGACGTCGGTGTCGAGGTCACCGACAGCGAGCTGACGCTGCGAGTGGCGGACAACGGCCGCGGCATCGGCCCTGCGGTCACCCGACGCAGCGGCTTGGCCAACCTGAGCAAGCGCGCGGAGGAGTTGGGCGGCAGCTTCAGCGTCTCCGCGAACCAGCCGAGCGGCACCGTCGTCGAGTGGGTCGTCCCGCTCTCCTCAAGAGGCTGATGCTGACGGTATGCCCTCGGGCGCGGTAGGTGCGGATGTGGCTGCGGGCTGACTGAGGACTCAGGCGCATGATCGATTCAACTGAGAATAGGCAGCGGCTTCGACGCGAGGGAACTGGGAGAACGGCTTCCCAGAGTCAGCTTCCCCTCAATCTGCTGGCCTTCAACACCCCTTGTCGACAACGGACAACCTGCATTCCGCGAGCCGACAGGCCATGACGCGAACGGCATCGGGGCCGCAGGGCTGCTACGGCTCGACGCCGTCGTCGATCAGTCGCCTGTGGAGTTCCATGGTCATCATGTGGATGGCCCGAGTCAGCTCGGTATTGGTCTTGAGTTCCAGCTCCTGCTCGACGAAGTCGTGGTCCGCCTTCATCTGCTGGAAGGCCGCCTGCCGGTTCTGACCGATCATGACGAACGTCGACAGGAAGATCGCTTCCAGTGACACCACCAGGGTCAACGTAGGCCACGGACTGGACTCGCAGAACAGCATCCAGACCGCAAAGACGACGGCGTGGATGTAGACGAACGTCATCGAGCCGGCAAACCTGGTGATGGCGTCTGCGACACGTAGCTGAACGTCCTCGGCGCGCCCGCTGTGATGTGCGATCACCGCGGGGTGGTGTCGAACCCCTGCCACGGACTGACTCATCTCGGCGTACCTCTCACGTAGGGATCGTGCGCACCGCACGCCCCGGCTGCCCTGTCGGGCGGCCGGGGCGTCTGAGACGGACGACGGCTCGTCAGCCATCCCACGTCCAGTCGGCGACCTCGGGCAGGTCCATGCCGTGCTCGCGGATCCAGGCGTGGTGGCGCTGCCGGGCGTCCTCCATGCGCTGACGTACGGCCGCCGCGCGGACCGCCAGGCCGGGGACGCGGTCGATGACGTCCATGACCAGGCGGTAGCGGTCGAGGTCGTTGCGGACCACCATGTCGAACGGCGTGGTCGTGGTGCCGATCTCCTTGTAGCCGCGTACGTGCAGGTTCTTGTGGCCGGTGCGGCGGTAGGCCAAGCGGTGGATCAGCCACGGGTAGCCGTGGTACGCGAAGATCACGGGCTTGCCGGCGGTGAACAGGCCGTCGTACTCGAAGTCGGTCATCCCATGAGGGTGTTCCTCGCTCGGCAGCAGCCGGGCGATGTCGACCACGTTCACCACCCGCACGGCCAGATGGGGCAGGTGCCGGCGCAGCAACTGCGCGGCGGCCAGCACCTCCTGGGTCGGCACGTCGCCGGCACAGGCCAGCACCACATCCGGTTCACGCGAGCCGTCCTCCGTGCCCGCCCACTCCCAGATACCGGCGCCGCGGGCGCAGTGGACCTTCGCCTCCTCCATGGAGAGCCAGTCGAAGCAGGGCTGCTTGCCGGCCACGATCACGTTGACGTAGTCCTTGCTGCGCAGGGCGTGGTCGGCCACGGACAGCAGAGTGTTGGCGTCCGGCGGGAAGTAGACCCGTACGGCCTCGGGGCTCTTGTTGAGGATGTGGTCGACGAAGCCGGGGTCCTGGTGGGAGAAGCCGTTGTGGTCCTGGCGCCACACGTGTGAGGTGAGCAGGTAGTTGAGGGAGGCGATGGGGGCGCGCCAGGGCAGGCGTCGGGTGGTGCGGAGCCATTTGATGTGCTGGTTGACCATCGAGTCGACGATGTGGACGAACGCCTCGTAGCAGGAGAACAGTCCGTGCCGGCCGGTGAGGAGATATCCCTCCAGCCAGCCCTGGCAGGTGTGTTCGGACAGGATCTCCATCACCCGGCCGTGACGCTCGAGGTGCTCGTCCACTTGGAGCATCTGGGCTTGCCAGGCCTTGCCGCTGGCCGCGTAGACCGCCTGGAGGCGGTTGGAGGCGGTCTCGTCGGGGCCGACGAGGCGGAAGTCGCGCCGCCCGCTCGTGGCGTGCATGACGTCCTGGAGCAGGTCGCCGAGAACACGGGTGGGTTCGTGCAGGGTGGCGCCGGGCTTGTCGACCTCGACGGCGTACTTCTCCAGGGGCGGCAGGGGCAGCTCGCGCAGCAGCAGGCCGCCGTTGGCGTGGGGGTTGGCGCCCAGTCGCCGCTTGCCCTCGGGGATGCAGGCGAGCGCCTCGGGGCGCGGGGCGCCGTGCTCGTCGAAGAGTTCCTCGGGCCGGTAGGAGCGCAGCCATTGCTCCAGTTGCCGCAGGTGCTCGGGGTTGTCCCGTACTGCGGCCAGCGGGACCTGGTGGGCTCGCCAGGTGCCCTCCACGGGCAGGCCGTCGACCTCGGCCGGGCCGGTCCAGCCTTTGGGGGTGCGCAGTACGATCACCGGCCAGTGCGGCCGCCCTGCTACGCCGTCCTCGCGGGCGCTGCTCTGAATGGCGACGATGCGCTCCAGCGCGTCGTCCATCGCGGCGGCCATCGCCCGGTGGACGGCCATCGGGTCGTCGCCGGTGACGTGGATGGGGGCGTGTCCGTAGCCGCGCAGTAGTTCGTCGAGTTCGTGCTCGGGCAGGCGGGACAGCACGGTCGGGTTGGCGATCTTGTAGCCGTTGAGGTGCAGGATCGGCAGGACCGCGCCGTCGTGTACGGGGTCGAGGAACTTGTTGGAGTGCCAGGAGGCGGCCAACGGTCCGGTCTCCGCCTCGCCGTCGCCGATGACGCAGGCGACCAGCAGGTTCGGGTTGTCGAGAGCGGCGCCGTAGGCGTGGGAGAGCGAGTAGCCGAGTTCGCCGCCCTCGTGGATCGAGCCCGGCGTCTCCGGCGCGACGTGGCTGGGCACCCCGCCCGGGAAGGAGAACTGCCGGAACAGCCGCTCCATGCCGGCCGCGTCCCGCGTGATGTCCGGATACGTCTCGGTGTACGAGCCCTCCAGCCAGGAGTTGGCCAGCACGGCCGGACCACCGTGACCCGGCCCCCAGATGCACAGGGCGTCCAGCTCGCGGGCCTTGATGACGCGGTTGAGGTGGGTGTGCACCAGGTTCAGGCCGGGCGACGTACCCCAGTGACCCAGCAGCCGCGGTTTGACGTGCTCGGGGCGCAGAGGCTCGGTGAGCAGTGGGTTTGCCATCAGGTAGATCTGGCCGACGGACAGATAGTTCGCGGCGCGCCAGTGGGCGTCCAGCGACCTCAGCTCATCCTCCTCCAGCCGGGCGGGTGCCTGCTGCGTGTCGACGGACATCGGGGATCCTTTCCGAGTCGGGGCAGGGCTCCGGGTGCCGTACATGCCGGCTTGTACGCCCCACCCTCTGCGCCGCGCCCGGTACCCGACAGGGCCGTTCGGGCCACACCTGCCGCGCAGTGGGCCAATCGGAGCATCCGTCGAAAGGAGTCCGGAGCTTTCGCCACGCACACGCCTCGCTGAGCGAGAAGGCCAGGACTCACCCCGTTTACCCCACTGGAGGCCGGAAAGGCGTCCGCGCACACGACCCGAAGGAGACGCGCCCGTGGGAGCACTGGTCTGGCTGTTGATACCGGTCGTCGTCGGAGTGGGGGCCGGTATCTGGTCCATCCTCGTGCAACGCGTCCACAGGCCGCCGCTGGGGCGTGACTTCGCCCGCCACCAGCGGATGAGGGAAGTGTTGGAGCGGAACTCGGTCCCTGACCGGCGCTGAGGTCACAAGCCTTCGGGGGAATGCCTGCACGGCGTTGGTCAGCCCACGCGCTCCCAGCCGCGGCGGGGAGGGCGAGCACCGAGCTGGGTGTCGCGGCTCCGATAGACGATGTGGGGGCGGGTGAGGTAGCCGATTCGGCGCGGGGATCATGTGCACCGCGGCAGGTAGAACATGAAGGTCTGCTCGAACTCGGGCTTGATCTTGTCCGAGACCTCGCGCAGAAGTACGTCCTTCTCGCCTGTCGCAGCGGAGTTGCCGAGGTCGTCGTCCCAGTTCGCCGACCAGGAGATCTTCATGTCCTTGCCCGTGATCAGGGAGGTGGGACGGGCGACGGGGGTGTGTTCCCGCTTGTTCAGTTCCCAGCCGCCCAGCCAGGGGTCCTGGTCTTCGTAGCGGCGTGGGTAGCCGCCCCGTCGTCTCGGTGCGGGGCACGTCGATGAGGCGGTCCTGGGCGTGGTGCATGTAGACGGTGCCCTCGGGCATGCGGTGCGAGACGATCGCACGGGCAGCGACTACGCCTTTGCGGTTGACCGTCTCGATCCAGTCGTTGTCCGTCACGCCGATCTTCTCCGCGTCCTTGGTACTCATCCAGATGGTCGGCCCGCCCCTGGAGAGGGAGAGCATGAACAGGTTGTCCTGGTACGCGGAGTGAATGGACCACCTGTTGTGCGGGGTAAGGTAACGGACCGTCACGCCCAGCTCCCCCACATCCGAGCCACGGCTCGCCGAAGAGCGCGTCCAAGTTCAGCGGCGGCCAGTAGACCGGGAGTTGTTCGCCAAGCGCGGTCATCCAGTCCTGGTCGAGGTAGAAGTGCTGGCGTCCGGTGAGGGTGTGCCAGGGCTTGAGGCGTTCGACGTTGACGGTGAAGGGCGAGTAGCGGCGTCCGCCAGTCTCCGAGCCGGACCACTCCGGGGAGGTGATGACCGGCACGGGGGCGGCCTGGGTGACCGGCGAAGGTGATCCGCTTGCCCTCGTGCTCGGCCGCCAGGTCCGCCAGGTCCGCCAGCTGCGTGCGGGTTGCGTTCCTCCAGTCCGTGGAAACCCTGGGTGGCCAGGTGGCCGTTGGTCGTGCCGGACAGGGCGAGGAGCGCCTCGCACGCCTGTGCGTCCCGGGCGATCGACGGCCGGCCGTCGGCCGCCCCGCCGCGCACCACGCCGTTCTTGTGCCGCAGGTAGTCCAGTTCCCTGGCCACGTGGAACGTGACGCCCTTGGTCGTCGCGCCCAGTGTGTCCAGCAGCGGGCCGAGGACACCCGTCTTGTCGGCGACAGCGCCGTAGTCGCGCTCGACAGTGACGCGTTTCGGCATGGTGCGTCCGGGTACGGTTCGCACTCCCCCGCCTTCCAGTCGCGGACCCGGCCGCGCGGGTTGGCCAGTTCGTCGGGTGTGTCGTGCAGCAGCGGCGCGGCCACGTGGCGCAGGTCCCGCAGGGTGATGGGCGGCAGGGATCGGCTCGACCCGGGAGTTTGCCGTGCTGGGTGCCCGTTTCCGCGAGACGGTTCTGTTTTTGCGAGGCCCCGACACAGTGGGTGTACCGAGGCGACGTGGCCGATGCTCGGCTCTTCCGTGCCTTGGTCGAGATGTGGTCGCTGAAGGACTCCGGGGATCGGACCACGGTGCGGTGGACGCTGGCCGCGGATCCGAACGGCCTCGTCCGTGCCCTCACAACACCGGCACGGCCGTTGCTTCGGTGGCTGTTCCGGCAGGCGATGCGCCGCTTGGGCACCGGACTCGCCCAGGAGCAGGGCACGCATCAGGAGGGAAGACGATGACCAGTCCCTTCCGCATCCCGTCAACCAACTCGGCTGCGTGGTGCGTGACCTGGATGCGGCCATCCAGGGCTGGGCCGAACTCGGCGTGGGGCCAAGGCTGACGATGCGCCACGTCGAGGTCGGAGACCTCGCCTATGAGGGAGTGCCCTCGCACCCGAGGATCGATCTCGCTCTCGGGCAGAATCACGACCTTCACATGGAGCTGATCCAGCAGACCGACGACTCCCCTTCGATCTACCGGGACTTCATCCGGCCGGGCCGGGAAGGCATGCACCATCTCCGCTGGTTCTGCGAGGACTACCCGGCCGCCCTCGCCTCGGCACTCGCCGAGGGGCGCGCCGAACTGCAGCGCGACAGCTGGTCGGGGGCGCATTTCAGGTATCACCGGCCCGCGAGTGGGAACGGGATCACCACCGAGCTGATCGAGCTCACCAGTGTCCTTGTCCAGGCTTCGTGATTCGGGGCGCGTACGCACGGGGCCGTCGGTGCCACCTGCCGGTCCGAACAGTCCTCGCGCGGGGACGATATGAGCCACTCAAAGAGGCAAGCAGTCAGGGCCGATGGTCCCCGCCCGTGCGCCGCCGTCCTGGGCAGCACAGGAGCGATCCGCGGCATCGGAGCCGGAGAGACAGGCTTGCGAACCTGTGTCACGTCCTCTTCTCAGAGGTCATAGCTGTGCGAGGTGCGTTGGTGGTCTTGGTTGCTGTCCTGGTCGGCGACGGGAGGGCGACTGAACGGCAACGGAGAGCTGTTCAGGCGGTCACCGGGAGGGGCGCGCCCGGCGGACGGGACGGCCGAGGCGAACCGGGACACCCGGTGAGTACAGGACACTGACCGGGGCGGTGCTCGGCGCGGGCAGGCCGGCCGCGGTGAGCAGGTTCTCCTCGCAGGTGATCAGCTCGGCGCGGTGCAGGGGCCAGCGCGGGTGGTGGTTGGGCAGGTACGCCGCACCACCAGCGAAGGGGTTGTGCATGCCCCAACGGGCCGTGAGAAAGAGCTCCAACTCGCTTGGTTCCTGGATGCGTTCGCCTGGGCGTACGGTGACGCGGCTGTACGCGCCGCGCACACCCGGCCAGCGTCGCGAGCTGGTGTAGGTGACGGTGTCACCGGTGGTACGCAAGGACATACGGGACCACAGGTAGGGAAGGCGGAAGCCGATGCGTCCCATCACCACGGGGATCAGACGCGAGGCGTCCATCGAGCGGAAGACGACACCGCGGCGGCCGTGCGCGTCAACCGAGTACAGGCGCACATTGGTCTCCGGGAACGAGCCGAGATAGGGCACACCGGGCAACCGGAACCAGCCGACCTTGTGCATGCGGAAAGCGACGAGCCCGATGTAGGTGACCCCACCGTGGATGTCGGGGACGGTCCCGGCCGGCATCAGCTCTGCCACTACGGCCGGATCGACGGCCCAGTGGATGAACGTCAGATCCAGCCACTGCTGGGTGAGCAGCGGGAAACGTATGTCGACAGGAGCGTCCGGGGAGCCCGGAGCGTCGGGGACAGGCTTCTGCATGACTCGAGGATGACAGGCGACTGTCCCCGACGAGTAGGCCCAGCTGAACGGAACCCAACCACCGCCGGACCCGACAACCCCGATGACCTGCGAAAACCGGGTGACAATGTGTCCGGCAGCCGAGAGCAGCGAGAGAGGCCGGCCTTGCCGCTCCCGGTCGTCCAGGCCCTCTCGCCGGTCGTGGGCCGTCCACAGCGAGGCCACCTGGACGTGGCGCTCGAAGTGCTGGTCCGGCAGGCGCGGTAGGAGCACTGGCCCGGTGAAGTCACGTCAGCTGCCGAGAGCCACCTCAGCGTCGGTGACAGTGTCGAAGACCCGCAGAACCTGATCGGCCCCGGTCATCTCCAAGATCCGGCGTAGCGGTGCAGCGACACACGCCAGCACCAGGACCGCTCCGCGCTCCTCGGCCACGCGCCGAACGCCCAGAAGCACGTTCAGTCCTGCCGAGTCACAGAAGGAAACGCCAGAGAGGTCCACGACGAGCCGGCCGCCTTCGGCGATCAACAGGTCGAGACGCCCACGAAGAGACGCGCCAGCCATATAGTCCATCTCGCCGCTGACTCTCGCCACCACGCAACGGCCCGATGCGGCCAACTCGACCAAGGCGACCTCGTCCACAGTGCTCACCCAACCGTCTCGCCACGAGACCTCGGAGGCGGATAGCTGCCATGACCCTATCCCCGACTGCGGGCCGCAACCGTCGCTTACCCCCGGCCCGGCTCGCACACCGCTCTCTATGCGTCAGCCGCGCGGCCTGGCAGGCGATCGTGTCGGACCTCGAACACGCCGGCTACCTCTCCGGGAACGCATTGGGCGCCGCACCCGCTCCACCATCAGCCCGGACAGGACCCTCGGCTCCCCAGACCCGACGCTCCCCGTCCGCACGCCGCTGGCCCTCTTTCACCAACCGCTGAGCGCGAGACCCCGCCTTGAGTGCACCCTGCCGGTAAGGCGATCACGCATTGGCGCAAGCCCACATCCGACTGGCACGAAGGCAGGCCGCACACCGACAAGCATCCCTAGCCGCCGGAGGGCCGGGGCCCCGCGGCGCGGCGGAGCCGGTTGGCGATCGCCAATCCCAGACCCTCCTCCAAAGGCAACGAGGCGAGGATGAGGTCGCACCCCTGCTGGTCGAGCTCGCGCAAGAACCCGTACAGCCCGCGCGCGTAGGCGGCCATCGAACCGGGGACCTCCACCACGGCGTGCGCCTTCACCGCAGCGTCGGCGAAGCCAGTAGGAAGAAAGACGCCCACCTGATGCCCCAGCTCCTGCGCGCGCTCCGCCTCGGCGACGACCTCCTCGGGCTCGACGAGGACCACCCGCGCCCGAGGCGCGTAGTGCGACGGGTGCTGGCCCGGCACCCGGACACGGCTCGTCGAGGGGACATCGATCGGGCAACCCAGCACCGCTTCGAGGTCCTCGCGAGTCACCCCGCCCGGCCGCAGGACGCTCGGGATCTCGCCCGTGACGTCGACGATGGTCGACTCGACACCGACCTCGCAGGGGCCACCGTCCAGCACGAAGTCGACACCATCACCCAACTCGGCACGGACATGGTCCGCCGTCGTGGGGCTGACCGAACCGAAGCGGTTGGCGGACGGGGCCGTGACACCCCCGCCGAAAGCCGCCAGCAGCGCGAGTGCGACGGGGTGGTCGGGCACGCGCACGGCCACCGTCTCCAGACCACCGGTCGCCTCCAGGGGCACCCGGCGGCCGCGCCGCAGAACGAGCGTGAGCGGCCCCGGCCAGAAGTGTTCGGCAAGCAGGCGCGCCGCCGCGGGCACGTCCTCGACCCAGTCGTCCAAATGCTCCGCGCCGCCAAGGTGCACGATCAGCGGATGGGAGGCCGGACGCCCCTTGACCCGGAAGATCCGCGCAACGGCAACAGGGTCCTCGGCGTTGGCGCCCAGTCCGTAGACGGTTTCGGTCGGGAGGGTCACGAGCCCGCCGGCGCGCAGAACAGCGGCAGCCTTCTCGATGTCACTGCTTCTTGCCTTCACCCTCGCCATCCTGCCATGGCGCCGCTCCCCACATTCCGTGGTCTCGTCGGCGCATAACGACCAGCCAGCAGTGCTCGGGCCTGCACGTACGACAGGCGGGCGGCCGGCAGCGGGCCTTACCGTGCGGAGGCAGCGGCCCTGCTCAAGCCCTGGGAAGCGACCAGTTGCGCACTGCCGTCGGCCAGCCGGTAGGACAGACCCACCACGGCGAGGCGCCCGGCGGCCACCCGCTCGGCCAGCACGCGGGAGCGGTCCAGCAGCAGGTCGACGGTGTGCCGGATGTGCTCATGGAGGATCTCCTCGCCGCTGTCGCGTCCCGCGGCGCGGGCAGCCAGCACACTCGGGGTCACCCGCTCGACGACGTCACGCACGAAACCGGCGGGCACCCTGCCCCCATCGCTGGCGGCGCGGGCAGCTGCGACGGCCCCGCACGAGTCATGGCCCAGAACCACGACCAGCGGGCAGTCCAGCACGCTCACCCCATACTCGATGCTGCCCAGCACCTCCGACCCGACCACATGCCCGGCCGTGCGGACCACGAACAGATCACCCAGGCCCCGGTCGAAGATGATCTCGGCGGCCAGCCGGGAATCCGAGCAACCGAACAGCGCAGCGAAGGGACTCTGAGCCGGTGCGGTCTCGGTGCGGCGAGCAGCGTCCTGGTTGGGATGCTCCGGCAAGCCGGTGACGAACCGCTGGTTGCCGGCCAGCAGCATCTCGAAGGCATCATCGGGAGTCGGCGTCAGCATCTCGGTCATGGCCGCAGGCTACGGCCGGTCCAGCGGAAACGCGCGGCCAGGTCCGCGGACGGCGGCGTCCGCACCTCCGCCGGCGGCGCACCCGGACGCCGGGCGACGTCGCCCCCGACCCGCCTCATCAGCGCGCTGCGGAGCTGCTCTCGACGACGGCCGAACCCTGCCCCCCCGACAGTGCGCGCCCGTGCCGTCAGCGCAGCGCGATCAGGACCAGACTCATTACACGATCACGGGAGGGACTGCTCCACCCAGATGGTTTTGCCGGTGGCCGTGTAGCGGGTGCCCCACTGCTGAGCCATCTGGGCGATGATGAACAGGCCGCGACCGCCCTCGTCGTCGGTCTCGGCGTGCCGCAGATGGGGTGAGGTGTGCCCGGTGTCGGACACCTCGCAGATGAGGGTCTGATCGCGGATGAGCCGGACGTGGATCGGCCCGGTGGCGTAGCGGATGGCGTTGGTGACCAGCTCGCTGACGATGAGTTCGGTCGTGAACGCCAGATCGCCCAGGCCCCATGCGCCGAGCTGCTCCGCGGACGCGTTGCGTGCATCGGCGACCATCGCGGGATCGGGCGGCAGCTCCCACTCGGTCACCTGGTCCTCGGTGAGCATCCGGGTGCGGACGAGCAGCAGAGTCGCGTCGTCGTTCGTCGGACCCGGCAGGAGTGCCGCGACTGCGCGGTCACAGAGCTTTTCCAGCGCATGGCGGTGCTTGGCGAGGGCTTCGGCGAGCAGGCCGAGTCCGTTGTCGGGGCCGTCGGCGGTCCGGGCGAGGCCGTCGGTGAAGAGGGCGACGAGGCTGCCTGGGGGAAGCTGGAGTTCCGTGCTCTCGTACGGCAGACCGCCCACTCCCAGCGGTGGGCCCGCGGGCAGTTCCGGATAGGTGGCGATGTCGCTGTCCGGCCGGAGGACCGCTGCCATCGGGTGTCCGGCGCGCGCCATGGTGCACCTTCCGGACACAGGGTCGTACACCGCGAACAGGCACGAGACACCGAGGACGGCTTCATCCGCGGGCTTCCTTCCGGCCGCGCCATCAGCGCCGTGTTTCGGTGCCTCCTCCCGGGCGGCTTGTCGGACCATGTCGTCCAGGCGGAAGAGGAGTTCGTCCGGGGCGAGATCGAGGCGGGCGAGGACGCGTACAGCCATGCGCAGGCGTCCCATGGCGGCGGCGGCGCGCAGGCCGTGGCCGATCGCCTCGCCGACGACCAGACCGACGCGCGTGCCCGAAAGCGGGATCGCGTCGAACCAGTCGCCGCCCACCCCGGTCCGGCTGTCGGCCGGAACATATCGGCTCGCCAGCTCTACGGCGTTCTGCGGCGGCAGTCTGTCAGGCAGCAGGCTCCGCTGAAGCTTGAGGGCCGTGGTGTGCTCATGGGTGACGACCAGCATCAGCACGACGCCGATGAGCAGGGCGCCGATGCCCACGACGGTCACTCCGCCTGTCCGCCCGATGATCGGAAGGTCGATGGCCGTCTTGCCGTAGCCGGGGTCGGCGTAGACATCGAAGGCGGCGTAGCAGAAGAGGCAGAGCATCATCAGCCCGCCCAGACCCGGCAGCAGGCCCTTGAACAGGAGATCTCTGCCGCTGCGGGTGAGCGCGCGCCGGTGGTACCAGACGCAGGCGAAGCCGGTCAGCCCGTAGTAGAACGCGATCGCGAGGCCGATCGACCCGATGGAGTCGGCCAGGAAGTCGTGGCTGATCAACGTGAGCAGGACCAGGAAGGCGATCGAGGCCAGGCCCATGCCGATGGTCGACCAGGTGGGGGTGAGGAATCTGCGGTGAACGCGGGCGAAGCGGGAGGGAAGGGCCTTGTGCGCGGCCATGGAGAAGACCGTCCGGGCCAGGGGCAGGATGGTGGTCTGGGTGGAGGCCGCCGAGGATGTCAGCACCATGAGGGTCAGCAGCTTGGCGAGGAAGAGCCCCAGGTCGTGGCTGCCGAAGACGGCAGAGCCGAGCCCTGAGAGCACGTCGTCCGCGTTGTTCCTGTTGCCGAGCCCGATCCCGGAGGTGCCGACTCCGGCGAATGCCTGCACCGAGGTCGCCACCAGAGCGTAGGTGATCAGTAGCAGCACGGTGGAGATGACTGCGGCGCGCCCGGGGATGCGCGTGCTCTCGGCCGTCTCCTCGTTGACCGTGACGGCGGTGTCCCAGCCCCAGTAGATGAAGACGGCGGCGAGGATGCCCGCGGTCAGCGCCTTGGTCGAGGGCACGTCGAACGGATTGAACCAGGAGGCGGAGACGTGTATCGCTGTCTCCGGACCGCTGGTGTAAGCCCTGACCAGGGCGGTGATGGCGAACAGCAGCAGGACGGCCACCTCGATGAGCAGGAGCCCGCACTGGACGGCGGCGGAGATCTCGATGCCGACGTAGCAGATCGCGGTCATTACCCCGATCCAGACGACCCCCACGAGGGTGATCCATACCCGGTGCTGTGCGAGTGCGTCGTAGCCGAGGAGCCTGAAGGTGTAGATCCCGGCGATCTCGGCGAGGTTCGCCATGACGATGATGTCGGCGACGATGATTCCCCAACCACCCATCCAGCCGGCGCGCGGGCCGAAGGCACGCGTCGCCCAGGCGAACGTGGTCCCGCAGTCGGCGTAGCTCGCGTTGAGCTCCCGGTAGGCATATGCGATCAACAGTATCGGGATGAAGGCGAGCATCGTGATGATCGGCGCCTGACGGCCGACGGCCGCCACGATGAGGCCGAGCGTGGCCGCCAGACTGTAGGCCGGGGCGGTGGAGGCCATACCGATGACCACGGAGGAGAACAGCCCCAGAGCGCCGGACCTGAGGCCTTTCCTTCCCGCACCGGCGTCCGGCGCGTCCGGCGTCTCGGACAACTGGGGACGACCGGGGAACGGCTTCACACCGGATGCCGACTCCTCATCCCGCTCGGGCAATCCCATGACTCGATCTTGCAATCACCTTCCGATCTGAGTCGGAAAGCCGCGCCGTAAGCGGGGCAACCTACCCGTTCAACGGGTCCGGCTGCCGTGGTCCTGCGATCTCTCGGGTTGGTGTCGGTGGTAGTGAGAGTCGGTGGTGGCGTTCGGGACCCGGTCACAGCTTCGGTCCGAGACTCCGGGGTGGGGGTCAGCCAACCAGCACAGGCTCGGCGGCCGGGGTGAACGGACGGCCGTCCAGGGTCCAGTGCGAGTCCGGGACGATCTCCAGGGCGGCGAACACCGAGGACCCTCGCGGGGGGACCGCAGCGGCGCAATGACAGCACTGCGCGCACCCAGTTGCTGATCGTCCCGCGCGCAGGGAGCCAGTTCCCAGTATCCGGCGGACTCGTACCGGATGGTCTACCGTGGCGGAGGCTGCGATGTCACATTCGTCCGAGGAGCGACGCGATCCCCTGAACGGAGACAGTCCTCTAGACCGCGGATCGGGCGAGGGATGTGGCACGCGGCTTTCTTTCCGTTCTTGCGCCCTGTGGTGGGGATGAGGCGGACGCGGTGCTGCTTGTCGTGACCGAGCTGATCAGCAACGCGGTCCGCCACGCCGGCGGCGTGACCGGTTTCGGGCTCAGGGCCAGCCCCGGGACGGTGACGGTCACAGTGCACGACGCCAGCCGCCAGCCCCCGCGGCCACAGCTCACAGATACGAGAGAGCCCGGCGGGTTCGCATGGCTTCTGGTGCAGGAGCTCGCGATGACGTCCAGGTCAGCGTCGGTCCCACCGGCAAGGCGGTTTCGGCGGTCTTGCCGTTGTCCTACTGAGCCTGATCACCAGCTCGGTGCCCAGGATGGGCGCTCTCCACCGGCTTGCCGACACGATGGTGACACGGCACTACTGCGCTTCGTCACGGACGGCGACCGGTTGGGTCAAGCGGTGGCGTCTGAGCACCCGTCCATAGAGGACCGCGAAGGTGAGGAACAGCGCGACCACCGCGCAGGGCACGGCGGCAACCGTCCACCAGCCCACGCCGTACTCGCGCTCTGCGACAGCCCCCAGGGCCGCTCCGACCACGGCGGCAGCCAGCCCGATACCGATAAGCACAGCGACGATGTACCGGGCGCCTCCGGTGTCCGGTGGTTGCCGAACGTGGCCGAGCACCGCCCAGTCGCGTGCCGCCTCCCCCCTCTCGCGGCGATGCTGCACTGCCGCGTGGCCCCGGAGGCCCACCGTGACGGCGGCGCCGGCCACCGCCGCGCCGGAAGGTGTCCACCACTCTTCGCAGACGAACAGCAGTACCGCGACGATCCCGCTCGTGGCCCAGCCGCTGAGGCAGGCCGCCGCGGCTCTGCGCCGGGCAAGCGGCCGGTCGGCTCCCGCGCGCAGGTCGGCGAGGGCCGGCAGGTACCAGACGCAGCCCGCCGCGGTCACCGTGGCGGCTCCCAGGGCGAGGACGGCTTGGGGCATGGCCTACCTCGCCGCCTCTTCGAGTCCGGTGATCTCCGGGTGGTGCAGGTCGAACGCCGGGGACTCACTGCGGATACGAGGCAGGGTGACGAAGTTGTGGCGCGGCGGCGGGCAGGAGGTCGCCCACTCCAGTGAACGGCCGTAGCCCCACGGGTCGTCGACCTCGACCGGCTTGCCGTACGTGGCCGTCTTCCAGACGTTGTAGAAGAACGGGAGGATCGACAGGCCGAGCAGGAACGACCCGATCGTGGAGACGGTGTTGAGAGCGGTGAAGCCGTCGGCGGCCAGGTAGTCCGCGTAGCGGCGGGGCATGCCTTCAGCGCCCAGCCAGTGCTGGACCAGGAACGTGGTGTGGAAGCCCACCGTGAGCGTCCAGAACGTGATCTTGCCGAGGCGTTCGTCGAGCATCTTGCCGGTGAACTTGGGCCACCAGAAGTGGAATCCGGCGAACATGGCGTACACGACCGTACCGAAGACCGTGTAGTGGAAGTGGGCGACGACGAAGTACGAGTCGGAGAGGTGGAAGTCCATCGGCGGGGAGGCGAGGATCACGCCGGTCAGTCCGCCGAAGAGGAAGGTGATGAGGAAGCCGGTCGTCCACAGCATCGGCGTCTCGAAGGAGATGCGGGTATGGACCTGGCCCCTTCCCGGCCGCCGCCCCATGATCGTCGGAGGGGCACCCGGGCCGGATAGGGCCGAACAGCCCCGGGCCGGCCCACGGATGGGGTCCAACGGCCCCTCTTCCGCCGCGCGGCGGAATCAGACGTGGATCAGGATGTCTCGGGGCGGACGAGCACGTTGTCGCCGGAGCGGCCGGCGAAGTAGTCCTCGATGTTGGCCACGGTGGTCTGGGCGATCCACCCAACGGCGTCCCGGGTGAAATAGGTCTGATGGGAAGTGACCAGGACGTTGCTGAAGGTCATCAGCCGTGCGAGACGTTCGTCAGTCATCACCTCCAGCGACTTGTCCAGGAAGAACACGCCGGCCTCCTCCTCGTACACGTCGAGGCCGACACCGCTCAGCCGTCCGGCGCGCAGCGTCTCCAGCAGGGCGTCGGTGTCCACCAGGCCGCCGCGGCTCGAGTTGACCAGGATCGTGTCGTCCTTCATCAGGCCCAGGACCTTGGCCTCGACGAGGTGATGGGTCTCCGGCAGCAGCGGCACGTGCAGGCTGACCAGGTCCGCCTCGGCGAATAGCTGCTCGCACGGAACGTACTCCATCCCGAGGGCGAGGCAGTCGGGATTCTCGACGACGTCCCAGCCCGGCAGCCGCATCCCGAACCCGTGGGCGATCCGGGCGAACGCCGAGTACGGCGAGTAGTACGAGACCCGGGCAAGCATCCGTGAGCCCCAGTTCCTTGGCGGCGGTCAGGTCGACGTTGTTGTAGCCGGTGGACCGCTGGGCGATCAGTCGGGTGCCGCCCTTGGCCAGCGAGCGCAGAACGCCGGCGTCCAGGGTGTCGTTGACGCTGCTGAGCACGAACGCCCGTCCTCACCGGCGGCGCGAGCGTGCCCCCGTTTGGGCGGCGGGAACGAAGGGGCGGAGCCTGCAGATCCACGCCCCCGGTGGATGCGGTTCCGGTCACACGCCCTGGCCTCCCCCCACAGGGGAGGGGATGCCAGGGCGAGCCCAGCACGCGCCACACCCGGGCTGCGCCGGTGCCTGGGACCCCGATCGCCAAGCCGGACGTGACCGTCACCGGCTGTCGCTGGTTTCGGTTTCCGTGAGGGCTGCTCGTCCCGCCTCCAGTCGAGCGGCCGGGATGCGGAAGGGAGAGCAGGAGAGGTAGTCGAGGCCCGCCCGGTGGAAGAAGTGGATGGACTCCGGGTCGCCGCCGTGTTCGCCGCACACCCCGGTCTCCAGCCCGGGGTTGACGGCGCGGCCCGCCTCCACGGCCAGCTCCACGAGCTTGCCTACGCCCTCCTGGTCGATCGTCTCGAAGGGGGACATGCTGAGGATGCCCTTCTCCAGGTACAGCGGGAAGAAGGACGCTTCGGCGTCGTCGCGGGACAGGCCCCAGGTGGTCTGGGTGAGGTCGTTGGTGCCGAAGGAGAAGAAGTCGGCGGCGTCGGCGATGCGTCCGGCGGTGAGGGCCGCGCGGGGCAGTTCGATCATTGTGCCGATCGGGAGGTGCAGGGACCTCCCTGTCTCCGCCGTGACTTCGGCGAGCACGCGCTCTGCTTCCGTCCGGGCCAGGCGCAGTTCCTCGACCGTTCCGACGAGCGGGATCATGATCTCGGCGTGCGGTCGGCCGCCCTCGCGCTGCCGGTGGACGACGGCCTCGGCGATGGCGCGGACCTGCATGGCCATGAGGCCGGGAACGGCCAGTCCGAGCCGTACGCCGCGCAATCCCAGCATCGGGTTCTGCTCATGCAGGCGCTCGACGGCATCGAGCAGTTCGCGGTCGTGGACGTCCGGATGGGTGGCGCTCGCCAGGCGGACGGCCAGCGCGGTGCGGTCGGGCAGGAACTCGTGCAGCGGCGGGTCGATGAGGCGAATGGTCACCGGCAGCCCGTCCATGGCTTTGAGGATGCCGACGAAGTCCTCGCGCTGCAGCGGCAGCAGCGTCGCGAGAGCCTCATCGCGGGCCGTGTCGTCGCGGGCCAGGATCATCGCCTCGACCAGCGTCCTGCGGTCGCCGAGGAACATGTGCTCGGTGCGGCACAGGCCGATGCCCTGGGCGCCGAGCCGGCGGGCGCGTGCGGCGTCCTCGGGCGTGTCGGCGTTCGCCCGTACCTGAAGGCGGCGAACGCAGTCCGCGTGTGCGAGTGCCGCCAGGACCGCCTCGGTCAGCGAGCCCGTGCTCTCACCGGTCTCCAGCGCGCGCCCGACGTCAGAGGCGGTGAGGGGAAGGGCGCCGAGGTGCACGGTGCCGGCGGTTCCGTCGACGGAGAGGATGTCGCCCTCGCGTACGACGACTCCTGAGCCCGTGGTGAGTCGGCGGGCGATCGGGTCGACGGTCAGCGACTCGGCCCCGCACACGCACACCTTGCCCATGCCGCGCGCGACGACGGCGGCGTGGCTGGTCTTGCCGCCCCGGCTGGTGAGGACGGCCTGAGCGGCGATCATTCCGGGCAGGTCGTCGGGGGTCGTCTCACGTCGCACGAGAATCGTCTTCTCTCCGGCAGCGGCTCGGCGCTGGGCCTCGGCGGAGTCGAAGACGACGACCCCGACTGCTGCGCCCGGTGAGGCCGGTACGCCGTGCGCGAGAGGCACGTCGGCGGGCGTGGTGTCGAAGCGGGGGAACATCAGCCGGGTCAGCTCGGCTCCGTCCACGCGGGCCAGCGCCTCGTCGGCCGTGATCGTCTTCTCCTCGCACAGGTCGTGGGCGATGCGGAAGGCGGCCTCGGCGGTGCGCTTGCCGACCCGCGTCTGGAGGATCCACAGCCGGCCGCGCTCGACGGTGAACTCGACGTCGCACAGGTCGTGGTAGTGGTTCTCCAGCGTGCGAAGGTGGTCGCCGAGTTCGACGTAGGAGCGGGGATCGAGGGTCTTCAGCTCGCTCAGGGGTACGGCGTCGCGGACTCCGGAGACGACGTCCTCACCCTGGGCGTCGGGCAGGTAGTCCCCGTACATGCCGCGGGCGCCGGTGGCGGGGTCGCGGGTGAAGGCGACGCCGGTACCGGAGTCGGGGCCGAGGTTGCCGAACACCATCGCTTGGACGTTGACGGCGGTGCCCAGATCGTCGGGGATGTGCTCACGGCGGCGGTAGACACAGGCGCGTTCGCCGTTCCAGGAGTCGAAGACCGCACGGATGGCACGCTGCAGCTGCTCGACAGGATCCTGAGGGAAGTCCTCACCCGTCTCCCGGCGGATGATCGCCTTGAACTCCTCGGTGAGGACCGCGAGTTCCGCAGCGTCGAGGTCGTGGTCGTCGCGCGTCCCGCGCTGCGCCTTGTGCGCGGCGATGGCCTGCTCGAACACACCGCCGTCGACGCCCATCACCGTGCGGCCGAACATCTGCACGAGCCGCCGGTAGGAGTCCCAGGCGAACCGCTCCTGTCCGGCCGCCTTGGCGAGGCCGGCGACGGACTCGTCGTTCAGGCCGATGTCGAGGATGGTCTCCATCATGCCGGGCATCGAGAAGCGGGCGCCGGAGCGTACGGACACCAGGAGCGGATCGTCGGGCGCGCCGAGCGTGCGTCCCATGGTCCGTTCCAAACCGGCCAGGGCGCGGGCCTCCTCGATGCACAGTTCGAGCGGCTCCTCGCCCGTGGCGAGGTAGACCTTGCAGGCTTCGGTGGTGACGGTGAAGCCAGGCGGCACGGGCAGTCCGAGCCGGGTCATCTCGGCCAGGCCGGCGCCCTTGCCGCCGAGCAGGTCGGCCATCTCCCGGCTGCCTTCGGCGAATGCGTACACGTAGGTTGTCGGTGTGCTCATCGCGCTCTCCGGTCTCTCACTCGTGGGGCACGACGGCCAGCGGGCAGCCGACGTGGTGGACGGCGGCGTGGGTGACGGGGCCGATGCGCGGAACTGTCGGCTGCTCGGACAGGCGGCGGCCGACGACGAGGAGGCTCGCCGCGGAGGCGGCCCGGACCAGCGCGGTGGAGGCCTTGCCCTCCACAACGGTCTCCAGGACCTCGGTCTCGGGGTACTTGTCACGCCACACCTTCAGGACAGCGGACAGGAATCCCTGCCACTCCTCGGCCCGCTCGGGATCGTTGACCAGAGCAATGTCTCCGGGGCCGAGGCTGAGGGCAGAAGGCGGCTGCCAGGCGTACACGACACGCAGGCGGGCCTGCCGCAACTGGGCTTCCTCGAACGCGAACTCGATCAGCTCGTCGCAGGCATCAGCGAGGTCGATGCCGAGCACTACGTCGAGGTAGCCGGTCCGGGTGGACGGGCTGCCGTCGTCCGCCGGGAGGTGCTCGTCCTCGGCCTCCTCCCCTGCCCGTACGAGGACCACGGGACGGATGGCCTTCGCGACAACCCCTTGGGCGACGGAGCCGACGAGAAGTCCGGTGAAGCCGCTCAGGCCGCGCGAGCCCAGGACCAGCAGCTCGGCCTGTTCGGCGGCCTTCAGCAAGGCCGCGGTCGCCGGGCCCTCGACCTGCTCGTCGGTGAGGCGCACGCTGGGCACGGCGCTGCGGATGCGCTCCTCCGCGTGCCGCAGGACGCGGCGCGCCAGATGCCGCTGCGCGGCGTTCGCCGGCTCCCCTTCCGTCTGGCGGGGATGCCACTTCCAGGCGTGCACCAGTCGCAGCGGTCGGTCACGACGCACGGCCTCGCGGGCGGCCCACTCTGCGGCGGCGAGGCTCTCGGTCGATCCGTCCACTCCGGCGATGACGGGCGACAGCATGGTGCGCACCTCCTGCGCTTGTTCTGCTTGGTACTGCCAGCGTCTTGCTGAGGGGACCCGGTCGGATATGGGCCGCAAGGGCTCTCGCAGGTCCATTCGGCCCCTGCGCCGGTCCTGGGGCCGTCGGCACGGTAGGAGGAGTGAGAGCGGGTCACCTGTGTGCCAGGAAGGCGATCGTCGTGAGCCGAGTCATCATTGCCTGCGCCAACGGGACAGGCCGTAGTCCGGCCTGGCAACGAGCACGGCCACTCGCCCTCATGGCCGTCTCCGCGTGCCCCGTGGTCCTCATACCGGACGCCATCGCCCCCGTCACAGCTCCGGCACGCCCGGCCACACAGGTCACCCTCGGGATGGACGCCCGTCACCCGGCGGAGCGGGCCATCGACTTCGCCTTCGACGCCGCCCAGGCCCGGGGTGTACGGCTGCACGCCGTACACGCCTGGGAACTTCCCTCCTGGGCCGCCGGGTTGCCCTTCGGTGTTCCCGAGGAGGACCGTGCCACCCGGACTTCCTGCAAGCCTTGTTGCGCGAAGCCCGATGTCCGATCGCCATCGTGCCGTGAACCTGGGCAGGCCAAGGCGAGGAAATGACGGCCTAAGCAGCCGTCAGTTCCTCTGCGACCCGCTCCGCCCAGGCCTCGATGGCGGGAAAGTCGCGGAAGTCACCGCCCTTGCCGTTGCGAAGGATCGTCCGTGCGACTCTTCCGCTCGCACCCTCCTCCAGGCAGCCGCCGAAGGTGACGTGCTCCCTGACGCCGAGCCGGTCCATGACGCGCCGCACGCCGGACACGGGCGGGATGTTCCGCTCCGAGGCTGGAACGTCCAGCGGCCCGCTGCTGAAGAACCACAGCGGACGGTCGCCCAGGGCCCGGCGGTGGCGGCGGACGAAGCGGCGCGCGTCTTTGTGCCAGCGGCCGGCGTACAGTGCGCCCCGACCACCACAGCGTCGTACATCTCGATGCTCGCCACCGATGGTGCAGGCCGTGCCTCTGCCGTCAGCCCCTCCTCGCCCAGCACCTGGGCGACCGCCTCGGCGATCTGCGCGGTCGATCCGTTCGTCGTCCCGTACGCGACCAGGACCTTGCCGGTCATGGCGGTCCGCCTCCCCTCACAGTTTGCGCAGCCAGTCATCGGCAACGCCGTGCGGGGCCTGTTCGGCAGGCTGCACGTGGCTGTCGTCCAGGCGGTAGGTGAGGTTGTCGACCACCGCGACCACGCCGTCGATCTGCTTGGTCATGCAGACGGCGATCTCCGTCTCACTCTTGCGCTCCATGCGGCCGGCGAGCGTGACCACACCCTCCACCACGGAGACGTCGACGCTCTGCGGCGGCAGCCACAGCGCGCGGACAAGGACGTCCTCGACCACCTCGTCGCGGATCTCCGTGTCCGGCCGGAGGAAGACCTGGAGCAGGTCCCGGCGGGTGACGATGCCGACGAGCCGGTCCTCCTCGTCCACGACCGGCAGCCGCTCCACGCGCCGCTGGGCCATGATCCGCGCGGCCTCGACGATGGTGTCCTCGGCGCGCACGGTGACGGGCGGTTCGGTCATCAGCTGGCCGGCGGTGCGGGCCGCCGCCTTCGCGGCCCTTCGCCTTCCGTCACGTGTCAACGCCATCGCCCGGAAGCGGCGCTTCGGCTCGTACGGGTCGGGTATTTCGGCCTGGCGGGCCATCAAGTCGGTCTCGGAGATGACGCCGATGACGTTCTCGTCCTCGTCCACGACCGGCAGTCCGCTGATCCTGTGGTGGGCGAGCAGCCGCGCCACTTCCTTGAAGGGGGTGCCGTACGAGGCGCGGACGACGTCCGTGGCCATCACAGAGCCGACCTTGTTGTGCTTCATCACTGGTTCCTCCTCGGTGGAGACTCAACGGAGTCGGCGCAGATAGGAGTCCTGCGGCCTGCGTGGCACCAGCCGCACCCGCGCGTCGAGCACGGAGACATCGGCCGTGGTCGCGAGCACGGGGTTGAAGTCGACCTCGGCGAGCTGCGGCAGGTCGGCCGCCATCCGGGACAGGCGCAGGAGCAGCTGCTCCAGCCCTTCGAGGTCGGCCGGCCCGCTGCCGGGCGCTCCGCACAGCAGCGGCGCGCAACGCGGCGCGGTGATCAGGTCGTGCACGTCGTGGTCGGTGAGCGGGGCGAGTCGGGCGGTGTGGTCGCCGAGGACCTCGGTCGCGGTGCCGCCGAGCCCGAACAGTACGAGCGGGCCGAAGACCTCGTCCTGGACGACGCCCGCGAACAGTTCGGTGCCGCGCGCGGCGAGCGGCTGTACGACCACACCGGTGAGCAGCCCCGCGAACCGGGTCCCGAAGTCCCGGAAGGCGGCCCGGACTTGGGCATCGCCCTGGAGGTCGAGGTGCACGGCCCGCTGCTCGCTCTTGTGGACCAGTCCCGGCCAGTGGGCCTTCATCACCAGCCGGCCGTCCGGACCGCGCAGCCGCTGGGCCGCGAGGACGGCATCGTCCTCGGTCTCCGCCCACGCCCACGGGATCTGCGGGATGCCATAGCAGGCCAGCAGGTCGGCACAGGTGCGCGGGTCGAGCCAGCCGCCGTCCGGATGCGCGGCCAGGAAGGTGTCAGTGATCTCCTGGGCACGGGTGGTGTCGATGCCGTCGAGTTCCGGGACCGTGCCCACGGGCCGGGCGAGCCAGGCCGCGCGGCGTGCGGCGTGAGCCAGCGCACGTGCCGCCGCCTGAGGTTCGGCGTATGAGGGGATGGTGCCCGCGTCGGCGGGCAGCAGCTTGACCGGCAGGCCCTGTTCGAGGCGTATGGCGGCAACCGGCTTGGCCCGGTGCGCGGAGGCGTCGGTGAGTGCCCGGACGAGGTCGTCACCGGTCGCGGCGGCGACCGCCGTGGGTACGAGAGCCACCAGTACGGCGTCGATGCCCGGGTGGTGCGTCAGCCGGTCCAGGCAGTCCGCGAGCTGTTCCTCCGTGACGATTGCGCTGGCGTCTACGGGGTTGCCGACCGCCGCACCCTGCGGGAGCACGGCGAGCAGGTCGTCGACGACTTCAGCGGGCAGCGGCGGCAGGGCCAGTCCCGCCTCTGTGCAGGCGTCGGCGGCGAGGACGCCCGCGCCGCCCGCGTTGGTGACGATCGCGACGCGGGTTCCCGCGGGGAGCGGCTGGGAGTGCATCAGGGCGGCGGTTTCGAGGAGTTCGCCGACGGAGCGGGTGGCGGTGATGCCGGCCTGGGTGAACAGTGCCTGCCGGGTCACGGTGCGGGTGGCGGCGGCCGCGGTGTGGGAGGCGGCGGCCCGGCGGCCCGCCTCGGTACGGCCCGCGTCGACGGTCAGCACCGGCATGCGGCGGGTGACGCGGCGGGCCGTGCGGGAGAACGCGCGGGGGCTGCCGAAGGACTCCAGGTGCAGCAGGGCGAGTTCGGTGCGGCCGTCGCTCTCCCACCACTGGAGCATGTCGTTGCCGCTGACGTCGTACTTGTCGCCGAGGGAGGCGAAGGACGAGACGCCGATGCCGAGCCGGGACAGCCCGTCGAGCAGGGCGATGCCGACCCCGCCGGACTGCACGGCGACGCCAGCGGTACCGGGGCGGGGGTGGTCGGCGGCGAAGGTGGCGTCCAGGCGCAGGTCGGGGTCGGTGTTGGAGATGCCGAGGCAGTTGGGTCCCACCAGGCGCATGCCGTGGGTGCGGCAGGTGGTCAGCAGCGCCTGCGCCTGGCCGGCGTCGAGGCCGGCGGTGACGACGAGCAGCGCCCGGACGCCGGCCCTGCCGCACTCCTCGGCCGCGACCGGGACCACTGTGGCCGGGACAGCCACGACCACCAGGTCGGGGGGCTTCGGCAGCGCGCTCACGGACGGGTACGACGGCACGCCGAGGATGTGGTTGACACTCGGGTTCACGGCGAACAGGCGGCGGGTGTAACCGCCCTCCTTCAGGTGGTGCAGGATCACCCGGCCGACCGAGCCGGGTTTGCGTCCGGCGCCGACAACAGCGACCACGTTCGGGCACAGCAGCGGCTCGAGGCTGGCCACGTCGGCGGCCCGCCCCCGGGCCTCCACAGCCGACAGATAGGCGTCGTCCGCGTCGAGCCGGATGGTGCAGCGCACCTCGGGCCCCTCGAAGTGGCGGGCGGTGCGCAGGCCGAGGTCGGCGAAGAGCCGGAGTATCTCGCGGTTCTCGCTGAGCGCGTCGGCGGTGAAGGTGGTGATGCCGTCGGCCCGGGCGGCGGAGACCAGGTGCTCGACGAGCAGGGTGCCCACTCCACGGTGGTGCAGACCGTCGCAGACGGCGATGGAGATCTCGGCCTCGTCCTGCCCACCCGCCGTGTCGTACTCGGCGAGTCCGATCACCTGACCGTGCGTCTCGGCCAGCAGGGCCCGGTAGCCGGGGTGCGCCGGGGCGCAGGCCCGGTCGGCGGCCAGAGCGGCGGACCGGGGGCTCATCGAGAAGAACCGGAGACGGAGGTTCTCCGGGGACATCTCCTCGTAGAGCCCCTGCACCTGGTCGTGGTCGGCCGGGGTCACAGGCCGGATGCACACGGTGGTGCCATCCGCGAGCAGGGCGTGAACCGGGGGGCGGTTGAGCACGGCGTCCGACATCAGGGATCTCCTCCAAGCCTCTCGACGGTTCGAGCATCAGACGGATCACGACGGGATCCCATGGGCTGTGTGGAGGTCCTCCGAGGGCCGGTCGGCCCTTCTTCCCCGGGGTGCGTGTCCGTGGATCGCCGGTTTGGCAGGGATGTGACCGGACGGACGCCGCCAAGGAACGGTCACCGCGGTCGTCGTGTGCGCACAAGTTCGGGCACTGGGGGCCACTACACGACTTGTCATGGCAGAACTGTGTGGTTTGCGTTGGGATGACCTGTCTCAACGTGAGCCTGGGGGGCGAGGACGAGAATGAACGACTTGATCGAAACAGCACCATCTGATCCCGCCTGCACGGTGGAACCTGGCACGTGCCGGTGCGGCGCCCGGGCCCCCGGTGGCGTTCCGGGCGCCGCCGAGGAGAGGTTCAGGGGGCTGCTGGAAGCGGCGCCGGACGCCATGGTCATCGTCGACGACACCGGCACCATCCGCCTCGTCAACGCCCAGACCGAAGCCCTCTTCGGCTACCAGCGCGAAGAACTCCTCGGCCACCCCGTCGAGCTCCTCGTCCCCCACCGCTTCCGCACCCACCACACCGCCCACCGCAACGGCTACGCACACAACCAGCAGGTCCGCCCCATGGGCGCCGGACTCGACCTCTACGGACTACGCAAAGACGGCACCGAGTTCCCCGTCGAAATCAGCCTCAGCCCCCTGGAAACCACCGACGGCCTCCTCGTCTCCGCCGCCGTACGCGACGTCAGCGAACGCAAAGCCGCCGAGGAGAGGTTCAGGGGGCTGCTGGAAGCGGCGCCGGACGCCATGGTCATCGTCGACGACACCGGCACCATCCGCCTCGTCAACGCCCAGACCGAAGCCCTCTTCGGCTACCAGCGCGAAGAACTCCTCGGCCACCCCGTCGAGCTCCTCGTCCCCCACCGCTTCCGCACCCACCACACCGCCCACCGCAACGGCTACGCACACAACCAGCAGGTCCGCCCCATGGGCGCCGGACTCGACCTCTACGGACTACGCAAAGACGGCACCGAGTTCCCCGTCGAAATCAGCCTCAGCCCCCTGGAAACCACCGACGGCCTCCTCGTCTCCGCCGCCGTACGCGACGTCAGCGAACGCAAAGCCGCCGAGGAGCGCATCAACGAGCTCGCCGGGCTGGTCGAGTCATCGCAGGACGCCATCCTCGCGAAGACCCTGGACGGCCACATCACCTACTGGAACGCCGCCGCGCAGCGGCTGTACGGGTTCACTGCGGACGAGGTCCTGGGCCGGCACGTGTCCATGCTGGCACCCTCCGCGAGGAACCACGAGATCACCGCGCTCCTGGAGCGGCTGCGCCAGGGCGAGAAGGTCGAACACTTCGAGACGTTGCGGCTCACCCGCTCCGGGAAGCTGCTGGACGTCGACGTCACCCTGTGGCCGACCCGGGCGGCGGACGGCGCGGTCGTCGGGGCGTGCGCGATCGTGCGGGACATCAGCGACCGCAAGCGCGCCGAGGCCGAGTTGACGGAACTGTACGAGCAGCAGCGGCACATCGCCCTGACCCTGCAGCGCAGCCTGATGGGCACGCCGCCCGCCATCCCCGGCCTCGCCACCGCCAGCCGCTACCAGCCCGCGACCCAGGGAGCCGGTGTCGGCGGTGACTGGTTCGACCTGATCCCACTGGGCGCCGGCCGAGTGGGCGTGCTGATCGGCGATGTGATGGGCCGCGGTCTCGAGGCCGCGGCCGTCATGGGACAACTTCGTTCTGCGGCACACGCGTTGGCCAAGACCGGGCTCCAGCCACGGCAACTGATGCAGGCGATGG
This sequence comes from Streptomyces sp. NPDC001135, assembly GCF_053598395.1. NCBI lineage: Bacteria > Bacillati > Actinomycetota > Actinomycetes > Kitasatosporales > Streptomycetaceae > Streptomyces > Streptomyces sp. NPDC001135. The sequence continues at coordinate 70,413 of NZ_JBSFKD010000034.1, read as the reverse complement.
ACACCGTCGTCGCCGATCTCGATGTCCCCGACCAGCTGGTCACCTGCTGTTATCTGGTCATCGCCGCCGACGCCGGAGAGGTGACCGTGTGTTCCGCGGGCCACTTGCCGGTTCTCGTCGCCGTCCCCGGTGCACGCACCCGGCCGCTCCCGGCACCCGTGAACGCCCCCCTCGGCGTCGGTGGCGTGATCTACGAACAGTGCTGCGACACCATCGAGCCCGGCGCCACCCTCGTGCTCTACACCGACGGCCTGATAGAGACCCCCGGCACCGACATCGAGGACAAGCTCACCCAGCTCGTCGCCACCCTGGACGAGCTGCCGACCACGGTGCCCGACCTGGAGACCGCCGCCGACCACGTCCTGTCGACGCTGCTGCCCGACGCGGACGGCCACGACGACGTCACGCTGCTGCTGACCCAGCTGCCCGCGGCTCCACTGGCCACGGCCACCACCGACCTGCTCGCCACGCCCGAATCCGTGCCGGCGGGCCGCGAGTTCCTCGGCAAGGCACTGAGCACATGGGACTGCGCGGACACGACGGATGACGCCCTGCTGCTGCTTTCCGAGGTCCTCACCAACGCCGTGCAGCACGCCCAGGGCCCCATCGGGGTGCACGTGTGCCGCACCGACACCGATCTCACCGTGGAGATCAGCGACCGCAGCCCCCACCTGCCGCAACCGCGCCTCGCGGCGGAGGACGAGGAGTCCGGGCGCGGCCTGCTGCTCGTTCGTGCCCTCGCCGACGACTGGGGCGTACGGCCAATGGACCACGGGAAGACGACCTGGTTCAGCCTCAAGCTGTAGGAGCCGCCGTCGGCGTCTGCGGGCTTCCCCTGCCGTCAGTCGGCGACCAGCTCCGTCAGGTCCAGCAGCCGGTTGGTGTAGCCCCATTCGTTGTCGTACCAGCCGAAGACCTTGGCGAGGGTGCCGCCCGCCTGGGTGAGCGCGGCATCGAAGATGCACGAGGCCGGGTCTCCGATGACGTCTCGGGAGACGATGGGTGCCGTCGAGACGCGCAGGATGCCGTTCAGCGGGCCCTCGGCCGCCGCGGCGAAGGCGGCGTTGATCTCGTCCGCCGTGGCCTCGCGGTTCAGTACCACCGTGAGGTCGGTGAGGGAACCGTCCTCCACGGGCACCCGGACGGCGATCCCGTCCAGCGCACCGGCCAGCTCCGGCAGTACGAGGCCGACGGCGCGGGCGGCACCCGTGCTGGTCGGGATGATGCTCAGTGCCGCCGAGCGGGCGCGGCGCAGATCCTTGTGCGGGCCGTCGAGCAGCGACTGGTCGTTGGTGTAGCCGTGGACGGTGGTCAGCAGGCCGCAGTCGATGCCGAAGTTCTCGTCGAGCACCTTGGCCATCGGCGCGAGGCAGTTGGTGGTGCAGGAGGCAGCCGAGATGATCCGGTCACGGTGCCGGTCGTAGGTGTCGTCGTTGACACCCATGACGAGGGTGGCGTCCACGCCCTTGCCTGGCGCCGAGAGCAGGACGGTGTGGGCGCCTGCCTTCAGGTGCAGGGCCGCGGCGTCGCGGTCGCGGAAGCATCCGGTGGACTCGATGACGATGTCGGCTCCGTAGTCGGACCAGTGCAGGGCGGCCGGGTCGCGCTCGGCGGTGACGGCGATACGCCGACCGTCGACGGTGATCGAGCTGTCGTCGTAGATGACATCGCGTCCGATGTGCCCGAACGTCGAGTCGTACTCCAGGAGGTGGGCGAGGGTGGCGGGCGGGGCGATGTCGTTGATCGCGACGACGTGGACGTCCTGGGTGCCCGCCTCCGCGCGGTCGAGTGCCGCGCGGAGATAGGTGCGGCCGATGCGGCCGAAGCCGTTGATGCCGACACGTACGGTCATGGTGAGGAGCTCCTTTACAGTCGGGGACGTGCCGTGGGTCGTGAGTGCCCCAGTGAGTCGTCGGTGGTGGAGGCGGCATGGCCGGTAAGAAGGCGGCGAAGCTGCCGCGCCAGGTGTATGAGAAGGAACTACTGCGTCCGCAGACCGAGGTGGTCAAGTTGCCGGAGTGGGTGCGGGCGGAGGGGCGGCTCTTCCTGCGGCGGTGCCCGATCTTCGAGCGGATGCTGGTGGAGGTCGGGATCCTGCTACACCGAGCAGCAGGAGCGGTTCCGGCGCCGCCTGGAGGATCCGCTGCGCCGTTGGAAGCTGTCGCCGATGGACCTGCAGTCGATCACCCGTTGGGAGGCCTACTCGCGGGCCAAGGACGAGGTGATGGCCCACCTGCTGAACTCGGTCCCGTATCACGAGGTGTCGCCGCCGGTGCTGGAGCTTCCGCATCGGCCGCCGTCGACCGGCTACGAGCGCCCGCCGCGTGATCTGCAGACCTACGTGCCCGATCACGCGGCGCGCCTCTGAACAGCCGGTCACCTCGTTCACGCCCGCTGGGGGACGACGGCGACGGGGCAGACGGCGTGGTGCAGCACCGCGTGGGCGACACGGCCGAGTTGGAGGCCATGAGGGCCCTCGCGGCGCCGGGCCCCGACCACGAGCAGGTCGGCGTCGGCCGAGGCGTCGAGCAGCACCTGACGGGCGTGTCCCTCGACGGCGTGCGGATGCACCTCCACATCAGCCGGGACGTCCCGCAGTGCCACGTCCAGCATCTCCGCGGCCCGCTCCTCGTGCAGTCGGGCCGGTTCACCGGCCAGCAGGGGGTGGTCGGTCGTCTCGTGCGCGGGGCAGCGCCAGGCCCGCACGGCTTCCAGCGGCAGACCTCGGCGCCGTGCCTCCTCGGCTGCGAAGCGCATCGCAGCCGCGTCCCCCGGTTTCTCGCCCACGCCCACGACGATGCGGCCGTGCCTGCCGGGTACGGCCCGGTTGTCGTGGCTGCCGCGCAGCACGATGACGGGGCAGTGCGCGTGGCCGGCCACCGTGACGCTGACGGAGCCGAGGAGCGCCTCGGCCAGGCTGCTGCGGCCCCGAGAGCCCAGGACCATGGCAGCGGCGGTGCGGCTTTCCCGTACCAGCGCGTACTCGGGTTCCTCGGGCAGCACGTCGATGGTGACCTTCACGCCGGGTCGGCGGGTGCGGACCCGGCGTGCGGCGGTCTCGACGATGTCCTCGGCCATCACCTGTTCGGAGGGCTTGCCGAGACCGTCGGCGAGTGAGGTGCCTTCGTACCGTTCCCAGAGCGAGGCGTACACCAGCCGCAGCGGCAGATCGCGCAGGGCGGCTTCGTCGGCCGCCCAGTCGACGGCGCGCAGGCTCGGCTCGGAGCCGTCGACGCCGACGACCAGGGGCAGTTCCATCGTGCTCACCTTCCAGCGTCCAGGTCGAAGACGATCCGAGCCTTGATGTCACCGCGCAGCACGGCATCAATGGACTCGTTCACGGAGGCCAGCGGGCGCGTCTCGTAGATGACCTCGGTCCGGTCGGCGGCGTGGAGCTGGAAGACCTCGGCGAGGTCCTGCCGCGTGCCCACGATCGAGCCGATCACCGAGGTGCCGTTGAGGACGGTGTCGAAGATCGGGACTTGAATCGTGCCGTGAGCGGGCAGGGCCACCATGACGAGCTTTCCGCCTCGCCGCAGACCGGAGTTGACCGCCTCGAACGCGGCCGGGTCTACCGCAAGGGCGATCGCGGCGTGGGCGCCGCCGTGCTTCTTCAGCTCCTTGCCGACGTCCTGCTTGCGGGCGTCGATGACGAGGTCGGCGCCGAGTTGCGCGGCCAGTTCGAGCTTGTCGTCGGTGACGTCGATGGCCGCGACGGTGGCTCCGGCGATCTTGGCGTACTGCAGGGCGAGGTGGCCGAGGCCGCCGACGCCGGAGATCGCGACGAGTTGGGTGGGGCGGACGTCGGCGACCTTGAGGGCCTTGTACGTGGTGACGCCGGCGCAGGTCAGTGGGGCGGCGTCGAACGGGGTGACGCCGTCGGGCACGGGCTGGGCGAAGTCGGCCCGGGCCAGCATCTTCTCGGCGTAGCCGCCGTCGCAGCCGTACCCGGTGTTGATCTGCTGCTCGCACAACGTCTCCCAGCCGGACAGGCAGTGCTCGCACCGCCCGCACGCCCTGCCGAGCCACGGCACCGCGACGCGCTGCCCGATGGACAGGTGGGTGACACCCTCGCCGAGCTTCTCGACGAGGCCGACGCCTTCGTGGCCGGGGACGAAGGGTGGGGTGGGCTTGACGGGCCAGTCGCCGTGGGCTGCGTGGATGTCGGTGTGGCACAGCCCGGAGGCCTCGACGCGGATGCGGACCTGACCGGGGCCGGGTTCGGGGTCGGGTCGCTCCTCGATGACCAGGGGCTCGCCGAAGGCTCGTACGACCGCTGCCTTCATGATCTGTTCTCTCCTCTGGAGGGGTGCGTCGGTGGTCTCTCACTCGTGGGCGACGACGGCGACGGGGGCGGTGGAGTGGTGCAGGACGGCGTGGGTGACGGTGCCGATGTGGGCGCCGGCGGAGGAGCGGCGGATGCGGCGGCCGACGACGACCAGGGAGGCCTCGTGGGAGGCCTCGATCAGGAGGAGCGAGGGGCTGCCGTACTGCGACTGCTCGACGACCTCGACGTCGGGGTACTTCTGCCGCCAGGGGCGCAGCACCTCGCTCAGGATGGTGGCGTCGCCCTTCGCCATCTCCCGCTCGACCGCGGGCTCCAGGGCCATGCCGTAGGCGTAGTAGGGCGGCGGGTTCCAGACGTGCACGACCCGCAGCGGCACCGAGCGGCGCGCCGCGGCCTCGAAGGCGAACCCGATCAGCGCCTCGTCGGGGCGGGCGACGTCGAGCCCGAGGACGACGGGGCGGAACCCTGTGGCCGCGGACGGGATGCCCGCGGGGTCCCTCTCGTGCTCGTCCGCGGCCTGCTCGCCGGCGTGGACCAGGACGACGGGCCGCTCGGTGTGCGCCACGACCGCGAGACCGACCGAGCCGACCAGGAAGCCGCCGACGCCGCCCAGGCGGCGTGAGCCGAGGACGAGCATGTCGGCGTCCTTCGCCGCGTCGACCAGGGCTTCGGCGGGGCGTCCGGTGAGATGCTCGGTACTCACCTCGACTCCGGGGTGGCGCAGTCGCAGACCCTCGGCGGACTCGCGGGGGATTCTCTCGGTCCAGTGCTGGTGCGTCTCGGCACCGAGGAGCGGGGCCTGGACCATGGGCTCCGGGACGGGCTCCCATACCTGGACGAGCTTCACCGGCAGTCCGCGCAGTTTCGCCTCGCGGGCCGCCCATTCCGCGGCGGCGCGGCTCTCGGGCGAGCCGTCGAGACCCACCATGATGGTGCGGGGCATGTTCTCCACCTCCTGAACCGGGACCCGAGGGGCCCGATTCCAGCGTCGTGTTCGGGGGATGGGCGGGGCAGGGGCCGCTGGTCCTTCAGCGGGGACCATGGGCCCCGCACACGGGCCGGCGGGACGGGCCAGGGGCGAGGTCCGTCCCGCCGCGTGCGGGTCGGCGCAGCCAGGTGTGGTCGCGGACGATCGGCAGCCGCGCCCACAGCGGGCCCAGGCCCCAGGTGGCGCCCGCGCCCGCTGCCGCCACGGCGATGAGCGCGACAGCGTAGATCACGTGGTAGTCGGTGAACGGATGCGTCGACATGCTCGGCGAGCCGTTCGCCAGGTGCCTGGCCGGCGGCCACTCGGCCATCCACATCAGCGCCATCATCGCTGTGCCCGCCACCGCGGCCGGCCACAGCGCCACACCGGCCATCACAGCCAGGCCGATGCCGAGCAGACCCAGCATGAACAGCCAGTCCGCCCATGTGTCGACGGTCCAGGAGTGGAACGTCGGCTTCATCGGCCCGGCGACGGAGTTGAGGAAGCCCTTCGTCGGCGATCCGCCGTCGATCCAGCCCTTGCCGGAGGCGGTCGCGTATCCCAGGCCGAACGTCTTGTCCAGGAACGCCCAGAGGAAGACCCGGTCAGGGTGCGCAGGGACGCGAGTGCGTGGGCCTGCGCGGTGTGCGTACCGAGACGTGCCGACACAGCGGACTTGGAGCCGGTCCGGTGCCAGTGGAAGGCGGCCGGCAGGTGGAAGCCCGGGCTCCGGTGAGGGTGCTCGTGCACGGCCATGATGGTGATCCCTTCGGGGATGTATGAATCGTCTTCTCCTTGACGTGTCTCACTCTCGTCCGATGCCTGACGTCACGCCGGATGCCGAAGGTCTCCATCCGTTGGGCTGAACGTCCCTGCATGCGAGGCCCGTTGGCTGGAGGTGGCGGACCGGGCAGGTTGAACACCGGGCGAGTGTCGCGGTTGATCGCGGGGCCATGGATGCTGGGCCCAGGCAGGGAGGGGCGGCATATGGCTGAGGACGCGGGCAGACGGTCCTCGTGGTGGCGTCGGCTGGTACCCGGCCTCGACGCCCTGCTCGGTTACCGGCGCTCGTGGCTGAGAGGCGACCTGCTGGCCGGCGTGACGGCGTACGCGGGCGTGGCCGGGTTGTGGGCGATCCTGCCCGCACTGGGCGTCCTGATCGTCTCCTACACCGACTTCATCCTCACCGCGCGCGCCTTCACCGGGCGCACCGACGACGAACCCGGCCTGGACGCCAACCAGGAGTTCCTGGCCCTGAGCGCGGCCAACCTCGGTGCGGGCGCCCTGCACGGATTTCCGGTCAGCAGCAGCGCCAGCCGTACCGCGCTCGCCGCCTCGATCGGCCTGACCGGATTCCGCCGACCGGCCTCCTTCCGCCGCCGCGAACTCCTGCTCGCCCTCGGCTGCATGGCCGGCGTACTCGCTCTGGACATCCTGTACGGGGTGATCGTGGCGGTCGGCCTGTCGGTGGCCGAACTGCTGACGCGGGTGGCGCGACCGCACGACGCGGTCCAAGGGCTGGTGCCCGGGTTGGCGGGCATGCACGACATCGATGACTGTCCGCAAGCCCGCACGATCCCGGGCCTGCTGGTCTACCGCTACGACTCCCCGCTGTTCTTCGCCCATGCGGAGGACTTCCGGCACCGGGCCCTGGCCGCCGTCGACCAACAGATCGTGCCAGTCCGCTGGTTCGTGCTGAACGCCGAGGCGAACGTCGAGGTCGACATCACGGCGCTCGACGCGCTCGACGAGCTGCGCCGCGAACTCGGCCACCGCGGCACTGTGTTCGCCCTGGCCCGGGTCAAGCAGGACCTGCTGGACGACTTGAAGGCGTACGGCCTGGCGGACTCCGTGGGCACGGATCTCGTCTTCCCCACGCTGCCCACCGCGGTGGCCGCCTACCGCGAGTGGAATGGCGAGCGATAGGAACCGGTCCTGGACACGCGGCACGGAGCGGGACCGGCCACACCCCTCTGTCACCCGACCGTGAGGTCCGGCCGGATCAGTGTGCCCGACCTGCCGTGGACGATCTCGTAGGCCGCGTCCAGGGCACCGATCGCGGCCAGACCGCCGGTGTGCTCGACGAACCGGGCAGCAGCCTCGGTCTTGGGGCCCATCGAGCCGGCCGGGAAGCCACCGCGCCGCAGGTCCCGGGGGGTGGCGTCGAGCAGCGGATGCTGGTCGCCGGTGCCGTAGCCGTCGTAGACGTAGGGGACGTCGGTGAGGATGAGCAGGAAGTCGGCCTTGAGGTCCTCGGCGAGCAGGGCTGCGGTGAGGTCCTTGTCGATGACGGCCTCCACCCCGGACAGTGCGCCGGTGTCGCGGTCGGCGGTGACGGGGACCCCGCCTCCGCCGGCACAGATCACCAGGGTCCCGCTGTTCAGGAGTTCGTGGATGGTGTCGGTCTCCAGGATGCGTTCGGGTGCGGGTGAGGCGACGACGCGCCGCCAGCCGGTGGTGTCCCGGGCGATGTGCCAGCCCCGCTTGCGGGCGAGTGCCTTGGCCACCGGCGCGGAGTACACCTGGCCGACGAACTTCGTGGGCCGTTCGAAGGCGGGATCGTCGGTCCGCACGAGGGTGTGGGTGACGAGGGCGGCGATCCGGTGCCCGGGCAGGGCGTCGTGCAGGGCACGGGTGAGCAGGGAACCGATCATGCCCTCCGTCTGGGCGCCGAGCAGGTCCAACGGGTAGGGGGCGCTGAGCGCGGGGTCGGCCTCGCTCTCCATGGCGAGCAGCCCGATCTGCGGGCCGTTGCCGTGGGTGATGACCAGTTCGTGCTCGTGGGCGAGTTGGGCCAAGGCGGTGGCGACGCGGTCGACGTTGGCCTGCTGGACGGCGGCGTCGGGGCGTTCCCCGCGGTGCAGCAGGGCGTTGCCGCCGAGGGCGACGACGATACGCATGGTTCAGTCCTCCAGGGTGGCGACGAGTACGGCCTTGATGGTGTGCAGGCGGTTCTCCGCCTGGTCGAAGACGATCGAGGCGGGCGAGGAGAAGACCTCGTCGGTGGCCTCGAGCCCGTCCAGGCCGTAGGCCTCGAACAGTTCCTGGCCGAGCCGGGTCCGGTGGTCGTGCAGGGAGGGGAGGCAGTGCATGAACTTCACGTCCGGGTTGCCGGTGAGGGCGAGCGTCTTGTCGTTGACCTGGTACGGGAGCAGCAGCTCGATCCGTTCTCGCCACGTGTCGGCCGGTTCGCCCATGGAGACCCAGACGTCGGTGTGCAGGAAGTCGGCGCCGTGTACGGCGGTCTCGACGTCCTCGGTCAGGGTGATGCGCGCCCCGCTTCGGCCGGCCACTTCACGGCATGTGGCGACCAGCGCGGTTTCCGGCCACAGCGCCTGGGGCGCGGCAATGCGCACGTCCATGCCGAGCAGCGCGCCCATGGACAGCAGGGAGTTGCCCATGTTGTTGCGGGCGTCGCCCAGGTAGCAGTAGCTGACGTCCGTGAGCGGCTTGGTGCTGTGCTCCCGCATCGTGAGCATGTCGCACAGGCTCTGGGTGGGGTGGGCGGTGTCGGTCAGCCCGTTGTAGACGGGGACGCCGGCGTGGGCGGCGAGTTCGGTGACGATCGACTGGGCGGAGCCCCGGTACTCGATGCCGTCGAACATGCGGCCGAGGACGCGTGCGGTGTCGGCGATCGACTCCTTGTGGCCGACGTGGGTGTCGCCGGGGCCGAGGTAGGTGGTGCGGGCGCCCTGGTCGGCAGCGGCGACCTCGAAGGCGCAGCGGGTGCGGGTCGAGGTCTTCTCGAAGATCAGGGCGATGTGCTTGCCGGTCAGCCGTGGCTGTTCGGTGCCGGCGCGCTTGGCCGCCTTGAGGTCGTGGGCGAGATCGAGGAGGTGGTGGATCTCGGGGGCGGTGAAGTCGAGTTCGCTCAGGTAGGAGCGGCCACGCAGGTCGAGGGTCATGGTGGGTGTCCTTATGGCGTCAGGCGATCGGGGCGCGTTCGACGGGGCAGCTCATGCAGCGGGGGCCGCCCCGGCCGCGGCCGAGTTCGGCGCCTGCGATCGTGACGATCTCGATGCCCTGCTTGCGCAGGTAGGTGTTGGTGGTGACGTTGCGCTCGTAGCCGACGACCACGCCGGGTGCGAGGGCGAGGAAGTTGCTGCCGTCGTCCCACTGCTCACGCTCGGCGTTGCGGATGTCCTGGGGAGCCGAGAGCATCCGGACCTTGTCCAGGTCGAGGCCCTCGGCGAGCGCGGTCGCGAGATCGGAGTTCGCGGTGACGTCGAAACCGGTCTCGCGCTCGGAGCTGGGCCGCAGTGTCCAGGAGCGCAGGGAGTCGGCGAGGCCGGGGTAGATGACGAAGGCGTCGCGGTCGACCATGGTCAGCACGGTGTCCAGGTGCATGTACGCGCGGGCTGCGGGCAGTTGGACGGCGATCAGCCTGCTCGCCGTGCCGGTCGCGAAGAGCCGGGCGGCCAGGTTCTCCACGGCCTGGGCCGTGGTGCGCTCCCCCATCCCGACCATGACGGCGCCGTTGCCGAGGACGTGCACGTCCCCGCCTTCGAGGGTGCCGACAGGTCCGTCGAGGAGAGGGGCGGGCGCGACGCCGGCGAACATCGGGTGGAACCGGTAGATGGCCTCGGCGTGCAGGCTCTCGCGTCGCCGGGCGGGCTTGGCCATCGGGTTGACCGACACCTGGTCGTACACCCAGCAGGAGTTGTCCCGCGGGAAGAGGTGGTTGGGCAGTGGGGTGAGGGCGAAGTCGTCGGGGCCGAGCGTGTTCCACACCAGGCTGTGCGGGGTGGCGAGCGGCAGATCGCTCTTGAGGAGTCCGCCGGTCAGATAGCCGGCGAGCGTCTCCCCGTCGAGTTCGGCACACAGTTCGCGCACCGGGTCGATGAGGGCCGTGCCCACGGTGCCGGGAGTGACGACCCGGTCCAGGAGCCAGTCGCGGGCCTCTGCGACGTCCAGGGTCTGCGCCAGCAGGTCGGCCAAGTAGTGGACGCGGGCGCCGTGGTCGCGCAGGACCTGGGCGAAGGCGTCGTGCTCCTCGCGGGCGCGCTTGGCCCACAGGATGTCGTCGAAGAGGAGGGCGTCGACGTTGCGCGGGGTGAGCCGGGAGAGTTCGAGGCCGGGGCGGTGCAGGATGACCTGGCGCAGTGGGCCGACCTCGGAGTCGACGTGGAAGGTGTTCATCGCGGAGGTTCCTCTGTGTTGGGGGCGGTCAGTCGTGGTGGCGGAAGTCGTTGCGCTTCCGGGCTCCGCTGATGCGGCTGGCACGGAGCCCTCGGGAGAGCCGCTGGGCCGGCGGGGGCGTCTCGGGTGCGCGTTCCGACCGGTCCACGGTCGCCGCGGTCCTCGGCGCCGTGGCCTCGCCGAAGGTCTCCTGGCCCCGCTTCAGCCAGACGTAGACGGGGACGCCGAGCAGCAGCACGAACAGGCCGTAGTAGACGGTCTGGTAGCCGCTTCCCTGGATCGACCAGTACGAGAAGACGAGGGCGAGCGCGGCCACGGTGATGTCACGGGCGAGCCTGCGGGGGCTGAGACTGTCCCGGCCGCGGACCAGGAGCCAGTACAGCTGGGCGGCGGCGGAGAAGAGATACGGGATCACGGCGGTCAGCACGCTGAGCAGCACGATCTTGGTGAAGACGTCGTCGAAGCGGGTGTAGCTGAACACGGTGATCAGCGAGGCCAGCACGGTCGAGGCGACGATGCCGAAGGCGGGGACGCCGCTCTCGCCGCGCAGCCGGGCGAAGGCCTGCGGGAAGAGGCCGTCGCGGGCGGCCGCGTACGGCATCTCCGCGCACAGCATGGTCCAGCCGTTCAGGGCGCCGATGCCGGAGATGATCGCGGCGACGGCGACGATGTCTCCGGCCCAGCTGCCGCCGAAGATGTTGTTCGCGGCGTCGGTGAACGGCGCGGTCGAGCCGCTCAGCTTGCCGTGTTCGACGGTACCGAGGACGGCGAGGGTGCCCAGGATGTAGATGACGGCGCAGACGAGAGTCCCGTAGACGGTGGCGCGGGGAACGTTGCGCTCCGGCTCACGGACCCGGCCGGCGACGACAGAGGCCGCTTCCAGACCCAGGTAGCTGAACAGGGCGATGGCACCGGCGGCCGAGATCGCGCCCAGTGCCGACTGGCCACTGGCGTTGAACGGCCCGAAGTTGCGCGAGTCGATGAACAACAGCCCGACGGTGGCCATGAAGATCAGCGGGACGAACTTCAGCACGGTCGTGATCACCTGGAACGCGCCCATGTTCCGGATGCCGGTGAGGTTGACCGCGGCGGGAATCCACAGCCCGACCAGCGCGAGCAGCACCGAAATCCACTTGTCGTGCCCGGTGTTCACGAACACCTCGACGTAGCCGACCCAGGCCACGACGATGGCCGCGTTGCCGGCCCAGGCCGTGATCCAGTACGACCACGCGTTGAGGAACCCGGCGAACTCCCCGAAGGCCTCGCGAGCGTAGACGTACGGACCACCGCTCGCCCGAACGCGCTTGGACAGCGCCCCGAAGGTCAAAGCCAGCGCGAGCGCGCCGAGGGTGACGGCGATGAACGCGACGAGGGAGATGGGCCCGTACGGGGCAAGGGCGGAGGGCAGCGCGAAGACTCCGGTACCGATGATGCTGCCGATGACGAGAGCGGATGCGGCGGGAAGGCCGAGCGCCGCTGTGGGCGCCGTCCCCTCTCCGTCTCCTGTGGTTCTGGGCATGGCTCAGGCTCCTTACGGACCGGTGTGGGTGAGTCGATCCGCGACTGATCCTTCTGCCCCTCAGCCGCGCACGGTCAGCGGCCACACGGCCCACGCGCGACCCCGATGGTCCCGCTGCCGTGGGCCTGGACAGCCCAACTCGTCCGCTCCCCGGTGCTCCTGGTCACAGGACAGGGGCCGTTCGGTCCACAGCATGGCCCGCCCAGCCCCATCACCGGCTCCGTGCCGGGCTCCACAATCGAACGCAGGAGATGCGGCCGGTTGCAGCAGACACGCTGCCGACCGGCCGGACGTGCCATGTCCTTACGGCTCGTTCGAGATGGGGTTGGTTCTCCCGCACGCCCCAGGAGCCGCGAGGGCTTCCGCGCGAGTCTCGTGCAGGGGAGGCACGACCCTCGCGCCACGGCCGCCGCCCCACCGACACGGGGGCGGCGGCCGTTTTCGCTGCCCTCTGTCTCGGGGCCGGACGGCCCCGCTCCGGACCCAATGGCCCCTCGCCCGGCCCGAGTCGGCGCCACACGCTGGAAGTACCAGCTTCGTACACCCCTGACCGGGAGGCCGGCCATGAACACTCCGAGCATGCTGCGCGCACTGCCCACTCAGCACCGGCAACGGCTCGTGCGTCTCGCCCGGGAAGTGACCTTCCCTCAGGGCACGCGCATCTTCAACGAAGGTGCGCGCGCGGACCGGTTCTGGATCATCCGCACCGGCTCCGTCGATCTCGACACACACGTACCCGGCCGACGCCACGCGATCATCGAGACTCTCGGCCACCACGAACTCGTCGGCGTGTCCTGGCTGTTCGCACCGTACGTGTGGCATCTGGGCGCCACAGCGGCGACCCCGGTACGAGCCTACGAGTTCGACGCCACGGCCGTGCGCTCCCTCTGCCAGGACGACCCGGCACTCGGCCAGGCCGTCACCCGGTGGGCCGGCGAGGTACTGGCCCACCGCCTGCGCACCACCAGGACCCGGCTGCTGGACCTCTACGCCCCCTACGGCGCCGCAAGCGCCGTGTGAGCGGGCCGACCCGATGAAGGAGTCCCTGTGTACAGCACCCCGCACATCGTCAGTGACGTCATGTCCCACACGGTCGCCGCCGTCGGCCGACGGGCCGCCTTCAAGGAGATCGTGCAGCTCATGCAGGACTGGAAGGTCAGCGCCCTGCCCGTCCTGGAGGGCGAGGGCCGCGTGGTCGGCGTCGTCTCCGAGGCCGACCTGCTGCCCAAGGAGGAGTTCCGCGACAGCGACCCCGACCGGGCGACCCAGCTGCGCCGTCTCGACGATCTGGCCAAGGCCGGAGGCCTCACCGCCGAGGACCTCATGACCTCCCCCGCCCTCACCGTCCACGCGGACGCGACACTCGCCCAGGCCGCACGGACCATGGCGCACGCCAAGGTCAAGCGCCTGCCCGTCGTCGACCACGTGGGCATGCTGCAGGGCATCGTCAGCCGCGCCGACCTGCTGAAGGTGTTCCTGCGGGACGACGATGAGATCGCCGAGGAGGTGCGGCGGGAGGTCGTGGCGTATCTCTTCCCTGCGCCGGTGTCAGCTGTGCGGGTGGAGGTACGGAACGGTGTCGTGAAGCTCACCGGCCATGCCCGGGACACATCCCTGGTCCCGGTGGCCGCGCACCTGGTCCGGGCCGTCGAGGGCGTGGTCGACGTCGAGTTCGAGCTGACGCGCTCCGAGGGCCCTGCGGAGCCGACGGCCGCCCCCGCGAACGGCGGCGAGAACCTGTCTCCGGCCTGACCGGCAAGACGGAGTGGTCCCTGGTGGTGGAGGAGGCGACAAGCCGGGCGCTCAGCACGTTGCCCGGCGATTCGTTCTCATCCGCGCCGGTTCCGGGATTTCAGTGCCCTTCCTGCCGCTGACGGTCCTGGACCTGGGTGGCGATGACGGCAGCCTGGATACGGCGCTCGACGCCGAGCTTGGCCAGCAGGCGGGAAATGTGGTTCTTCACCGTCTTCTCGGCCAGGTACAACCGCTGGCCGATCTGGCGGTTGGTCAGTCCCTCACCGATCAGGGCCAGGATCTCCCGCTCCCGCTCGGTCAGGCCTTGCAGTCCGTCGGGCTGCTGCTCCTCCTGCTGGCCGCCACGCAGCCGGGCCATCAGCTTGGCGGTGGCACTGGCGTCCAGCAGGGACTGGCCGGCGGCCACGGTGCGTACGGCGGACACCAGGTCCGAGCCCTGGATCTGCTTCAGGACGTAACCGGACGCGCCCGCCATGATCGAGTCGAGCAGTGCCTCCTCGTCGTCGAACGAGGTCAGCATGAGGCAGGCGAGCTCGGGCATGCGTGAGCGCAGTTCCCGGCACACGGTCACGCCGTCGCCGTCGGGAAGACGGACGTCCAGCACTGCCACCTGCGGGCGCAACGCGGGTACCCGCACCAGTGCCTGCTCCGCCGTGCCGGCCTCGCCGATCACCTCGATGTCCGGCTCGTCGTCCAGCAGGTCGCGCACTCCGCGCCGTACCACCTCGTGGTCGTCCATCAGGAAGACCCGGATCGGGTCGCCGGCGCCGGGCTGCTCGCTGTCCGCCATCAAACTGCTCCCTGGTTCCGCGTTGCGTACCGATGTCCGCTCGTGGACGGAATCGGCCCTCAGTGTCGAGATCTTTTCCCGCACGGGGCCGAAGGGCCAGGGCCGGTCGGCCCTGTTCTTCGCACCTAGTGTCCGTCGGCCTTGAGACATCGCTGCCACCACTGTGCGAAACGGCTAACTGCAATGAACCCGACATTTGCACGGCGAACTCGCCACCCCTCAGAGTGAAGGTCCAATGGCCCCACTACCGGGGCCCGACAGCCCTGGGCCAGGACCGGTGCCCGCAGAAGTCTGGAGCCGCTGCGAAACGATCAGAAGGAGCGGAGCACATGACTGCCAAGGACACCAGCACCCAGGTCACCAGCACCGCCGCCGTGGAGGTGCGCGTGGAAGGAGAGGTGGACGAGGAAGCCGTCGCATACCTCCGGGAGAAGGTCGACGCGGTCCTCGGCCGGCCCGGCATTCCAGCCGTGAGCGGTGCGGTGAGGGTCACCAGGGCGGTGGCACATCACGCCGAGCGGCCCTGGTCCGCCGGGGCCGAGCTCGTCGTGGGGAACGCCCTCGTGGTCGTGCATGCTCAGGAGGCCACGGGACACGAACTGGCGGACCGGCTGCAGGACCGGCTGCGCAGCCGGATGAACCGGGTCCTGCACCGCAAGGAGGAGGCCCGCAGGTCGGCCACTCCGCCCCCGTGGCGCGGCGGCCGTGCCGGCAGCGGCCGGGAGTAGTGCCTTCACGATCCTCCACTACGGGGCAGTCGCCCTCCTTCGCGTAGGGCCGGACCAGTGCCGGTCAGCCTTCGGAAGGGACCATCGGCACCTGGGAGTCGGGAACAGGCGGGACGAGAGTGGAGGCGTGAGCGGCACCGAATCCCCCGCGGTGCCGCTCCCGTCCGCACACCGTCGGCCACCGCCGACGGCTCTCGTCAACGGAGGCGCTCCCCCAATGACCCGTCATCAGGCCGGAATCCAGGCAACAGCAGCTGCCGACGCGCCGTCCGACATCACCATCGCCGTGGACCAGCTGGTCACGAACGGACTCAAGGCGCTCGCCGACTACGACGCCCTCACCCAGGAGCAGGTCGACCACATCGTCAAGAAGGCCTCGGTCGCCGCCCTGGACCAGCACACCGCGCTGGCCCGCCTCGCCGTGGAGGAGACAGGGCGCGGGGTCTTCGAGGACAAGGCGGCCAAGAACATGTTCGCGTGCGAGCACGTCACGCACAGCATGGGCCCGATGAAGACCGTCGGCGTCATCGCCCGCGACGACATCGAGGACATGATCGAGGTGGCCGAGCCGGTCGGCGTGGTCTGCGCGGTCACGCCGGTCACCAACCCGACGTCCACCACCGTCTTCAAGGCCCTGATGGCGCTGAAGACGCGCAACCCGATCGTGTTCGCCTTCCACCCCTCGGCCCAGCGGTGCAGTACGGCGGCGGCCCGGATCGTACGGGACGTGGCAGTCGCCGCCGGCGCGCCGGAGCACTGCGTGCAGTGGATCGAGACGCCATCGGTGGAGGCGACCGGCATCCTGATGCGCCACCCCGGCGTCTCGCTGATCCTCGCCACCGGCGGCAACGCGATGGTCAGGGCCGCCTACTCGGCGGGCAAGCCCGCGCTGGGCGTCGGTGCGGGCAACGTGCCGGCTTACGTGCACAAGAGCGCGAAGCTACGCCGGGCCGTCAACGACCTGGTGCTGTCCAAGTCGTTCGACAACGGCATGATCTGCGCCTCCGAGCAGGCCGTCATCCTGGACGACGGGATATACGACGCGGCCCTTGCCGAGTTCCGCACTCTGCACGCCCACCTGGCGACCGCCGAGGAGAAGGCGAGGCTGGAAGCCTTCCTGTTCCCAGCCGGCCGCACCAGCGCGGGCTGTGAGTCCAAGGTCAACGCTGGAGCCGTCGGTCGGAGTCCGGCATGGATCGCCGAGCAGGCAGGCTTCACCGTCCCGGGCGACACCTCACTGATCCTGGTCGAGGCCGAACGGGTGGGCCCGGACGAGCCGCTGACCCGCGAGAAGCTCTGCCCGGTGCTCGCCGTGCTGCGCGCCGACTCCGAGCAGCAGGGCTTCGACCTCGCCGCCGACATGGTCGCCTTCCACGGCCAGGGCCACACCGCGGTCATCCACACCGAGGACCAGGCGCTGGCGGAGGCGTACGGCCGGCGCATGAAGACCGTACGGATCATCGTCAACGCCCCGTCGTCGCAGGGTGCCATCGGCGGCATCTACAACAGCCTGCTGCCGTCGCTCACCCTGGGCTGCGGCTCGTGGGGGCACACCTCGGTGTCCAACAACGTCTCCGCCGTCCAGCTGCTGAACATCAAGCGGGTCAGCGCGCGCCGCAACAACCCGCAGTGGTTCAAGGTGCCGCCGAAGATCTACTTCGAGCCGCAGTCCCTGCGTTACCTGTCCTCCATGCCGGACGTCCATCGCGTCACGGTCGTCACCGACGCCACCATGACCCGCCTCGGCTTCGTCGACCGCGTCAGCCGCGTCCTGCAACGCCGTCACGAGCCGGTCACCCTCCAGATCATCGACAACGTCGAACCCGAGCCGAGCATCGACTCAGTCCAGCGCGGCGCCCAGCTCATGCGGGACTTCCGCCCGGACACGATCATCGCGCTCGGTGGCGGCTCGCCTATGGACGCCGCCAAGGTGATGTGGCTGCTGTACGAGCACCCGGACATCGACTTCACCGACATGCGGCAGAAGTTCTCCGACATCCGCAAGCGCGCCTTCCGCTTCCCGATCCTCGGTGCCCGCGCGCGCCTGGTGTGCGTGCCCACCACGTCCGGCACCGGCGCGGAGGTCACCCCCTTCGCGGTGATCTCCGATCCCGCGAGCGGCAAGAAGTACCCGCTCGCCGACTACGCGCTCACCCCGAGCGTGGCCATCGTCGACCCGCTGCTCACCGCGGACCTTCCTCCGGCGCTGGCGGCCGACAGCGGCTTCGACGCCCTCACCCACGCCATAGAGGCGTACGTGTCCGTCTACGCCAACGACTTCACCGACGGCCTGGCCCTGCACGCGATCCGGCTGGTCTTCGACAACATCGAGGCGGCGGTGAACGACCGCGGTGGCCGACCCGACGCGCGGGAGAGGATGCACAACGCGGGCACCATCGCGGGCATGGCCTTCGGCAACGCCTTCCTCGGCATCGTCCACGCCATGTCCCACACCCTCGGCGCCACCTTCCACATCGCCCACGGCCGCACCAACGCGGTCCTGCTGCCGCACGTGATTCGTTACAACGGCACCGTGCCGACCAAGCTGACCGGGTGGCCCAAGTACGAGCACTACCGCGCCCCCGAACGCTTCCAGGACATCGCCCGCGCCCTCGGCCTGCCCGCCGCCACCGCGCAGGAGGGCGTGGAGGCACTGGCCCGCGCGGTGGAGCGACTACGCGACGCCGTGGACATCGAACCGTCCTTCCAGGCCCTCGGCGTCGACGAGCGCGCCTTCCTCGACGCCCTGCCCCGACAGGCATTGAACGCGTACGAGGACCAGTGCGCGCCGGCGAACCCCCGCATGCCGATGCTCGACGACATGCAGGAGATCATGCGCATGGCCTACTACGGCGACGAACCGGGGCGGCCGGACACGGACAAGGGCCGAACGGCCCTGGCGTGAGGAGCCCCGAGGCCGTTCCAATGACCTGATCGAGCCTGCCCGCGGCCGCCCGACCGGCTACGCCGCGGACAGGCAGCCGCGCAGGCCTCGAAGGGACGTCGCACATGCCCTACCGGCGCACCGCCCGTCGCCACGGTGGCAGACCACGCATCCGCCTGGCCGCGCCGACCGAAGACACACCGCAGTGAGCAACGAAACCGCACGGAAGCCACCCCATGACCACTGACACCACGCAGACTGTCCCGACCGGGCCGCGCCGGAGCAGAGAGCTGGACAGCGACGAAGCCCTGCGGCTGCTGGGCAGCGTCTCCTTCGGCAGGATCGTCTTCACCCGCCAGGCACTGCCCACCGTCCGCCCGGTCAACCACGTCCTGGACAATGGCGACATCGTCATCCGCACCCACGAGGGCGCGGCACTGACCGCACGCGCCGGGCAGGCCGACGGCCAAGGCGTCGTGGTGGCATATGAGGCCGACTCCATAGACCCCGACACCCACCTCGGCTGGAGCGTCGTGGTCACCGGCTACGCCCACCTGGTGACCGACTCGCATGAGCTGGCCCGCTACGAGGAACTGCTCAGCCCCTGGGTGAACCAGGCCATGGACTATGCCGTACGCATCCGTCCCGACCTGATCACCGGGGTCCGGCTCACTGCGGACGAGGAGCGCGATCCGGCCTGATCGCGGTGTCGATTCCGACCGAGGGCGGCGTGAGAACGGGAGGGTTCTCACGCCGCCTTCAGTGGGATACGGGCTCGGGCTCGCCCGGCAACCTGTCAATCGTGGGGGACCACCGCGACCGGTGCGGTGGCGTGGTGCAGCACCGCATGGGCGACCGGGCCGATCACCGTGCCGATCGGCGTCCGGCGCCGGCGGCGGCCGATCACGACGAGGGACGCGTCGCGCGATGCCTCCACGAGGTGGGAGCCGGCCTTGCCGATCACGGCCTGCTCTGTCACCTCGACGCCGGGGAACTTGTCCCGCCAGGGCTCCAGCGCCTCGGACAGGGCACGGTGCATCTCGCTGGTGAGTTCGTCGTGCAGTTCGGCGTGGAGGTCGCCGCCGTTGTCGTAGTAGGGCAGTTCCGGGCTCCGACCGTGGACGACACGCAACCTCGTGGCACGCTGCGAGGCTGCTTCGAAGGCGAATCCGATCACGGTGTCGTTCGGAGCCGCAGAGTTGAGGCCCAGGACGACGTCCCGGAACGCCATGTCCCCGGACCCAACGGCACCAGGCTGGTGTTCGTCCTCGGAACGCAGGCCACCCCGCACGAGGACGACAGGCCACCGGCTGCCCGCCACGACCGCCTGGGCGACGGAATCGACCAGGAATCCGGCTATACCGCCCAGGCCTCGAGAGCCCAGCACCAATAGGTCGGCTTTCCGAGCCGCGCCGAGCAAGGCGGTGACGGGTTCTTCGGTAAGACGGTCGGTGGTGATCCGCAGGCCCGGGTGGCGCCGCGCGATCGTCGCTTCGGCCTGGCGAAGCATGCGGTCCGCCCAGCGAAACTGCTCGTCCGGGCTCAGGGTCGGCTGGGATGTCCCGCCCGGGGGCGCGTAGGGCTGCCGCCCAAGGGCGTGGACCAAGTGCAGCGGGAGGTCCCGGAGCAGGGCTTCCCTGGCTGCCCAGTCGGCGGCGGTCAGGCTCTCCGGGGATCCGTCCAGGCCTGCGGTGATGGTGCGGGGCATCTCGGCCTCCTTCAAAGTCACGAACTCAGTGTCGAGGCCGTGTACTTGGGACAGGAGAGGCCTCAGGTCCCTGTGCGGAGGCCGAGTGGCCCACACGTGGGTGAACCCGCGACGGAGACCGGCGCCATTCACAACGCCCGCAGCCCGTGCTCCCGGAACTGCTCGCGCACGCGTTCCGTCAGCTCCGGATCGGGAACGGGCGTGTCGCGTAGCGGGAAGTCGATACCCAGGGCGTCGTACTTGTGGGCGCCGAGTTTGTGGAAGGGCAGGACATCCACCCGGTCGACGTTGCTCAGCCCGGACAGGAAGGCGCCGAGCCCGTCCACTGTGGACGGGTCGTCCGTCCAGCCCGGGACGAGGACGTAACGGATGTACACAGGGACGCCCAGCCTGTTCAGGCGGGTAGCGAAGTTGAGCGTGGGGGCCAGCGGACCGCCGGTGAGCTTGCGGTAGGTTGCGGCGTCGAACGACTTGATGTCCAGCAGTACGAGGTCGGTGTCGGCGAGGAGTTCGTCTGAGACACGCGCGCCCAGGAAGCCGGAGGTGTCCAGGGCCGTGTGAAGTCCGGCCTCCTTGCAGCGGTGTAGGAGGGGGCCGGTGAATGCCGGCTGGAGCAGCGGCTCCCCGCCGGTGATGGTCACCCCTCCCCCGGCCGTTGTCAGGAAACCCCGGTACTTCTCGATCTCCCCCATGACCTCGTCCACCGAGGTCTCCCGCCCGTCGCGCATGTGCCAGGTGTCCGGATTGGCGCAGTACAGGCAACGGAGCGGGCAGCCGCTGACGAACAGGACGAACCGGGTCCCGGGACCGTCCACGCCGGTGGACAGGTCCCACGAGTGCACCCGGCCCCTGAGCGGTCCCGTCGCCGGGACCGCCTGCCGTGACGCGGAGGTCGCCGCGGTGTTCACAGCGACCCGTGGAAGGTGCGGCTGATCACGTCGAGCTGCTGCTCACGCGTGAGCCGGACGAAGTTGACCGCGTATCCGGAGACCCGGATCGTCAACTCGGGGTACTTCTCCGGGTGTTCCATGGCGTCCTCGAGCGTCGCCCGGTTCAGCACGTTGACGTTCATGTGGAAGCCGCCGGAGGTCATGTACCCGTCGAGGATGCCGACCAAGTTGCCGGCCCGCTCCGTCGGATTGTGGCCCAGTCCCTCGGGCGTGATGGTCGTGGTCAGCGAGATGCCGTCCCGGGCCTCCTCGTACGGCAGCTTCGCCACTGACAGGGCCGATGCCACGACACCGTGCCGGTCCCGGCCGTTCATCGGGTTGGCGCCGGGGGCGAAGGGCTGCCCGGCGCGACGGCCGTCGGGGGTGTTGCCGGTGTGCTTGCCGTAGACCACGTTGGAGGTGATCGTCAGGACCGACTGGGTGTGCTCGGCGTCCCGGTAGGTGGGGTGCTCGCGCACCTTCGCCATGAAGGATTCCACCAGGTCGACGGCGAGGCCGTCGGCGCGGTCGTCGTTGTTGCCGTACGCCGGGTACTCGCCTTCGACCTGGTAGTCCACGGCCAGCCCGGTGTCGTCCCGGATCACCTTCACCCGGGCGTACTTGACAGCGGACAGGCTGTCGGCGGCCACGGAGAGCCCGGCGATGCCGCATGCCATGTAGCGGTGGACGGGGTGGTTGTGGAGGGCCATCTCGATGCGCTCGTAGGCGTACTTGTCGTGCATGTAGTGGATGACGTTGAGCGCGTCGACGTACGTCTTCGCCAGCCAGTCCCGCATCCGGTCGTACGCCGCCGACAGCTCCTCGTAGTCCAGGTACTCCCCTGTCAGGGCGGGCATTTCGGGTGCGACCTGCTCTCCGGTCATCTCGTCCCGGCCGCCGTTGATCGCGTACAGCAGCGCCTTGGCGAGGTTGACCCGGGCACCGAAGAACTGCATCTGCCTGCCCACCGCCATCGCGGAGACGCAGCAGGCGATGGCCGTGTCGTCGCCGGTGCGCGGGCGCATCAGGTCGTCGGACTCGTACTGGATGGAGCTGGTGTCGATCGAGACCTGGGCGCAGAACCGCTTGAAACCCTCGGGCAACTGCGGCGACCACAGCACGGTCAGGTTCGGCTCCGGCGCGGGCCCGAGGTTGTAGAGCGTCTGCAGGAAGCGGAAGGAGCTGCGGGTGACCAGGGTGCGGCCGTCGGTGCCGATGCCCCCGATGGACTCCGTCACCCAGGTCGGATCACCGGAGAACAGTTGGTCGTACTCGGGTGTGCGCAGGAAGCGTACGATCCGCAGCTTGATGACGAAGTCGTCGATCAGCTCCTGGGCCCGAGTCTCGTCGATGCGGCCCTCGTCCAGGTCGCGCTGGAGGTAGATGTCCAGGAAGGTCGAGGTGCGGCCCAGCGACATCGCGGCGCCGTTCTGCTCCTTCACCGCGGCCAGGAAGCCGAGGTAGAGCCACTGCACCGCCTCCTGTGCGGTGGACGCGGGGCGGGTGACATCACAGCCGTAGGAGGCTGCCATCCGCGCCAGCTCACCCAACGCCCGCATCTGCTCCGCGAGTTCCTCGCGATCACGGATGACGTGCGGGGCGGAGGGCCTGCTGTCCAGCAGGGCCCGCTCGACGCGCTTGGCCTCGATCAGCCGGTCGGTGCCGTACAGGGCGACGCGCCGGTAGTCGCCGATGATCCGGCCGCGGCCGTAGGCGTCCGGGAGCCCGGTGATGATGCCGGCCTTGCGTGCGGCGCGCATCTCGGGGGTGTAGGCGTCGAAGACGCCGTCGTTGTGGGTCTTGCGGTAGGTGCCGAAGACCTTGGTGACCAACGGGTCGGGCGCGTATCCGTACGCCTTCAGGCCGTTCTCGACCATCCGGAGCCCGCCGTTCGGCATGATGGCGCGCTTCAGCGGCGCGTCGGTCTGGAGTCCGACGATCAGCTCGCGCTCCCGGTCGATGTAGCCGGGGGCGTGCGAGGTGATCGTGGAAGGGGTGGCGGTGTCCACGTCGAGGATGCCCTTGCGGCGCTCCTCGGGGAGAAGGGCGCTGACCTTGTGCCAGACGGCGAGCGTGCGCTCGGTCGGACCGGTCAGGAACTCCGGACCGCCGTCGTAGGGCGTGTAGTTGGCCTGGATGAAGTCGCGTACGTCGATCCTCCCCCAGCCTTCGGCCGGGGGTACCCCCACGCGCCAGCGCCGGCCGGCGAATCCACGCCAGGCCTCGGCGGGTGCGTCCAGGTCCGGACGGGTTGCCACGGTCATCACTGCCTCCGCATCGTTCGCGACACCGCACACGGACGGTTCCGTGAGCGGCTCCGCTGACGATGCTCCTCGCGTGCCCCCGCACCGGGCAGGGCCGGCGGGAACCCGTCGCCGCGCCGTCCGGCCCCGCACCGTTGGGCCCTTCGGGCCCGGTCACGGCGCAGATCCCCGTGGTCAGGCGGAGAGGTGCAGGCCGTACATCGTGCGGCCCCCGACGAGTTCGCGCCCGGTGACCAGTTCAGGCTCGATGCGCACGAAGACCTCCTCGGGCGAGGGAGCCCAGGAGCGCGGGCCGATCCGCTCCAGGCGTGCCGTCTCGGACGGTTCCGTCACGGTCCTGGCCCGGCCGGTGACGACGACGCTCCAGCCGGACTGCGTGTTCACGTCGACCGCGTCCGCCTCGAACGCGACGACCGCGCCGTCGACCGCGCGGGCCAGCTCGGAGGCCGCCGAGGTGCGCAGCAGTACCGCTCCGTCGGCGTCCAGGCCGAAATTGACCGGCACGACCGCGGGCAGCGCCTGGCGGGTGTAGACGATGCGGCCGATGGAAGCCGTCGCCAGGAGGCGCAGGCACTCGTAACGACCGAGTTCGCGGAAACCATCGTTCGGGTACATGAGTCAGCCCGTCCTTCGCCCGGTGGGGGATCGCACTCCATGCTGAGCCCGCCGGCAGCCGCGGGTGAGGGCCACGGGTCCCGCCTTGGCCGGAGAGCGGCCCGAGGAAACGCGGCGGCGCAGGGGGGCCGGACGGCCCTTCCGGCACGCCCATCGGCCCGGATTTCCTCTGACCATGGCCGAAACCCTCATCACGTTCGCACCCCGCCACACCGAGCGTGCCGCCGGCGGGACGACCGTCCTGGAGCTGCGCGGTGAGATCGACATCCTCACGGCAGCGCCCCTTGGAGCACGCCTGGACGATCTGACAGCCGCCGTTCTCCCCGACCTCGTGGTGGACCTCCGCGCCGTGTCCTTCATCGACTGTGCCGGACTCGGGATGCTGTGCCGGGCGCGGAACAGGGTCATGGAACGGCACGGTCGGCTGCGTCTTGTCACTGACAGCAACCAGTTCCTTCGAATTCTTCGTGCTGCGGGGCTGGATGGCGTGTTCGAGATCTACGACCACCTGCCCGAAGCCTTGGCTGCTGTGCCCGGCGGGGTCCTCACCGCCACAGTGGGCTGACAAGTCTGAGGGCAACCCGCAACCACACGGGACCTTCGGAATGGCCGCGGCTCCAGGATCACGGCTACTCAAGCTGCCCGGTCGTCGAGCGTCACCACACCTGATCCGGTACACGCCGCGAAGTGGCCGGGCCCTCCGGGCCGTACCCGAGGCGGATCAGCATCTGCGCATTGCCGGTGAGGCCCGGTACGGGGCTCAGGTCGCGGCGCAGGTCGGGCCACTCCATCGGCTGGTGCAGCAGGGAGGCACGCACATCCTGCGCCGTGGCCACCAAGAGGACGTGCTCCAGGGCCTGCCCGGCGCGCAGCCAGTCACTGCGCCGGTCGTGCCCGGGGGTCAGCAGAGCTGCCACAGGATGGGACTCGAAGGACTGGGCGGGGAGCCGCTCAGGGTGCCGTTGTGCGGTGAAGTCGCGCACGGGCAGTTGCTCGTGTGCGTCCTGCGGCCCCAGCGCCGTCTGCGGTACGCCGACTTCGCTGGAGTGCTCCGGGTCTCGGTGCACCCGTCGGCGGCTCTCGACGGCCCGGTCCGGGTCGGCGCGGTTGCGGTGTTCGGACCCCGTGGCCACGCGCAGCAGCCGTGCCGTCTCGGGGGCATCGAGGAAGGTCAGTGAGGCGCCTTCCGTTTGAGCGGCTTCGGCGAGTTCGGCTCGAACGCGGTGTGCCGCTGGCCCGTCCCGGACAGTCGAAGGGTGGCCAGCACGCTCGGGTCTTCAGGATCCGGCAGCAGGCGTACGACGGCTCCCCAGCGGAAGTGGGCCATGGCGACCCGGAGGTTGAAGACGGCCGCACCCACCGACAGATGCAGAGCCCGGCCGACAGGATCGGCGTGGCGCAAGCCGCGCTCTGGTAGGGCGCGTACCTCCAGCGCGACGTTGTCCGGGTCGAGCCGGAAGCGCCACGGCTGGGTGTTGTAGATCGAGGGCGCGGCCCCGGCGGCCGAGACGCGGGCTTCCAGGGACGCGGCGTCGACGGGCGCAGTTCGCATGAGGGCCTCCTCCCGTACGAAGTCGGACAGGTGCGGATGTCCTACGAGCGTGAGAGCACCGCGGCAGAACGGTGAGGGGCCGATGGTCCCCCTGCCGGGCCCGTTCAGGGCACACCGACCACTGCTCACGGGCACAGGACCACGGCGGGTCAACGAGCCGTACGGGTGCTGGGCCCAAGGGCCCACCGCCGGCCTGGGCTTGGCCCGACCGGCCCTCCGCTTCCACCTGACCGGCCCATGTCACCGCAAGGCCGCCGCTGTCACCTTCGTGTGTGTGACGACGAGGAGGTGCGGAGAGATGCGCGAGGACAGACCCGCGAACAGGAAGCGCAAGCGAACGAGGGTACCGCTGTGGCGATGGCGGAGTAACCCGATCCGGCGTCGCGACGACGTCCTCGAGGCATGGCTCATGCTGGCCGTATGGGTGCTCGTCGCGGTGGGTGGCACGGCGGTCGGTGTGGTGACGGCCCATGCAGCCGACCAGGTCTTCGCCCAGCAACGGGCCGAACGGACCCCCGTCCGCGCCCTTCTCCTCGATGACGTCCCGCGCACCGCGACCTCGGGAACGGGCAGAGACCTGGCATCGGCAAGGGTCCGCTGGGCGAACTCCCACGGCTCCACGCGCAGTGGCATGACGCTGGTGACCACCGGGAAGAAGGCCGGCTCCACGGTCAGGATCTGGATCGACACCCAAGGGAAGCTGAGTACACAGCCGCCCACGCCCGGCAAGGCGGCCGTCGAAGCGGGACTCTTCGGAGCCTCCGCCGCCCTCGCCCTGAGCGGCGCAGTATTCGGGACCGGGAGCGTCGGCCGAATGCACCTCGACCGTCGCCGCATCAAGGAGTGGGACAGGGAGTGGACCCTGGTCGGGCCGCAGTGGGGCCACAGGACCAGTTGACCGTCGGACCTCATGCACGAGCGACCTCGGTCATGCCGTGGGAGCGGGGCACCACCGCCGAGGTGGCGTCCTCCGGGCGTTCATCACCTGCAGGCTGTTGACGGTCCGCGACATCATGCTCGTGCCGAGCGGCCTCCGTGGGTAGCCGGCTTGATCCCGCCGGACAGCGACTCCTCCGGAACCGCGGACATCCTTGCCCCCGGAATGTCGTGGACCGAGCGGACGTCGGGCAGCCCGACATCTGCGACCGGTGTTACCGCGGGGCACTCGGAAAGTCTGGGGCCAGCGCCGGCACGGTCGCCACGTCGAGGCCCGGGGAGGCGCCTCGGCCCCTCGGCACCCTCTGCCGCACCTGCTACCAGCGCCGCCACCGCAACTCGACCATGTCGGCGCCGCGGCGCCGACCGGGTCCGGTCGGTCGCACCGGGGACACGCCTCCCCTGGCCGCCAGCAGGCCGACGCGGAAGCACGCTTCCTCCTGCCAGGGACAGCCGCCGAGCCGGCCCAGAAGCGCCGCAAGTGGCGGGAAGGACTCGTTGGGATGCGGCGAAGCGGCCGGCAGCCGTGCACCGCGCGATCCGGACCCGCGAGAAGCGGGTGACCCTCCCCGTCCAGTCTTTCCCTGACCAGCGTGCGGGAGCAGCTGGTCCAGCGTATGGGCCGAAGAACCCGAGCCGGGTCCGGGCGGCCCGTGGCGCGCGTAGGCAAGGGCGCGCACGCTGGGATCAGCAGCCCATGAAGGGAGCCGGTGCGATGACCCCCGCGACCACCATGACCACGGCTCTGGAGCCTGTGCACCGCGAACGGCTGATGGGCCTCGCCCATGAGGTCTCCTTCCCGGCCGGGACCCGCCTGTTCGAGGAGGGCCACCGGGCCGACCGCTTCTGGATCGTGCGCACCGGCACCGTCGCCCTCGACCTGCACGTGCCCGGTCGGCGCCCCGCCGTCATCGAGACGCTCGGACACGAGGAGCTGGTGGGCTGGTCCTGGCACTTCCCGCCGCACATCTGGCACCTCGGGGCCGAGGCGATGAGCCCGGTACGGGCCTGGGAGTTCGATGCCGAGGCGGTGCGCGCGATGTGCGCCGCCGACGCCGAGTTCGGGCGGGCCGTAGCGGTGTGGGTGGGACGCGTGGTCGCTCAGCGGCTGCACGCCTCGCGTGTCCGACTGCTCGACCTCTACGCCCCGTACGGCAGCGGAGGCCTGACGTGACCGCCCGGGCGCCCGGCCCTGCCAGGGGATTCGAGGAGGAGAGCATGGACAGCAGCCCGCACCGCGTGGGCGACGTGATGACGCACGCCGCCGTCGCGGTGGGCCGCAAGGCTCTGTTCAAGGACATCGTCGAGCGCATGGACCAGTGGCAGGTCAGCGCCCTGCCGGTGCTGGAGGGCGACGGCCGGGTGATCGGGGTGGTCTCCGAGGCCGATCTGCTGCCCAAGGAGGAGTTCCGGGACAGCGATCCGGACCGGGTCACCCAGCTGCGCCGGCTGCCCGACCTCGCCAAGGCCGGGGCGGTCTGCGCCGAGGAACTGATGAGCACGCCGGCCGTCACCGTCCACGCGGACGCGACGCTCGCCGAGGCGGCCCGCATCATGGCGCTGCGGCACGTCAAACGGCTGCCGGTGGTGAACTCCGAGGGGATCCTCGAAGGCGTGGTCAGCCGCGGCGACCTGCTGAAGGTCTTTCTTCGCCCGGACAACGAACTCGCCGACGAGATCCGCCGTGACATCGTCGACGTCCTCTTCCCGGCGCCGATCGAGCCCATACACGTGCTGGTCACCGACGGCGTCGCGACCCTGACCGGGCGCGTCGGGGAATCCGCTCGGGCCGACCTGGCCACGCGCCTGGTCCGGGGCGTGGAAGGCGTCGTGGGGGTGGACTGCCGTCTCACCGCCGCCGACGCCGACGCGGTATGACTCCTCCCTCAGTGGCATTGGGAGTCAGCGACAGCCGTCAACGTCACCCCTTGTCCCCCGCTCCGGTTCCGCCACTCGGGGCCGATGCGCTTCCATTCCACGGCAGCCCAGTCCACGGCCCGCAGGCTCGGCTCGGAGCCGTCGACGCCGACGACCACGGGCAGCTCCAGAGGCGCCCCGTAGGCATGTGCGGCTGATGCACTCGTTGTTTCTCTTCTCCGGACGGCTTCTCTTCTCCGGAGCGGGGGTCAGCTGTGTGCGACGACCGCGACGGGAGCGGCGATATGGTGCAGGGCGGAGTGGACGACATGGCCGATGCGGGCACCGAACGAATGGGTGCGGATGCGTCGGCCGACGACCACCAGGGAGGCGTCACGGGAGTCGTTGACGAGAACCTGCGCGGCGCTTCCGCACCGGCTCGCCTCGATCACCTCGACGTCAGGGAACCTCTGGCGCCAGGGATGCAGCACCTTGCTCAGGAGAGTGGCCTGTCCGCGTTCGAGGGTGTCGTAGAGTTCGGCGTCGCCGGCGAAGCGGTAGAAGGAGGTCGGCGGCTCGGGCCAGGCGTGGACGACCCGAAGGGTGGCCTTCCGCCGCGCGGCGGCGTCGAAGGCGAACTCCAGCAAGGTGTCGTCCGCTTGGTCGGTGTCGAGCCCCAGCACGACGGGCCGGAAGGGCGCCGCAGCGGACGGCACGCCCGCCGGATCCATCTCGTGCTCGTCGGCGGCCTGCTCTCCCGCCCGCACCAGCACCACCGGCCGCTCGGCGCGGGCGACCACGCCCAGGCTCACCGAGCCCACCATGAACCCCTCCAGCCCACCCAGGGCCCGCGAGCCCAGGACCAGCAACTCGGCAAAGCCCGCCGCCTCGCACAGGACGTCGGCCGGAGTCCCGGTCAGCTGCTCGGTGATCACCTCGATGCCCGGGTGGCGAAGCCGGATGCCGTCCGCGGACTGGCTTGTCACCTGCTCTGCCCAGTGCCGGTAAGTGTCCGGATCCAGCAGTGGAGTCCGGGCCACGAACCTGGGAGTCGGCTCGGAGACGTACATGATCTTGAGGGGCAGGCCGCGCAGCAGCGCTTCTCGCGCCGCCCACTCGGCCGCGGCCCGGCTCTCGGGCGAGTCGTCGACACCTACGGTGACGGTGCGGGACATGGTCTCCACCTCCCGGGACGAGGGTTCCGACACCAGCGTGGCGTCGTGGTGCCGAGGCAATCAGGGGCCACATGGCCCCATCATGGCCCGACCGACCCTCTGCGGCCCGGAACGCCCCTCTTGCGGCCCGGAAGCCGCACGGGCCCGTCCGAGGGCCGGGCGGCCCCTGGCGCTGCCGCTGTCCCCAGCACATCTCGGTCCGCCGCGAGTTGCGCGACCGGATGCCCGAGCGTGTGTCCGATGCTGACCTCGTTCGACGACGAGGACGCCCTGCTGGATGCCAGCATGGCCGGCGCGTCCGGGTACGTCCTGAAGCAGATCACGGGCTCGGACCTGGTGTCAGCGGTCCGCACCGTGGCCTCGGGGCAGTCGATGCCGGACCCGGCGACAACCACCCGGCTCATGCGTTCCCTGCGCGCGGACGCGGCCGAGGTCCCCTCCCTGCCGGCAGAACCGGCCGGCCCGTCTCCCCGGGAAAGGGACATCCTCGCGCTGATCGGTGACGGCCTGACCAACCGCGAGATCGGCAAGCGGCGGTACCTGTCGGAGAAGGCCGTCAAGAACCACATCTCACGGCTGCTCGCGAAGCTCGGGGTGCAGCGCCGGGTCCAGGCGGCCGTCCTCGCCTCCCACCTCGACCAGCAAGACCCCAACCTGCACGATTCCCACCGTGCCGGGAGCCCACATCCCCCGGTGATCGGATGAGAGCGGCCGAACTCAGTCGGCGCTGAGCAGGTTCTTCACCTCGACGACGTCGGCGATCCCCTCGACCTCCGCCACCAGCCGGGCCATCGTCGCCGACGGCAGCCTCCCGGTCAGCTCCACGATCCCGTCGTGCACGGTGACGGCCACACTCTCCCGGTCAGCCGGTGGGCAGCAGGCTTCGAGCGTGGCCTGAACTTCCGCCCGGATACCGGAATCATCCCTGATCAGCGCCTGCAACAACGCGTCACGACGCACGACGCCCACGAGTCGGCCGTTGCGATCGGTGACGGGCATGCGCTTCACCCGGGACAACGCGGCGAGCCAGGCGGCCTCGGCCACCGTCGTGCCCGGCAGTACCGTGATCGCGGGACTCGTCATCAGATCGGCGGCCGTCTCGCCCCGGGCCTTGTCGTGCATCCGGCGTTCGCGCAGTCTGCCGATGCGTCCGGGCCGGTGGCCGGAGGCCTCGAAAGCGACCTTGGCCAGCAGATCGGACTCCGAGACGACCCCGACGACATGGTCCTCGGTGTCCACGACCGGGAGCGCGCCCACCTGCTCGCGGGCCAGTAGCCGGGCGATGTCGCGATACGTCTGGTCCTCGCAGAGAGAAGCGGCAGGCACGTCCATCACGTCCCGCACCAGGGGCGTACCGGGTTCCTGCGGGAGGTCTGGCCGGTGCGTGGGCGTCACGGCCGACGGTGCCCGCTCCTCGGTGTCCGCGTGCTCGGCCGCACTGCCGGAGTGCTTGGCCGCGGCCGAGGCGACCGCGCCCAGGTAGCGGAGCAGCGTGTCCTGTCGAGCCGTTTCTCCCGGGCTCCAGGCACGCGCGGGCGCACCCTGCCGGGCGTCGGCCCCCGCGCGGAGGTTCTCGTGCGCGTTCACAGCGGCCTCCTGACTCCGTCGAGTCGCCTACCGTCCCAGTTTCCCGTTCTCGCCGCCCGTGCCAAGAGCCGAACGGCCCTGGGAGAACGACGTCAGGGCCCTATCCGGTGCGGGGTGGGCCGGGAACGGTGGAACTGGAGGAGCACCGACCGGCAGGAGGCTGCCGATGAGCCTGCGGGACTTCCTGGAGGGGTTCCGTCCGGCGGGGACGCCGGGGGCGCCCGCGACCGGCGTGCCTGCCGACCGCATGGCGGAGCGCGCGGCGGAACTGGAGCATGCTCTTGCCCGGCTGACGGACGTTCAGCAGCAGGCGGCACGGATCCGGGCCGCCGCGGAGGAGACGGCAGAGACCCACTCCGACCAGGACACAGCCGGCCTCGGCGCGACGGATCGATGATCCCGAGCCGGTCCGGCCGGTCCGGTCCGAGGCGCTCGACCGTCTGACGGTCTCGGTACGAGCCGGCATCGAAGGCCGGCGGTGCCCGGAGCACCGCACCGCGCCGTCGGCCATGGCCGGCCCGCGCTCCGCCGCGCTCTCGGTCTCCGGACACTGACCCGCCGCGTGACGGCGGAGGGTCGGCAGGCCTCCGGTGGGGACCATCGGCCCCTGGCAGGCAGGCGCCGCAGCCGCTTTCCATGGAAGTGGCGGCGGCATCCCTCCGCGCCACACAGGGAGGAGGCGAGGGCCATGTCCGCTCCCGCACCAGCGAAGACCGTGCAGGCCGTCGCGCGGGCCGGTCCAGAGGCGACCGGCACCCCCATGCGCGCCCGCGTGGGCGATGGGATCGTCATACGGGGGACCACGGCCGGGGCCGTCGCGCGAGACGGCGAGATCGTCGGCCTCCACCATCAGGACGGCAGCCCACCCTACGACGCGCGGTGGGCCGAGGACGGACGAGTGACCCTGTACTTCCCGGGTCCTGATGCGTACGTCCGGCACTTGGTGAGCGGAGGCGGGCATGTCCGGGCCCGGTGACGGCCGACCGATCGTGGTGGGTGTCGATCCCGATCCCGTCCACCGGATGGCACTGGCCTGGGCGGCCGACGAGGCCGCCCGCCGTCGGCTGCCGTTGCGCGCCGTCCACGTCGAGGGCGTGCCCACCAGGGGCTACCGGAGGCGGGAAGTCCCGCCGTCCTGGGAGGAATGGAACGAGGCTCTGCACAAGGCCGGCCAGCAGGTGCTGGGGCAGGCCGTGGACTTCGTCTCGGCCCGGCACCCGCAGCTCCAGGTCGACGCACTGCTCGCGGAGGGCGACCCGGTGTGGGTACTGGGCGAGCAGAGCCGCGACGCCACCGCCGTCGTCCTGGGATCGCGCCACCTGGGCCGAAGGCAGGAGGTGTTCGGCTCCGCGTCGGTCGCCCTGCCGGTCATGGCCCGTACGCGCTGTCCCCTGGTGGTCGTCCCCGAGCCGGAACACGTCACCGAGGAGCCGGCGTACTTCGTCGTCGGTGTGGACGGCAGCGAGCACTCCGCCGCCGCGGTCGACGTGGCGTTCGAGGAGGCGGCCCTGCGCGGCGCCCGGCTGCGGGCCCTGCTCGTCTGGGAGCCCGGACCGCTGAGGGTCTTCGACGAGCACCAGCCGCAGCAGGAGTGCCGACGGCTCCTCTCCGAGATCGTGGCGGGACGCCAGGCCCGCTGTCCCGAGGTGGACCTGCACCACGAAGTACTCGTCGGGCACCCCGTCCAGGTGCTCACCGACGCCTCGGCGCACGCGTTGGGCCTGGTGGTGGGGACCCGGGGCCGCGGAGGCTTCGCCGGCATGCTGCTGGGCTCGGTCAGCCAAGGCGTGCTGCACCACGCCCGCTGCCCTGTCATCGCCGTACCGACCCGCGAGTGAACCGGCAGACCGGCACGAAGGGAAGCCGCCGTGACTGCACAACCTCTCAACGTGGACACCGTCGCCGGTCTCGTGGCGGACGCCGCGGCGGCGCCCTCGCTGCACAACGCCCAGCCCTGGACCTTCCGCTACCTGCGGGACCTCGGTGTCCTGCGGCTGTACGCGGACCTGGAGCGGGCACTCCCGCGAACCGACCCCGACAACCGCGGCCTGCACGTGGGGTGCGGCGCCGCCCTGCTCAACCTGCGCGTGGCCGCCGCGGCAGCCGGGCTCGCGCCGGTCGTCCGGTTGCTACCGGACCCGGCCTGCCCGGAGTTCCTCGCCGAGGCGCATCTGTCCGGCACGGGAATCCCCGACGGGGCGCTCGCCCAGCTGAGCCCTGCGATCCATCGCCGTCACTCCAGCCGCTTCCCCTTCCGCGAGGAGACACTCCCCATCGCCGTGCAGGAGACGTTGCGGCAAGCTGCGCTCGCCGAGGGCGCACAGC
Source organism: Streptomyces sp. NPDC001135 (assembly GCF_053598395.1). NCBI lineage: Bacteria > Bacillati > Actinomycetota > Actinomycetes > Kitasatosporales > Streptomycetaceae > Streptomyces > Streptomyces sp. NPDC001135. Next base: position 37,395 of record NZ_JBSFKD010000034.1, on the reverse strand, counting down.
TGCTGTTCCCCGGCGCATGGCACGTGCAGTCGATCCTGGAGCTGGTGCGGGATGCCGAGGACAGGGAGGCGCTCGCGCCGGACGTGCGTGAGGAGACGGCGCGCTGGGCCCACACCGGTTCTTCCGGCAATGCCGGGGCCGCTGACGGCATCGCCGCTGAGGCTTTCGGTCCTCGGCAGCGCCACACCACGGTCCCCGTGCGTGACTTCGCCGCCGGTCGTCCGCTGCCCGACCGCGGCTGGGCGCCCTTCGAGAGGGAACCGAACATCGCCCTGCTGGGCACGGCCCACGACGGGCCCGCGGACTGGTTGTCGGCCGGTCAGGCACTGGAACGGGTCCTGCTCCAGGCCACGACGGACGGGCTCGTCGCCTCGGTCACGTCCCAGCCCCTGGAGTGGCCCGAGATCCGGTGGGCCGTCCGCGACCCCGTCTCCGCGATGGCTCATGTCCACATGGTCATCCGGCTCGGTCACGGCCCCGAAGGCCCCGCGAGCCCACGGCGGGCGGTGGCCGAAGTGCTCGACGTTCTCTGAATCGGATCTTGCGAACCGTGGGACAGCGAGGAGGAGCGCATGAAGGTCTCCGAGGTGATGACGGCTCCACCGGTGTGCGTGGCGCCGAACGCCACCCTGGTCGAGGTGGCCCGCCAGATGGCCGAGAGCGCCGTCGGGTCCGTGCTGGTGGTCGAGGGCGGAGCACTGCACGGCATCGTCACCGACCGCGACCTCGCCGTGCGTGGCGTGGGTGGCGGCCTGGACGCGAGGGCCCGGGTGGACGCGGTGATGTCGGCCCGCGTCGTCACGGTCGAGGCCGTCGAGGATCTAGGGGCTGCCTATCGCTCGTTCCGTCGCACGGGGGTCCGACGGCTTCCGGTCCTGGACGCGGGCCGGGTGGTGGGGGTGCTGACGATCGACGACCTGTTCCTCGACCTGTTCCGGCGGTTCGCCGACCTGCTGGGGCCAGTGGCCTGGAGCGTCCTGCAGGAGCCTCCGGGACCGCCCCAGGAGGCCGGAGCCCCGGATGAACCCTGAGCTTGAACAGGCCCGGCAGGGCACGACCGCGCTCCACGAGGACGGTCCGGCGGCGGGCGGTGAGGCCGCGGCACAGGCGCCACGCCCGGACCTGCGGAGCACCCCTGTGCCGTCGATCCCCTCCCTGCCGGTTCCCGCGGTCTTCGCCGCCCTGGGAAGCTCCCCGCGCGGTCTGACGCCGGCCGAGACCGCCGCGCGGCGGAACCGCTACGGCCCCAACGAGCTGCCCGGAGCGAGCCATGGCCAGGTATGGCGTCGGCTGCTCGCCCAGTTCACCGACCTTTTCGCGGTCGTCCTGCTCGTCTCCTCGGCGATCACGTTCCTCGCCTACTGGCTGGGACAGCCCCGGGACCCGGCCACCCTGCAACTGGCCCTGGCGATCCTCGGTGTGGTGCTGCTGAACGCCGGCATCGGTTTCGCACAGGAGTACTCCGCCGAGCGCACCGCGGAGTCCTTGCAGGCGATGGTGCCGCACACCTGCCGGGTACTGCGGGACCGGGAGCGGCGGGAGTTGTCCGCGCGGGATCTGGTGCCGGGCGACGTCGTGGTCCTGGAGGCCGGGGACGCGGTGCCGGCCGACTGCCGGCTGGTCGAGGCTCAGGAAGCGGCCGTCAACAACGCCGCGCTCACCGGTGAGAGCGATCCCGTCACGCGCATCGCAGAACCCGTGCCGCCGGGGCCGCCGCTGGAGGCACGCAACTGCGTCTTCATGGGCACCGACCTGGTCGCCGGCACCGGCAAGGCCGTCGTGTTCGCCACCGGTACGGCCACCGAGTTCGGGAGGATCTTCCGGCTCACCGCCGCCGCCCCCCGGCAACAGACCCCACTGCAGCGGCAGGTCGCCGTCATGGCCCGCCGGGTCGCGGGCCTGGCACTCGCCACCGGCGCCGCCCTGTTCGCGGTGCGCGTGCCCAGCGGGCAGCCGTTCGTCGACACGTTCGTCTTCTCGCTGGGAGTGATGGTCGCTCTCGTGCCCGAGGGGCTGCCGGCCACGCTCTCCGTGTCGCTGGCGATCGGTGTGCGTCGCATGGCCCGTCGGCACGCACTGGTCAAGCAGTTGCTCGCCGTGGAGGCGCTGGGTTCGACCAGCGTGATCTGCACCGACAAGACGGGCACGCTCACGCAGGCCGAGATGACCGTCGTGCAGCTGTGGGCGGACGGGGTGTCGCACGCCGTGTCGGGGGTGGGGTACGCGCCGGTCGGTGAGATCACCGACGCCCCGCCCGTACGGGAGCTGCTGCGGGCGGCGGCTCTGTGCAGCAACGCCCGACTGGTGCGGCCCGCCGGGCGGGACGCGTGGCGGGTGCTCGGAGACACGACCGAGGGTGCGCTGCTGGTGGCGGCCATGAAGGCCGGTCTGGACCCCGCCAAGGAGGAGATGCGGGCACCCCGGGCGGCGGAGTATCCCTTCGACTCGGCGCGGAAACTGATGAGCACCGTCCATCGCGACAGCGACGGGACGTATTTCGCATGTACCAAAGGCGCCCCCCTCGAACTGCTCACCCGCTGCGACGCCCTCGACCACGGTGACGGGAAGACGCCGCTGACGGACGCCGTTCGCAGCCGTGTGGTCGCAGCGGCGGACGGCATGGCCGGGCAGGGCCTGCGCGTGCTGGCGGTCGCCCGACGGCAGGTCTCCGGGCCTCGGCCGCCGATCGCGGATGTCGAGTCGGAGCTGACCCTGTTGGGGCTCGCCGGGATGTACGACCCGCCCCGGCCGGAGGTACGGGACGCGGTGGACGCGTGCCGGCGGGCCGGGATCCGCATCGTCATGGTCACAGGGGACCATCCGCTGACCGCGGAGGCGGTCGCCCGTCGCGTCGGCATCGTGCGCGAGACGGCTCCGGCCGTGGCGACGGGCGCCCAGCTGGACACGCTGGACGACGACGGCCTGGACGCCCTGCTCGCAGGCTCCACCGAACTGCTGCTGTGCCGCGTCAGCCCCGAGCACAAGATGCGGGTGGTCACCGCGCTGGAGCGGCGCGGCGAGGTCGTGGCCGTCACCGGCGACGGAGCCAACGACGCCCCGGCCCTCAAGCACGCGGACATCGGCGTCGCCATGGGTGCCTCCGGCACCGACGTCGCCCGTGAGGCGGCGGTGATGGTGCTGCTCGACGACTCCTTCGCCTCCATCACCACCGCGGTGGGACTGGGCCGGTCGGTCTACCGCAACATCCGCAAGTTCCTGATCTACCTCTTCAGCCACAACATCGCCGAACTCGTGCCGATCCTCGTGGCGACCTTCGCCGGTTTCCCGCTGGTGCCGATCACGGCCGTGCAGATCCTCGCCATCGACCTGGGGTCCGACGTGCTGCCCGCCCTCGCGCTCGGCGCGGAACCGATGGAACCCGACGTCATGAACAGCCCGCCACGGCCTCGCCAGGAGCGGCTCTTCTCGGCGGCCGTCATGGGCCGCATCCTCTTCCTGGGCGGTATCCAGGCCCTCGGCGTGTGCGCCGTCTTCTTCTGGCACATCCACGCCTCCGGCATCCCCTACGCGGACTTCACCAAGGACAGCCCTGTCTACCGCCAGGCGATCACGATGGTCCAGGCCGGCATCGTCGTCAGCCAGTTCTTCAACGCGCTGGCCGTGCGCACCGACCGGCAGAGCGTCTTCCGAGCCGGTCTGCTGAGCAACCCGTGGCTGCTGGCCGCCGGTTGCTTCGGCATCGGGCTGATGGCCGCCATCAGCTACGCGCCACCGCTCCAGGCCGTCTTCAACACCGCGCCGCTGACCCCCGCCGACTGGGCGGTCCTGGCCGCGTTCGGGGCACTGCTGCTGGCGGCCGAGGAAGTCCGCAAGTGGACGCTGCGGCGCCGGAGAGCATCCCCGACAGGAGGAACGCCATGCGAGTGATCATCGCGGGCTGCGGTCGGCTCGGGGCCACCCTTGCCACGCAACTCGTCACCGAGGGCCACGACGTCCGCCTCATCGACCGCCAGCCCAAAGCGCGGCGGAGGTTGTCACCGGGCTTCCCCGGCGCCTTCCACGTCGGAAACGGCTTCAGCCGCTCCGCGCTGGAATCGGCCGGCATCGCCCATGCGGACGCCTTCGTCGCCGTCACCTCCGGGGACAACAGCAACATCGTCAGCGCGCGCACCGCCAAGGAGACGTACCGGGTCCCGATCGTCCTCGCCCGCATCCACGATCCACGCCGCGCCGACCTATACCGGGACCTGGGAATCCCGACCATCTCCAGCGTCCGCTGGGCCGTGGGCCGCATCCACCAGATGCTGCTGCACCGGCACCTCACGCCCGAAGTCTCCTTCGGCAACGGCGAGACGCTCCTCGTCCGCTCCCAACTGCCGTCCTATCTCACCGGACGGCAGGTCACGGAGTTCGACGTCGACGGCGAGATCCGGGTCGTGGAGATCACCCGTGGCGGCCGGTCGCTGCTCCCCGCACGCGGCGTCCTGGCCGAGCCCGGCGACCTCGTCACCTTCGGTGTCGCCGCAACGGCGCTGGGCCGGCTGAGCGGCTTTCTCGACAAGGAGCTGGGAACGTGAAGGTCCTGATCGCGGGCGCGGGCCGACTCGGCACCCAGATCGCCCAGGTGCTGTCCGCCGCCCGCAACGACGTCACCCTCGTCGAGTACGACGACGAGCGCGTGGCGGAACTCGGAGGCCTGCCGCACGTGCGCCTCGTGGCGGGGGACGCCTGCGAGCCGGGCCTGTTGGAGAGCGCGGACGCGCTGGCCTGCGACCTCGTCATCGCGGTCACCGGCCGCGACGAGGACAACCTGGTCATCAGCCTGCTGGCGAAGCGGCAGTTCGGGGTGGGGCGGGTGGCCGCGCGCGTCAACGAGGCGGAGAACGCCTGGCTCTTCGACCAGCGGTGGGGCGTGGACGCGGCCGTGCCCGCCGCCACCCCGCTGATCTCCCTCATCGAGGAAGCCACCGGAGCCACGGACACGGTGGCACTGCTGCGGCTGAGCAAGGCCGGTGTCGAGGTCATCGAGACCGCGATCACCGAACGGTCCCGGGCCGCCGGTCACACGCTGGGCGAGGTCACCCTGCCCGCCGGCACCGTGGTCGCCACCGTCGTACGCGGCGGGCAGCCCACTGTCCCGAGTCCCGAGGTGCGGCTGCTCCCCGGCGACGAGTTGCTGCTCGTGTCGCACGAGGCGACCGAACAGGAGATCCACGCGGCCTTCCAGTGAGCTGCCCCGGCACGGGACCGGCTTCCGGTCACTGCTTCCGGCAGCGCACGATCACGACCGGGCAGCTCGCGTGCTGCGACACGTGCTGGCTGACGGAGCCGAGCAGCGCGCGGGCGAACCCGCCCCTGCCCCGGCTGCCGACGACCAGGACCTCGGCTCCCTCAGCTGCTCTCAGCAGGACGTCGGCCGGGTTCCCGTGCACCACGTGGGTCCGGACCGAGTCGGCAGCTCCCGCGCCGAGCACATCGGTCAGTTCCTGGTTCATCTTCTGGCGCGTCTCGTCCTCGTCGACGTCCACGTCCACGGCGGGCGCCGACCAGCCGTACAGGCCCGGCAGCTCCCACACCGCGACCGCGTCCACGGTGCCGCCGACCAGACCGGCGTAGCGCACGGCCCAGCGCAGGGCCTCGTACGAGGACTGCGACCCGTCGACACCGACCACCACCCGGCGCTCGGAGGCATCCTTGTCCATGTGTCCCACCACTCCTTCGGTGTCTGTGCCCGCCGGGCCGGTGCACCTCTGTTCTCCACGCTGCGGGCCCCCTCGCCGCACCGCCAGAGATGAGCATCCGGCGGCATGACGGGCGACGGGAGCGACGGTGCCGTCAGCGCCCGTAGCGCGTCACCCACCCGGGCTCCACCCGCTCCCACTCACGGTTCCACTGTGCGAGGCGGCGGCGGTCGATGCTGCGGTCGACGGCCCGCCAGACGCCGTAGGCGGCGGCCACACCGCCGAAAGCCGTCGCGCAGCCCACCGCCACACCGGCGGTCACCGCGAAGTCCCGGTTCTCGGGCGGAACGGCGATGACCCCGCGGGCGTCGAGCCATACCGTCGCCGTGGCTCCCCGGTGAAGCCATGCCCTGACCGGCGCGATGCCCGTTCGGCTGCCGTTCCGGTCGCTCCAGCGCACCAGCGCGTGGAAACCCGGCTGCGCCCGGCGTCGGTCACCGGCCGACCTCGCGTCCGTCAGCAGCCGCGCCGCGACGGGATGCAGTTGGGCCAACTGAACCTGCCGTACCTGCGTGTAGTGGCCGTACACCGCCTGTCCGGCACCCCACGCCACCAACGGCGGCACCACGAGGGCGACGACCGTCAGGATGACACGCAGCCGACGCTCCCACCGGTCCACCGCCCGTTCCAAAGGGCCTCGAACCCCGGCCCCGCCCGAGGACTCACCGGGCGAGCCGGAGGCAGGCCCGTGACCGGGAGCCCGGGGTGTCCGCATGGCACGGCCTCCGCCCTGGAGTCGTCGGTTCTGTGTGCCCTTCGACCGTCCCGCGTCGCCAACCGGCCGGACATGGGCCTCACGGACCTTGTCAGTGCCGTTCGGCCCCGTCCGTCACGGTGCCCAGGGGACCGGTGCTGAGTGTCGACCGTCTCGGGAGGGCCGATGAGTCAGCGCACCCAAGCCATTCCGCAGGCCGAGCGCACCTCCTGCGGTGCTCCGGCGGGTGCTGCCAGGAGCGCTCGGCGGCGAGCCACTCGCCCGGCCATCGGCACCGTCCGCTCGGTTGCTCGCAACGCGGAAGGCGATCGGATGCTGCTGCCCGACGGCACCTGGAGGCGGGTCGAGACCATCAGGGTTCGGAGTCTCTTCGGCTGAGAGCACCGGGTCGTCCGTGCCTCGCTCTCCATCGTGTGCCGATGTCTCGACCCTTCACTGCCGTTCGGGCACGACCGCGACCGGGCACTGGGCATGGTGCAGGAGTGCATGGCTCACGCGGCCGAGCTGGAATCCGAAGGTGCTCGTTCGGCGCCGGGCCCCGACGATCACCAGGTCGGCAGCGGCCGACCGGTGCACGAGGATCTTGGCGGCCGGTCCCTCCGGCGTCGCCGGGCGCGTCCGGACATGCGGGTACGCGGCGATCGCGGCCTTGAGTCGAGCGTCGACGACAGCGGAGGCACGCTCCCCGTACGTGTCCGCCGGCCCTCCTGTACGTATCCGGTTGCCGTGCCTGTCGAAGGCGGGCCTGCGCCAGGTATGCACCACATCCAGGACACAGCCGCGCACTTCGGCCTCCCGGAAGGCGTACCGCACGGCCTCGGTGCTGGTGTCGTCGGCGTCACCGATGCCCAGCAGGATCCGCTTATGCGTGCCCGCGAGCCCCGCCGGATCGCCCCGGACGACGATCACCGGGCAGTGCGCCCGAGCCGACACGCCCAGACCGACCGACCCGAGAAGCAGTCCCCTGACCTCGCCCCGGCCACGCGAACCCGTCACCAGCGTGATGGCCTGGCCACTCTCGTGAACAAGAGCGGCCACCGGGTCCTCCGGGATGATGTCGGTGGTGACCTTGACATCCGGGTTGCGCCGTTCGGCACGATCGGCCGCCGAAGCCACGATGTGCTCGGCCAGCACCTGCTCGGAAGGGCGCCCCGGGCCCACCGAGGGGAGGCCGGCCTCATAGCGCTCCCACAGGGAGGCGTACACGAGCCTCATCGGAGCACCGTGGCGCACGGCCTCGTCCACGGCCCAGTCGACCGCCGTCAGACACGAGTCCGACCCGTCGACGCCCACCACCAGAGGGAGTGTCATCGTCCCCACCGCCTTTCCTGGGTGCCTGCGTCGGCACATGGGGGGTGACCTTCACCGTCGCATCCCCGTGGCACAGGTCGCGAGGGCGGTTCGACCCGTGGCGGGGGACCTTCGGCCCCCGCTACCGCTCGTGGTTTCGCTCGTACGCCTGCCGCACGGAGGCGGCGACCCGGTCGGCCAGTTCCGGGAGCGCCGACCGCACCGCTTCGCTCAGGCGCGCGCCGAGTTCTACGTCGGCCACCTCCATGGCGTGCACCACGAGACTCGGCGGCAGCTGGTCGAGGGCCTCCGCAAGGGCGAGGCACTCCCCGAGGCCGAGCGCATGCGTACTCGCCGTACCCGCTGTTCGGGTGGCCGCGTCCGCCGCCGTGAGGGTGTGCAGCTCCCCCGGCCGGCTCGGCCGTGCGCGGAGCGCTTCCACCACGACCACCGTGTCAGCGCCGCGCCACAGGTCGAGCATCCGGGCAGGTTCACCGTCGCTGACCGCCAGGACGGTTCCGTCGGGAACCCGGCCCCGCAAGGCCTCCACGGCCGCCGGGCCGACACCGTCGTCACCGCGCAGGGGATTGCCGACGCCGATCACCACGACCCGCCCGCTCACGCGCGTTCCACGGTCACGTCGAGGAAGTGGGCGGCACAGGAGATGCAGGGATCATGGTTGCGGATGGCCCGTTCGCACAGACGAGTCAGTTCCGCGTCGTCGGCGGCGGGCCCGGTCCCGTCGAGGCGAGCCTGGACAGCTCTGCGCACGTCCTCCTCGATGGCCGTCTGGTTCTGGGCCGTGGGCGGGACGATGCGGGCCTCGGTGAGCGTGCCGTCCTCCGTGAGCGCGTAGCGGTGGTACAGCAGGCCTCGGGGCGCCTCGGTGGCCCCGACGCCCATGCCCCGGCGGGGCGGGACCTCGACGGCCGGCCGGGGAGGTCGTTCGTATCCGTCGATGATCCGCAAAGCCTCCTCTACGGCCTGCACCACTTCGACGGCCCGTACGACGATGCTGCGAAAGGGGTTGTCGCAGATGGCGCCGGCCGCGGGATCACCGAGACCGGCTTCCCCCGCCGCCTCGGCGGCCACGGGATGCAGCCACTGACCGTTGATCGCGTAGCGGGCCAGCGGGCCGGTGAGGTAGCGGCGGCCGTCGAGCGTGGCCGTCAGGGCGGTGGAGTGGGGTACCTGCCCTTCCCGGACGTGCTGTTCGAAGTCGGACAGGGGGATCGGGCGCGGCGCCCGGCCGTCGCCGGCAGCGGCCATGACGGCCGGTGTTCCGGTGTCGACGGCGTACCGGCCAGGGTCACGCAGCGCGAACAGGTCGTGGTCGCACACCGCGTCGGGGAAGTCGAACGCCGCCACCCAGCGGACGGTCTCCAGCGCGTCGTCCCGGGCTCGCCGCAGCCGTTCCGCCAGAGGGCGTAGCTCATCCGGTGTCGGCGTCCGGTAGAAGCCGCCGATCCGGACGTTGACCGGGTGGATGGGGCGGCCGCCGAGTTGTTCGACGATCGCGTTGCCGGCCTGCTTGAGCCTCAGGCCGCGCTCGACGGCGGCTCGTTGGTCGCGGGCGAGTTCCACGACGTCGGCACGCCCCAGGAAGTCCGGGGCGTGCAACAGGTAGATGTGCAGGGTGTGGCTCTCGATCCACTCGCCGCAGTACAGCAGGCGGCGCAGTTCCGCGAGGGGGCCGTCGACCGTGACGCCGCTGGCGTTCTCGATCGCCTGGCAGGCGCTCATCTGGTAGGCGACCGGGCAGATGCCGCAGATGCGGGCGGTGATGTCAGGGGGTTCGGTGTGGCTCCGGCCGGTCAGGAAGGCCTCGAAGAAGCGTGGGGGTTCGTAGATGCGCAACCGCGTCTCGGCGACGGTGTCACCCTCGACGCGCAGGTGGAGGGCAGCCTCGCCTTCCACCCTGGCCAACGCGTCCAGCCGCAGGACGCGGGTTCCGCGATGGTTCATGCGAGCCTTTCCGGCCGGGGGTCCGTCAGGCCGGAGGGCCCTGTCGCTCCTCGGCCGCGAAGTCGGGTACGGGGGCATATTCCGGCGACGCGGCGTTGAAGGTGCGGAAGACACGCTGGACGTCCCGCTCGCTCATCCCGTCGTGGCGCAACTGGGCGATCATGGAGCGCAGGTTGGGTTTGCTCGACGGTCCGAAACAGCCGTAGCACCCGCGGCCGTAGGCGGGGCAGATGGCACCGCACCCCGCGTGCGTGACCGGGCCCAGACAGGGGGTGCCGTGGGCCACGGTGATGCAGGTGGTGCCGCGCCTCTTGCACTCGAAGCAGACGCTGTGGTTGGAGATCTGGGGCCTGCGGCCGGCCAGGTAGGCGGTGATGACCTCGAGGAGCTGGCGACGGTCGATGGGGCACCCGCGCAGCTCGAAGTCGACCGGCACATGGGCCGAGATCGGTGTCGAGGTTTCCAGTGTGGCGATGTACTCCGGCCGGGCGTAGACGGCGGCGAGGAAGTCGTCGACGTCGGCGAAGTTGCGCAGGGCCTGGATGCCGCCCGCGGTGGCGCAGGCCCCGATGGTCACCAGGTACCGGGAGATGCGGCGGACGTGCTGGATCCGCTCGGCGTCCTCGGCGGTGGTGATCGACCCTTCGACCAGGGAGAGGTCGTACGGCCCCCGGCCCTCCAGCCGCGCACGCTCCCGGTCGGCGCCCTCGGCCGGGGTCATCTCCAGGAAGTGGTCGATCCGTACGCGCTCGGTGAGGCCGAGGAGTTCGTCCTCGCAGTCCAGCAGGGTCAGCTGGCAACCGTCGCAGGAGGCGAACTTCCACACGGCGAGCGTCGGCCGTGGATCGCGGGCGCGCCCAGGTTCGGTGGCCATGTCACAACTCCCTCACAAGGAGCAGGGGCGCCACGCGGTCGTAGCCGACGACCGGCCCGTCGCGGCACAGCAGGAGCGGACCGAGTTGGCAGTGGCCGCAGTGGCCGGTGGCGCAGTGCATGGTGCGTTCCAGGGACACCTGAATGCGGTGCGGGGCCAGGCCCCGGGCCACGAGGTCGCGAGCGGTGTGACGCATCATCACCTCAGGCCCGCACACCAACGCGCAGGTCCGTTCCGGGCGCAGTTCGAGGCGGTCCAGGAGCGTGGTGACCACACCCACCGCGCCCTGCCAGCCCGGGTGGGGCCGGTCGACGGTCACCTCCACCCGGGCCCGACCGCGCCAGCTCTCCGCCTCTTCGCCGTAGATCAGGTCGGCAGGAGTGCGCGCGCCCAGCAGGACCGCGAGCGGGCCGTACGCCGCCTGCCGCTCCAGGACGGCGTGGACGACCGGCCGCAACGGTGCCAGACCGATGCCTCCGGCGACGATCAGAACATCGTGGCCGACCGCCGCTTCGAGGTCCCAGCCGGTGCCGTACGGCCCGCTGAGCCCGACGCTGTCACCCGGACGCAGTCGGCAGAGGGCGGCGGAGACCGCGCCCACCGCACGCACGGTGTGTACGAGCCCTCCGTGGCGGCCCTGCAGGGCGCTGGCAGAGACGGGCACCTCGCCGACCCCGAACGCGTAGATCATCGCGAACTGCCCCGGTGCGAAGGGAGGGAGTTTCTGTCCGGCCGGCACCAGCTCGATCGACCGGGTGTCGCCGGTCTCGTCCCAGGTGCCGACGACCCGGTACGGCAGCGGGGGCCTCACGGTGCTCATGGTGGCTCCGGCGCCGATGCCGGCTCCCCGGACTGTGTCCAGTCGTGGAGTGCGGCCGCTTCCTCGGTGATGTCGATGCCGACGGGGCACCACACGATGCAACGCCCGCAGCCCACACAGCCGGACGAGCCGAACTGGTCGTACCAGGTGCCGAGCTTGTGGGTCATCCACTGCCGGTAGCGGCTGCGCGAGGAGGCGCGGACCGGACCGCCGTGCAGCTGGGAGAAGTCCAGGTCGAAGCAGGAGTCCCACAGCCGCCACCGCTCCGCGTGGTCGCCGGTGAGGTCGGTGACGTCCTCGGTGGTGGTGCAGAAGCAGGTGGGGCACACCATGGTGCAGTTACCGCACGTCAGGCACCGCCCTGCGACGTCGTCCCAGCGGGGGGCGTCGAGGGTTCCGGCCATCAGCTCCCGCAGGTCTGCCTCGGGCATGGTCCGGCCCATGCGGTCCGCGGCGGCCGTGACGCCCGCGCGAGCCGTCTCTTGTGTTTCGGGGTCGGCGGGACGAGCGGGCAGTTCGGCCAGGATCTCCGCGCCTTCCTCGCTGCCGCTGCGCATCCAGAAGCGGTGCCCGTCCTCGTCGACCACTTCGGTCATCACCAGGTCGTACCCGGGACCGGCAGCGGGTCCGGTGCCCATCGAGACGCAGAAGCACGTGGCGCCGGGCTCCGTGCACTCGACCACGATCAGCAGTGCCCCGGAACGCCGCCCCTCGTAGCCGGAGTCCCGATACGCCCCACCGGTCAGTACCCGGTCCTGGATGGCGATGGCCCTCAGATCGCAGGGGCGCACACCCAGGAAGGCGTACCGAGGCGGCGTGGCCTTGTCGGCCGTGATGACCAGATCACCATCCACCTGGTCGGCGCTCCATTCCCGCACCCGTGCCGGGTGCAGGAAGGACTTCCACGACTGGGGACCCGCCGCGTTCGCGAAGGCCGCGCCGTCCGGCCGCTCCCGCAGCCGGTACCGCCCGGCCTCCAGCTCCACTCCCCACCCGTACGGCAACTCGTCGGCCGACCGCAGCTCCGCCAGCACGAGGGCGCCGTCCCGGGCGGTGGGTCCGACCACGGTGTATCCGCGCCGGATCAGGACGTCCACGAGCGCGGCCATACCGTCCTTGCCCATGACGAGCCCGTCGGACGCGGGCGGCTGGGAGGCATGCACGTCGGCGTCGGTGCTCATGACCGGCCTCCTTCGGCGAAGCGGACGGCACGTGGAGCCCCGCCGCCCCCTCACACCTACGATCGCAGCATTTCCGTTGTGGCGCCGCGCCGACAGAGCCACATGGACACGTACGCGGGGTCCATTGGTCCCGTTGACCGGGGCCGACAGGTGTGGTGGCCGAGAGCAACTACCGGCAGGCGATCCGGAGCTGCGACGATCTCTCGCGGCGATGAACGGGCTCAGGCTCTACGAATGCGGTTGGCGGTCGGCCCTGGAACAGGGACGAACGTCCCCTGGCGTGCACTCGTAGTGCGGCGATGTCATGAAGAAGGACTCGACCCGAGAGTCATCGCACCCGGCACTCAGGTATGCCATGAATGACCGACCCTCCCTCACGGCACGACTGCGTCACTCGATCGCGGCGGGTGTGCCGCCGCGGCTCGAACCCGTCCTGCTGGCCGTGACCGCAGCGGCCCTGATCGCTGGTGGCATCGCCTGGCTCATGGACGCCGGTGACTTGGCCGGCCTCTGCTGGGAACTGGGCACACTCTTTGCCCTCGTTCCCGCGGTGGGATGGGTGCTGGCCGCGCTGCGGCAGGGCCGCACAGGTGTGGACCTCATCGCCGTCCTCGCGCTCGGCGGCACTCTGGCCGTGCACGAGTACCTGGCCGGTGCCCTGATCGCACTGATGCTGGCCACTGGCCGCACACTGGAGGCCGCAGCCCAGCGACGCGCCTCGCACGACCTGCGTTCCTTGCTGGAGCACGCACCACGCTCCGCACGCCGCCGCACCCGCGGCGGGGTGACCACGGTGCCGCTGGCGGAGGTCGCCGCCGGTGACCTGCTCGTCGTCGGCCCGGGTGAGGTGGTTCCCGTCGACGGCCGCCTGGAGAGCGCCGCCGCGGTCCTCGACGAGTCGGTGCTCACCGGTGAGCCCCTGCAGGTCGAGCGGGCAGGCGGGGAAACCGTGCGCAGCGGCGTGGTCAACGGCGGGGGCGCCTTCGAGATGCGGGCCACGGCCACCGAGCAGGGCAGCACGTACGCCGGGATCGTGCGACTGGCCCAGCAGGCCGGCGCCGGGTCCGCGCCGGTCGTGCGGCTGGCGGACCGGTACGCGGCCTGGTTCCTGCCGCTGTCCCTGGCGGTGGCGGGACTGGCGTGGCTGATCAGTGGTTCGGCCGTACGAGGGGTCGCTGTACTGGTGGTCGCCACCCCGTGCCCGCTGCTGCTGGCGGCACCGGTCGCCATCGTCTCCGGTCTCTCCCGCGCTTCCCGCCTCGGTGTCGTCATCCGCGACGGCGGCGCCTTGGAGAACCTGGGCCGCGCCCGCACCCTCCTGCTCGACAAGACCGGCACTGTCACCCGGGGCCGGCCGCGCGTTGTCGAGGTCACCGCCGCCCCCGGCGGCAAACCCACGGAAGTCCTGCGCCTGGCGGCCTCCCTCGACCAGTACTCGCCCCACGTACTGGCCCAGGCCATCGTCGACGCCGCCAGGGATCGCAAGCTGGAGCTGTCGATCCCCGCCGACGTCACCGAGGAACCGGGCCGGGGCGCCACCGGCACCGCCGATGCGCACCGGCTTGCCATCGGCCGTGTCGCCGCCGGCGAGGACCAGCCGACCTGGGCCCGGGCGGTCGACAAGCGCGCCCTCCTCGACGGCGCGGCCGTCGCCTGGCTGACCCTCGACGGACACCTGGCCGGCGCCATCCTGCTACGCGACCCGCTGCGCCCCGACGCACCGCGCACCCTGCGCCAACTGCGTGCGGCGGGCTTCGCGCGGCTGCTGATGCTCACCGGGGACCGAGCCGCACCCGCCCGCGAAGTCGCCACCGTCCTCGGTCTGGACGACGTACGTGCCGAACTCTCCCCCGCCGACAAGGTCGCCGCCGTACGGGCCGAAGGCGAGCACGCGGTCACGGTGATGGTGGGCGACGGCGTCAACGACGCGCCCGCCCTGGCCGCCGCCGACATCGGCGTCGCCATGGGCGCACGCGGCTCCACCGCCTCCTCCGAAGCGGCCGACATCATCCTGACCACCGATCGCGTCGACCGCCTCGCCGACGCCGTCGCCATCGCCCAACGCGCGCGGCGCATCGCCGTCCAGAGCGCCCTCGGCGGCATGCTGATGTCCCTGGCGGCGATGGCCGCGGCCGCGGCCGGCCTGCTCCCGCCCGCCGCCGGCGCGCTGCTCCAGGAGGGCATCGATGTGGCCGTCATCCTCAACGCCCTGCGCGCCCTGCGAGTCGGCCAGGCCGCACGGCCGCCCCTCGCCCCCGCCGCCGAGGCCCTCATCCACCGTTTCGCCGCCGAACACGAAGGGCTCCAGGACGTCCTCGAATCCGTCCGCGACACCGCCGACCGACTCTCCGACTCCCCTGGCCCCCAGGCCCTGGAAGCCGTCGAGGAGACCCACCGGCTGCTCATCGAACGGCTCCTCCCGCACGAGTACGCCGAGGAGCACGAGCTGTACCCGGCCCTCGCGCCGACGCTCGGCGGGCCCGAGGCAACCGCCACCATGAGCCGTGCCCACACCGAAATAGAGCGTCTCTCCCGCCGCATCGCCACCCACCTGCAACTTGCCCGTGCAAGCGGGGGCCTCTCCCCCGAGCAAGTCGATGACCTGCGCTCCTGTCTCTACGGCCTGAACACGGTCCTGCGCCTGCACTTCACCCAGGAGGAGGAGAACTACTTCTCCCTCGCTCCCTGAACGACGGCATCATCAGCCTCCTCGTTCCGCGCGCGAGAGCGGCGTCGAGGCGGCGAGTGGCCTTCTGAACCACCGGGTGGACAGCGTCGAGAAGGACGACGCGGATCTGAGCCGTCCGGCCGCGAACGGGGCCCTTCGACCCAGTGCGGACGGGGCGAGCCGGGTGGATGGTCGAAAGGGGCCCGGTGGAAGGAGGGCCGTCATGCCATGGGAGACCATCCGGAAGGACACTCCGCTGCGCACCGCCCCCAATCTGCGCGACTACGACAAGGAGTGCGCGAGCTTTTCGTGGCAGGCGGCACGCGGCACGCTTCAGGGACTGCCCGGTGGGCGGGGACTGAACATCGCGCACGAGGCCGTGGACCGGCACGCGGCATCGGACCGTGCCACAGCGACCGCACTGCGCTGTGTCGGACGGGACGACTCCGTCACCTCGGTGACCTATGCGGATCTGGCCCGCTCGACGGCACGGTTCGCCAACGTGCTCCGCGGCCTCGGGATCGGGCACGGCGACCGGGTGGTGACACTGCTGGGGCGCTGCCCGGAGCTGTACACCGTGGTCCTCGGCACGTTGAAGAACACCAGTGTCCTGTGCCCGCTGTTCTCCGCCTTCGGACCCGATCCGGTGTTCCAGCGGATGACGCTGGGTGACGCGCAGGTGCTGGTCACCACGGCGGACCTGTACCGGAAGAAGGTCGCCGGGAGACGCGACGCACTCGCCGCCCTGCGCCACGTACTGATCGTCGGCGACGGGGCGGACGACCTGCCCGGCACCCTGTCCCTCACCGCGCTGATGGCCGACGCGGCCGACACCTTCACGATCCCGCCGACCTCCCCCCACGACATGGCCCTGCTGCACTTCACGAGCGGCACGACCGGCATCCCCAAGGGCGCGGTGCACGTGCACGAGGCGGCCGTCGCCCACTACATGACCGCGTTGTACGCCCTCGACCTCCACGAGGACGACGTCTTCTGGTGCACCGCCGACCCGGGCTGGGCGACCGGGACGTCCTACGGGATCGTCGCACCGCTCATGCACGGAGTGACCGTCGTGGTGGACGAGGGCGACTACGACGCCCGCCGCTGGTACCGGATCCTCGCCGAGCAGCGCGTGAGCGTCTGGTACACGGCACCGACGGCTCTGCGCATGCTGATGCGCACGACGCCGAGGACGGGCCCTTACGACCTGCCCCGCTCCTTCGACCTGAGCGCGCTGCGGTTCATCGCCTCGGTCGGCGAGCCGCTCAACCCGGAGGCGGTCGTGTGGGGTCGGGACGTGCTCGGCCTGCCGGTGCACGACAACTGGTGGCAGACGGAGACCGGCGCGATCATGATCGCCAACTTCGCCGCCTGCGACATCCGCCCCGGCTCGATGGGGCGCCCACTGCCCGGTGTGAAGGCGGCGGTACTGCGGCGCGGTGAGGACGGCCGGGCCCAGGTCGCCGGCGGGCACGTCACTGTCCTGGAAGAGCCGGGCGTGGAGGGCGAGTTGGCGCTCCGGCCCGGCTGGCCGTCCATGTTCCGCGGCTATCTGCACGACGAGCCACGCAGTGCGGCGGCCTTCGCGGACGGCTGGTACCTCACCGGCGACCTGGTGCGGCGCGACGCCGCCGGATGGTACTGGTTCGTCGGGCGCGCCGACGACGTCATCAAGTCGGCCGGACACCTCATCGGGCCGTTCGAGGTCGAGAGCGCTCTGATGGAGCACCCGGCGGTCGCCGAGTCCGGGGTCATCGGCCGCCCGGATCCCGTGGCCGGGAACATCGTCAAGGCGTTCGTCACGCTGCGGCCGGGCTTCGACGCGAGTGACGACACCCGGCGGGATCTGCTGGCCTTCGCCAGGCGCCGGCTGGGGCCTGCCGTGGCGCCCCGCGAGATCGCCTTCGACCAGCACCTGCCGCACACCCGCAGCGGCAAGGTCATGCGCCGCCTGCTGCGGGCCCGTGAACTCGGCCTGCCCGAGGGCGACATCTCCACCCTGGAGGACTCCACCTCGGAGGCGTCCTCCACGGCGAGGACGGAGCAGCCGCCGCCGACGACCTCGCGAGCGGCGGCATCAGCGCCGAGGTCATCGATCTGCGCACGCTGCGCCCCTTGGACGACGCCACCGTCGGCGACTCGGTCGCTCGCACCCACCGTGCCGTCGTCGTCGACGAGGGCTGGCGCACCGGCAGCCTCGCCGCGGAGATCTCGGCACGCCTCACGGAAGAGCACTTCTACGGCTTCGACGCCCCCGTCGAGCGGGTGTGCAGCGGGCTCGGGGTGATCCACCCACCTCAGGTCGCCCTGGTGGGCTTCGGCGCGGTCGTCGAGCGGCCCTGGGCCACGGGCGGCATGCGCGGAGTGCGTGCGGTGGTGACCGCGACGCTGGCCGCCGACCACCGGGCCACGGACGGCGCCGTGGGGGCGCGCTATCTCACGGCGGTCGACCGACTTCTGCAGAGACCGGAGGAGCTGTGAGCCAGATGAAGCCACTGAACAGCGCGGAGGCCCTGTCGCTGATCAAGGAGTCGATCACGCAGATCATCCCCGACGCCGACTTCACTCTCGTCGAACCGGACGACAAGTTCCGCGATGTGCTCGAACTGGATCCGCTCGACTTCCTCAGCCTGGTCGAGCTGCTGTCCGAGCGTGCGGGCGTCCGTATCGACGAAGAGGACTACCCGGACCAGTCCCGGTGCAGCACGACTTTCAGGGCGCCGGTGCTGGTGCCACGGGCGAACTCCTCATAGGCGTCTTCCATCCGGTCGAGACCCAAGGTGTGGGTGACCAAGGGGGAGACGGGCAGATGGCCGAACCTCAGCAGCTCCAGCAGCCACGGTGTGGAGGATGTGTCGACCTGGCCCGTGCTGATCGTCACGTTCTTGCGCCAGAGGGACTCCAGATGCAGTGACACCGGTTTGCCGTGCGTGCCGATGTTGGCGATGTGCCCTCCCGTGCGGACGGCGCGCGTGCAGAGCACGAAACCGTCCGGGTCGCCGGACGCCTCGATGACCACGTCGGCCCCCGGCCCCTCGGACAGATCGGCGATCATGGTCCCTGGCGATTCGGCGGCATCCGCCCCCACACGCTTGGCGTTCTCCAGCCGAGCACTGGCCAGGTCGACGACGATGATCCTGCGGGGCGAGTAGAGCCGCGCAAGGACCACCGTGGCGAGACCGACGGGGCCGGCGCCCACCACGACGACGGTGTCTCCGGGACCGACGTGTCCGTTGCGGACCCCGACCTCGTAGGCGGTGGGAAGGAGTTCGGCGAGCAGGACCGCGTCAGCGAGCGGGAGGTCGGGGGGCCGTCGGGTGGTGGAGTGATCGGCGAACGGCACACGCACCAGTTCGGCCTGAGTGCCGTTGATCAGACTCCCCAGGACCCATCCGCCACCCCCACGGCACTGTCCGTACCTGCCGTCGCGGCACTCCGCGCAATCACCGCAGGCCGAGACGGACGACACGATCACCTGATCGCCGGGGCGCAGGTGGTGGACCTGCTCACCGACGTAGACGACTTCGCCGACGGCCTCGTGGCCGAGGACCGTCCCCGGCTTCACCTCGGGGAAGTCACCTCGCCGGATGTGCAGATCGGTGCCGCAGACGGTCGTTGCGTCGACCTGGACGATCGCGTCGGTCGCCTCCTCGATCACCGGATCGGGGACGGTGTCCCAGGAGGTGTGTGCCGGGCCGTGGTAGACGAGCGCTCGCACCGCTTTCACTCCCTCGCTCCCCCACCTCCACGGTCGCCCCCGCACCGCGCCCGGGCAACACGGCCACCCGCAACACCTCAGTCCGGCTCCATGTACGGGCGGCGGAAGACTGGTGCCTGACCGCTGCCCCACGGGCGTACGGCCGCCAGCGCCTGGGTGACCGCGGACTCCAGCGCGCCACTGGTGTCGACCGGGACGGCCTCGGGCCACGGAGGCTCACTGGCAGCCATGGCGGTGGCGATGTCGAGACCGGCGTCGGAGATGCCCGGGGCGCGCGTGCTCAGGCGGGCCGCCGACAGTTCGCCCGGCACCTGGCAGTGGAGGGCCACCAGTTCGGCGCTGGTCCGGTCGGCCAGGCGCAGGGCGGCATCGCGCTGTGCGGCGTCGGACCAGGTGGCGTCGAGGACCACCGATTCACCGGAGGACAGCAGTACGGCTGCGCGCTCGAGCAGGGCGGCGTAGGTCCTGGCCGTCCACTCGGGCGTGTACAGCCCTTCGCCGTAGCCCGCCGCGGCGGACTGCTCCGCCGGGATGCCCGCCAGCTCCTTGCGCATGCGGTCACTGCTGAGCAGGGTGACCCCCAGCCGGTCGGCCAGGGCTCCGGAGAGGGTGGACTTCCCGCTGCCCGGCAGTCCGCCGACGAGGGTGAGGCCGACGGCGGAGGTGCGCAGGTGGCGCAGTGCCATGGACGCGAGCCGCCGTGCCGCGGCTTCGGCACCCGGCGCGCCCTGCCGGGCCTGGATCACCGAGACCTTGGCGCGGACGAAGGCGCGGTAGGCGACGTAGTGGTGCCACAGGGACGGGGGCGCGGGGTCCCCGGAGTATTCGCCGTACCGGGCGAGGAAGTACGCCGCGGCCTCCGGGGCGCCGAGCTGTTCCAGGTCCATGGCGAGGAAGGCGGCGTCGTCCAGGCCGTCGACATAGCGGAGGCGGTCGTCGAACTCCAGGCAGTCCAGGACCCGTGGACCGTCGTCGAGGCAGAAGACGTCCTCGGCGAGCAGGTCGCCGTGGCCGTCGACCACCCGCCGCTGCTCGATGCGGGTGTCGAACAGCCGCTTGCGACCGGCGAGATAGCGGCGCACCAGCCCCTCGGTCTCCGTCACACAGTCGGGTACGGCGCCGTCCGCGGCCAGTGCCTGGACCTGCGTGAAGCTCGTCTCCCATCGTGCCGACAGCGCGTCCCGCGTGCCCTGCTCGTCCACGTCGCGGCCACGGGGCGCGTGCGCGTGCCATGCGGCCAGTTGCCGGGCGACGGTGCGAAGGACGTCGTCCACGACAGCCCCCGCCCGTACGAGGTGGGAGAGGCGGCGCTCCTCCGGCATGCGACGCATCACCACGAGTGGTTCCGGTGACTCCCCCTCGGGACCGCGGAACTCACCGAGTCCCACGTAGACGTCGGGGGCGAACCGGCGGTTGAGGGCTATTTCACGCTCGCAAGCGGCTCGGCGGGCCGCGACCGTGGTGTAGTCCAGGAACCCCAGATCGACCGGCTTCTTGAGCTTGTAGGCTCGGTCGCCGACGAAGAACAGCGTCGCGGTGTGGGTCTCGCACACCGCAGCGCGCGACAGCGGCTCCCCGGCGTGCGGAGCACTCGACCCCAGAGCGGACACGTCGGCACGCGGCTCGCGGACACCGGGCTCAGTCATGAGGAACCACGGCGACCGGGCAGCGTCCATGATGGACGGTGGCCTGCGCCACCGGACCGAGGTGGGGCGCCAGACCGGTACGGTGCCGGCGTCGGCCGACGACCAGCTGTGAGGCGCCCTCCGCGGCTCGTACGACGGCCTTGGCGGGGCTTTCGAGACGGATGCTGCCGGCCACGTCCACCCCCGGGTACTTCTCCCGCCACGGCTGCAGCGCTTGGCTCACCTGCTCGTGCGCGTCCCTGGCCGCAGCGGTATGAAAGGCGAAATCGAGTAGGCCGTCCGGCGATCCGCGCAGTTTGAGGGCCACAACGACGGGGCTCGCGACCGTGGCTGGTCCCCTCTCGTGCCGGGGCTCGGCGCGCACCAGCACCACGGGCCGCTCGTCGGCGACCAGACTCTTGTCGGTGGCCAGGCCCGGGTGGCGGGCCCGGAGTTCCGCCTGCGCCGTGTCGACGAGACGCTTCGCCCAGTAGTTCTGATCGACTTCCGCGGGGAGACGAGCCGGTTCCGGCGCGAGCATCGGCCACGCGTGCAACAGCCGGAGAGTGAGCTTTCGCCTCCCGGCCTCTTCGGCGGCCCAGCGGGCGGCGGCCAGACGCTCGGGCGAGCCGTCGAGGCCCACGGTGACGACTGGTTGCATGGCGGCGGTCTCCGTCTCGTAAGAAGCTGGAGGGGACGGGCGAACGAGTCCGATCGCGTGGACGGTCCGGACATCGCCTGCATACGGGGAGCGACGAGTTTCTCCCCTTCGAGGATCTCCCGGTCCTCGCCACGGCGCATGTGGACCCCGGGGGCGGGCGTGAAAGCGGGGCGTGTGGCAGGAGAGGAGACAGGCGCGGTGACGATTCCCCTGGTGGTGGGCGTCGACGGATCCGAGACGAGCCTTGAGGCCGTCGACTGGGCCGCCGACGAGGCGGCCCGGCACGGGATCCCGCTCCACCTGCTGCACGCGGCGGCCGGTGAACAGGAGGCGTCCGCCGTGATCAGCGCTGCCTCGGCGCGCGCCAGGGAGGGCGCTCCGGCGGTGCGGTTGTCCAGCGAGGTGTCGCACGAGGACGCGGCTTCCGCCCTGGTCGACAAGGGGCGTAATGCGTTCGCGCTGGTACTGGGGGACAGGGGACTCGGAGATCTTTCCGGCATGCTCCTCGGCTCGGTCAGCCTCGCCGTGGCCGCACGCGCCGACTGCCCGGTGGTCGTGGTCCGCGGCGGTTCGGAGCACCGCGCTGCCCGGTTCGGAAGCGTCGTCGTGGGTGTCGAGGACGGGGAGGGCAGCGGCACAGCCGTGGACTTCGCGGTGCGCGAAGCTCAGGTGCGGCGCTGCCGACTCGAGGCCGTGCACGCCTGGAGTGCACCGTCCGGTGCGTGTACGACACCACACGCACCCTCATGGCAGTTGGAGGCCCACCGGCGTCCCCCGGCGCAGGTGCTCGACGACGCTCTGCGCCGGCCTGTGGAAAGGTACGGCGACGCCGCGGTGAGTCGGCGCTTGATCGAGAAACCGGCGCGCCAGGCGCTGTTGGAGGCCTCGTCGACCGCAGATCTGCTGATCGTGGGTGCTCGGCGACGACTTGGGCATCCGGGGCTGCAACTCGGCCTGGTCAACCACGCACTGCTGCATCACGCGCCGTGCCCCGTGGCCGTCGTACCCCAGATGTGACCGCCGCAGGACCGGGCCGCACGACCGGCTTCCAGGGCCGGTCGCCGGTAGCCCAGGCCCTTCGGCCTCGTGACCCAGAACGGCTGTCGTCGGATCGTGGAGACGCGGAGGCAAGGAGAGCACGATGTCGCACACAGGACAGTGGAAGGTACGTCTCGACCTCTTCGAGGACGACGACGGTACGACGAAGGCCCACCTGGTGCTGGACACCGGCACCACGGCGCTCACCGGCCACGGAACGGCGCACTGCCATCCGGCGGACACGAACGTGCCGGAGATCGGCGACGAGCTGGCGGCAGGCAGGGCGCTGGTCGATCTGGCTCATCAGCTGCTGGAGACCGCCGAACGCGACGTCCGGGCCAACACCCCACAACCCAGCACCCGTCAGACAGCCGGACAACCCCTCTGAAGCCCAGCTGCCTCACAGGGTCCCGGTAGGTGTGTCCCGGGCGTCGTCCGTCCGGAAAGAGATCTGCGCGGTGACCGAGACCACGCCGTCGACGCCCCGGCACAACTGCTCGATGACGGGGATCAGACTCCTGTGCTCCACGGTGCCTGCAAGGGCGACCCGCCCCTCGCGGACCTCCGCGGTCACGTCCCTCGGATCGAGCCCCAAGGTGCGCCGCAGGACGTCTCCGGTGATCTCCTCGCGGATGGCGTCGTCGCGACGCAGGAAGACCCGCAGCAGATCACCACGACTGACGATGCCCAGCAGCCGATCGGCTTCGTCCACCACGGGCAGGCGTTTGACGTTCTGGGTTTCCATGAGGCGGGCGGCCTCGACCACGGTCCATTCGGGCCGTGCGCACACGACGGGAGCGGACATCAGTTCAATGGCCCGGGATCCCTCGGCCTTGGCACGTTCCCAGGCCTCCAGATGCGGAATGGGGGTCCTGCCGGTCGGGTCGGCCTGGTCGGCGCTCTTGCGCAGCAGGTCGGCCTCGGACACCACGCCCATCGGACGGTCGAGCTCGTCCACCACGGGTACGGCGGTGACGTCGTTCTCCTCCAGCAGCCTGACGAGCTCCTTGAACGGCGTGTCGGGCCGTGCCCGGACGACGTCCCGGGACATGAGCTCCTCGACTGTTCGGTGATGCATGGTGCCTCCCGGGTGCGGGACACCCACCTCGCGGATACGAGGCCGGCGCCCCGTGCGGCGGTGCGGCCCGCGTGGCAGGTTGGATACAGCACCATTCTGAGGAGAGGGCGACGATCATGCGAGCTCACCTCGGCGACCAACTCGTCATCGAGAGTCCGGCGACCGGCGCCGCCCGGCGCGACGGCGAGATCGTCGGACTCCACCACGAGGACGGAACACCCCCCTACGACGTGCGCTGGTCCGACACGGACGACGTGACGCTCGTGTTTCCCGGGCCGGACGCCCACATACGCCATCTCGAGCACGAGCAGCCCCCGGGGGTGGGCGAGACGCCGCCGACAACCGGCGAGGCGGCGGCCGCGTCCACGGTGACCAGGCCGGCCGGGACGGGCAATCCCGGTGACATCGGCCGGCGGGTGGCCGTCGAACGCCGAAGGCGTGGGCTCAGCCGAGAGGAGACAGCCGGCCGCGCGCGCATGTCGCCCTACTATCTGGCCTATCTGGAGGAACAGCCCGCCGATCCGACCTTGGCGACGCTCATCAGGCTGGCCGACGCGCTGGGCACCTCGGTCGCCGCACTGCGTGGCGGAGGTAGCGATCTCCCACCCGGTCAGGGCCAGGCACTGCTGCACCCCCAGCTGCGCGATCTCGGCCCGGAGGAGTGCCGCACCCTGCTCTCCACGCACGGGGTGGGGCGGGTCGCGGTGTCGACGGCCGACGGCCGCCCGGCAGTCGTCCCGGTCAACTACGAATTCGTCGATGACGCCATCGTCTTCCGGACCGCGCCCGACTCCGTGACGGCGGCGGCAGCGGAGACGGAGGTCGCCTTCGAGGTCGACCACGTGGACGACGCCCTGAGCCAAGGCTGGAGCGTGCTCGCCGTCGGACCGGCACGTGTGGTGACGGACCCCGAGGCAGTACGCGAGCTCGCCCAACGCGCGCACACCACGCCGTGGGCGGGCGGCGCACGCGAGATGTGGGTGTCGATCGAGCCCACCAACCTCACGGGCCGCCGGATCACGCCTGCCGGTCGGTAGACGGTCATGGCCCGGACGCAGGGTCGTGCGGTCCGGAACCCTCGCCGCTCAGTCGGGATTCGACGCCCACCACGCCCTCCACCCCGTTCACGAGACGCTCGGCGACCCAGATGAGCGAGGTGTCGTGGACGGGCCCGCGGAGCCTGACGACGCCATCCCGCACGGACACGTGAATGGCGTGGGCGTGCATGGGGAACAGATAGGACACCACCGTACGGCGCACCTCCTCCTCGATCTCCTCGTCCGGCCGCAGGAAGACCCGCAACAGGTCGCCACGGCTGACGATGCCGCGCAATCCGTCCTCGGCATCGACGACGGGGAGCCGTTTGACGTGGTGCACGGCCATGAGGCGCGCTGCCCGGGCCAGGGTGTCGTCGGGGCGGACCGTGACAGCGGGCGCGCTCATCACCTCCTCAGCGGTCGCACCTGCCGCCTTGGCCAGGTCGGACCGCAGTCGCGTCCGCTCGGAGCGGGTGGGCCGGCGATCCCGGAACTCCTCCTTGGGCAGCAGGTCGGCCTCGGACACCACGCCGACGACCCGCCCTGTGCCGCTCACGACCGGCAGGGCACTCACGTGCCGCTCGTCCATGACCCGCACGATCTCCTTGAACGGCGCGTCGCGCCCGACGGCGACCGCGGGCGTGGTCATCACATCGCTCACGATGTGCGCAACAGTGACGGGCATGTCTCCGTCCTCAAGGGGCGGCCGGGGAACCCGGCCCGGCCGATGCCTCAAGCATCACCATGCCCTGACAGGTCGCAACCGGCCGGAGAGCCACCCTGGCCCCGGACCCGGCGGCGTGTCGCGGCGCCGGGCAGGCAGTGCGACGGTATTCACACGAGGACCTGGGCAGCCGGGCGAGAAGGCGGTGACGGCTATGGAACTCCCACTGGTCGTGGGCGTCGACGGATCGGACTCCAGTCTGGCCGCGGTCGACTGGGCCGTGGACGAGGCGGCACGGCACGGTCTGCCCCTCCATCTCGTCCATGCCTCCCTCTGGGAGCTGTACGAGGGAGCCCAACCGTCCTTCAGCACCGAGCGTCCGGCCGAGGAGGTCATGGCCGAGCACATCGTCGCGTCGTGCGTGGAACGGGCCCGGCGACGCAATCCCGAGGTCAAGGTGTCCGGCAAGGCACTGCCGGAGGACGCCGTGTCCGCGCTGCTACGGACGGCGCCCGATGCGTTCGCCCTGGTCACGGGGTCGCGTGGGCGCGGCGAGATCGCCGGGATGCTGCTGGGGTCCGTCAGCCTCGCGGTCGCGGCCCGCGCCGTCTGCCCGGTCGTCGTCATCCGGGGCGCGGAAGCCAACCGCCGGGGGACCTACGGCCGCGTCGTGGTGGGGGTCGGTGACGCGCCCGGTGGCGCGGGTGCCGTACGGTTCGCCGTCCGGGAAGCCGAGCTGCGGGGCTGCGCCCTGACAGCCGTACGGGCCTGGCGCAATCCGTCGCAGGAACCCGTGGACCACATGCTGATCGCCGACGACGCCGCCCGGCTGCGCGAGGAGCGGGCGTCGACCAGCCTCGAAGATGCCCTGCGCGAGGCGGTACGAAAGCACCCTCAGGTCGATGTCCGTCGCAAGGCGGTCGAGGGCACCGCCCACCGGGTCCTCCTGCGGGAATCGGCCGACGCGGACCTGATCGTCGTCGGTGCCCAGCGCCGGCACGGCCACTTCGGTCTGCAGCTCGGCCGGGTCGGCCACACCCTGCTGCACCACTCGGACTGCCCGGTCGCCGTCGTCCCCCAGCCGGTCTGAGGCCCGCCGCAGGCACCTGGGCCCGCACAGCCTGCAAGGAGAGGGAAAGGTGGCGGATGTCGGAGTGGACATGGGAGTGGACGGGCTACGACCCCGCCGCCGAGCAACTGCGTGAGTCCCTCTGCACACTGGGCAACGGCTACTTCGCCACACGCGGCGCCGTGCCGGAACACCGGGCCGGCCTGGTGCACTATCCAGCCACCTATGCAGCGGGGTGCTACAACCGCCTGGAGTCGACCGTGGCGGGGCGGCAGGTCGTGAACGAAGACGTGGTCAACCTCCCCAACTGGCTCTTTCTCCGGTTCCGGGCGCGCCGCACCGACGGGACGTGGAGCCCGTGGTTCTCCCCCGGCACGCACACCCTCCTGGACCACCGGCACACCCTGGATCTGCGCCGGGGCACACTCGCACGGTCCTCCCGCCACCGGAACGACGAACTGGGTGTGCTCAGCGTCGAGCAGACCCGCCTGGTGCACATGGAGGACCCGCACCTGGCCGCACTGCGGACGGTCCTCACGGCCGAGGACTGGTCCGGGCAGATCGAGATCGAAAGCTCTCTGGACGGCGATGTCATCAACGGGAACGTGCACCGCTACCGCGCACTCGACCGCCACCACCTGAACCACGTCCGAACCGGTACGCACGAGCCCGACACCATCTGGCTGAGCTGCCGGACCAGCGCATCGGACATCACCGTCGCCCTGGCCGCCCGGACGACGGTCCGCGCGGACGAGGCTCCGGTCTCCTCAGTGCTCCGGCCCGCCCGCCACCGCGCCGTCCACCGTCTGGTCGTCCCGATCACCCGGGGCAGGCCCGTCACCGTGGACAAGACGGTGGCTCTGCACACCTCGCGGGACACAGCGATCAGCGATGCCCTAGGCGAGGCCGTCGAGCGGGTGTCCGTGGCGGCGGACTTCCCGGCCCTGCTCGACTCCCATGTCGCGGCCTGGGAGCGGCTGTGGCGACGCACGGACGTACAGGTGCCCGGAGAGGCCGGCCGCATCGTGCGCTTCCATCTCTTCCACGTCCTGCAGACGCTGTCACCGCACACGGCGGAGCTGGATGTGGGCGTCCCGGCTCGGGGTCTGCACGGCGAGGCGTACCGGGGTCATGTGTTCTGGGACGAGCTCTTCGTCCTCCCCTATCTGAACCTGCACCTTCCGGAGGTGTCCCGGGCACTGCTGAACTACCGTCACCGACGCCTCCCCCGGGCCTGCGCGGCGGCGAGCGCGGCCGGCAGGGCCGGGGCGATGTATCCGTGGCAGAGCGGCAGCAACGGGCGCGAGGAATCCCAGGAATGGCATCTCAACCCCGCCTCGGGCCGCTGGCTGCCCGACCACTCGCGCCTCCAGCACCACGTGGGTTCGGCGATCGCCTACAACGTCTGGCAGTACTGCGAGGCCACCGGTGACACGGAGTACCTGCACACCAAAGGCGCGGAAATGCTGCTGCAGATCGCCCGCTTCTGGGCCGACCTGGCAGTCTTCGACCCTGACACGCGCCGCTACCGGATCCGCGGCGTCGTCGGCCCCGACGAGTACCACGACGGCTATCCCGGTGCCGCGAAGCCCGGGCTGGACGACAACGCGTACACCAACGTCACCGCCGCCTGGGTCCTCACCCGCACTCTGGAGCTCGTGCGGCGCCTTCCCGCATGGCGGCGCGAGGAACTGTTCCAGCGGGTCCGGCTGAGCGCCGACGCGCTGCCGGAGTGGGAGGAGGTCTCCCGGCGCCTGCGGGTGCCCTTCCACCAAGGCGTCATCAGCCAGTTCGAGGGCTACGACGACCTCGCCGAACTCGACTGGGACGCCTACCGCGCCCGCTACGGCACCATCCGGCGGCTGGACCGTGTACTCGAGGCCGAGGGTGACACGGTCAACCGCTACAAGGCGTCCAAACAGGCCGACGTCCTCATGCTCGGCTACCTGTTCTCGCCCACGGAACTGCGTGCTCTGTTCAGGCGTCTCGGTTACCACCTGGACGACGAGATCTGGCGCAGCACCGTCGACTACTACCTCCAGCGCACCAGCCACGGCTCGACCCTCAGCGAACTCGTCCACGGCCTGGTCCTCGCCAGGGCCAGACGGGCCGACGCATGGCAGTACGTCCACGAAGCCCTGGAGGCGGACATCGCCGACATCCAGGGCGGCACCACGGGCGAAGGCATCCACCTCGGCGCCATGGCCGGAACCCTCGACATGATCCAGCGCGGCCTGACGGGACTGGAGACACGCGAGGACGCCCTCTGGCTGGACCCGGTCCCACTTCCGGCACTCTCCGAGTACGGCTTCACACTGCACTATCGCGGTCACTGGGGCATCGGCATGCGGCGCCGGAGCGGGCAGCTGGAGATCGCCGTACCCGACTCGGAGGAATCGCCGATCCGCGTAGTGCTGGCCGACCGCGCGGTGACCATCGCCCCAGGGGAGACGTGCACGCTCCTTCTGCCGACGGACTGACGCTGCGGCGGTCGCCGGCTCGGCCACCCTCCACTCACAGGTCGCTCTCCGATGGCTACGGTCTGGGGCTGCCGCGTCGTGCCGAGTGTCGTGGCGGGGAGCCCGGCGCGCCGGTCTGGAGGATGATGGCGAGCCAGCACGCCCAACCGATGAGTTGCAGGTCCCCGGAGCTGACCACGCGGTGCACGAGCGTCGCTGCGATCGCCGGGCCGGGCCGGAGACCGTACAGCACGAGCAGCGCGGACAGGCTCGTCTCCATGAACGCCTCCGCACGCATCCACAGAGTGGCGGCCCCAGCTGTCGATTGCGTGGCAGGTGGGACCGCACTCTGTCGGTGACGTCCAGTCGGCCTGCCGGTGTGGCGAGGTCCGACATTCCGATCTCCCAGGTAATCGCCTGGCCCGGGATCTTGACATCATGGCTGCACGCGTGAGCCTGGTCACGCCGCTCTCGGCATCTACTAGGCACGGTCGTGGAGCACAACCGCACATCTGCGCCCGGGAAACCGGCTTCGTCGCCCCGCTCGCTACGGTCATGGGCCGTAACAGCGCGGTTGGCACCCAGCTGGGGTCCGAGCTAACGATGTGGTCTGCCTGCAGTGCCGCCGGTGCCACACCCCCGGTGGTGCCCTCCCCGACGTGGGCATGCGAAAGCCCGATCCGGCCCTCCGCGGCCTGGCTGCGCGACCCGAGCGCAAGGAAGAAGGTGCCCCATGTCCAGCGTCGCCCTGCTCGCCCAACCCGGGCACGGCGCCGTGTCGGCCGCAGCAGTCGGCCGGGTGATGGCCTTCCTGGACTATTTCGCCGGCGTCTTCACCCTGCTCTCGCTGACCGCCGTGGTGGCATGCGGGCTCGCGGCCACCGATCGGCTGGTGCTGACCCCCCGGCTGCGGGTGGCCGTGCAGTCCGTGCACCGGTCGAGCGCCGTCGCGGCGCTCGGTTTCCTGGGCACTCACATCGCGGTCAAGGTCGTCGAGCGGCACGCCGCTCCGCAGACCGCGGTGGTCCCCTTCACCGGCGGCACCGCCCTCGCGGTGAGTCTGGGCACCATCGCCTCCGACCTACTCGTTCTGATCACGGCCACCGGCGTGCTCCGCGGCCGGTTCGCCGGCTGCCGCCCCTGGCTGTGGCGGGTGCTGCACTCGACGGCGTACGTCTGCTGGCCGGTCTCCCTGGCGCACGGGCTGACGGCGGGGCGCAAGGCACACGCATGGGTGTGCTGGGGCTACGGCCTGTGCGCGGCCCTGGTGGCGCTCGCACTGCTGGTTCGCTCCCTTTCCTACCTGGGCCGCCGCCGGACCTTGCGCAGGCGTCAGCGCGGCGCCAAGGCGTATCGGCCCGCCGCCGTACGCCCGGCCGCGCTAGCCGCCCTGTCGACGCGGTCTCCCCGGCCCGCGACCGGCGTCCGCCCGATCGCCCGGCCCGCGGCACCGACGACGGCTCGCCGGTCCGCACCGATCGCCGGCGTGCCCAAACAACCCAAGCACGCCATGAGACCAGGGCCCCAGCCGCTCCGCCTCGCCCAGCCCGGGAGCAGCGAATGAAGGACGCCCCGCTGGAGCTGCCCGAGGTGGGTTGGCTGGAGGCCGCCCGGTTGACCGCCGGCCTGGACCGCCACCAGCGCCTGGACCTCGCCGCCCACACTCGTGTCCACCGGCCCCTGCGCCCATTGGGCCGGGACGGTCTGCTCGCCCTCGCCGAGGCCGTCGCCCTGTCCGGCCGTGGCGGTGCCGGCTTCCCGTTCGCCCGCAAGGCCCGGGCCGCGCTCGGCACCGCCGACCGCACGGGCGCGTCACCGGTCATCGTGGTGAACGGCGCCGAAGGCGAACCGGCCAGCGCCAAGGACAAGATGCTGCTGGCCCGCGTGCCCCATCTGGTGCTGGACGGCGCCTGCCTGGCCGCGGCCGCCTTCGGCGCCGAGGAGATCGTGATCGGTGTCGCCGCGGGCAGCCCCGGAGAGATATCGGTCCCGGCCGCCCTCGCCGAGCGCGAACTTCCCTGCCCGGCCCGGACCGTATCCCTGCCCGAGCGCTTCGTCTCCGGCGAATCCGGGGCCCTGATCCGTGGCGTCAACGGTCTGCCGGTGATACCGGCACCTCTGAAGGCCCGCGCGGCCGGCGGCGCAGCGGGCGGGGTGCGTCGTCGGCCGACGCTGCTCTCCAACGCCGAGACCTGGGCCCACCTCGCCGTCGCGGCCCGCCTCGGACCCGGCGCCTATGCCTCCGTCGGCACCCCAGAGGAACCCGGCACGGCCCTGCTCACCGTCAACCGGCCAGGCGCCGATCCACTGGTGGTCGAGGTTCCGACCGGCACCCGGCTGGGCCCGGTACTGGATGCCTGCGGACTCCGTCCGGGCGCGGGAGTGCTGGTGGGCGGATACCACGGCGCCTGGCTGCAGCCGTCGGACGCCATCGACGCGCCGCTCTCCCGCGCCGGGCTCGCCGCCCTCGGCGGGACCCTTGGTGCGGGCGCGATCGTCGCTCTCCCCGACGACACCTGCCCGCTCGGCGAGAGCGCCCAGGTCGCGGCCTGGCTGGCGGTCGAGTCCACCGGCCAGTGCGGACCGTGCAAACGTGGCCTGCCAGAGGCCGCCGAGGCCCTGGCCATGCTGGCCGCCGGTGCCGCCGAGCCCACGGTACTGGAGGACGCCCGGCGTGCCCTCGGTGCGGCCCAGGCCGGTGGCGTCTGCTCGCACCCGGACGGCACGGCCCGCTTCCTGCTCAGCGCGCTGGACGTCTTCGCCGAGGACGTCGACGCCCACCTGTCCGGCCCCGGCTGCGGCCGCCCTGTACGTGGAGTACTGCCCCTCCCGCCCGCCAAGGGCGCCCGGCTGGAGGTCGACTGGTCCCGCTGCACCGGCCACGGCCTGTGCGCCGTGCTGGCCCCCGACCTCATTCGCTTCGGCCCGCACGGCTACCCCACCTCCGCCACGATCCCGGTCGGCCCGTGGCAGGAGCACGGCGCCCGCCGCGCCGTCAACCAGTGCCCGGCCCTGGCCCTACGTCTCCAGCACCGCGTGTGACTCCTCCCGTGAAGGCAACCTACGCCTACCTGCCGCGCGGGGCAGGCGAGGCCGAACTCGCGCTGATGCTGTGCATGGTGAAAAAGCGCGGTTCTGCCAATCGCCAGCCTCTTGGTCAATGCGGTCGATATCGTCGACCGATACCGGCCTATACGTCACACTGAGCGGCAGAGGATGGAAGGGCGCGGCGGCGGTGCGGCGGCGTGCCGTCCCGAACGCCACTGGCTGTCGCCTCGACCTGGACGCGGTCCCGTTCCTGTCGCCCGCGGTGCGCGTCACCCTGGCCTGCGTCCGCGGCTCGAAGGCACCCCAGCTGTCCGCATGGCTCGAGTCGTCGGTGCCGGGCCTGTACTTCACCGGTTCGCTCGCCGCCCCGATGTTCGGCCCGGTGATGCGGTTCGTGGCAGGGACGGAGTTCGCCGCCAGGCGCATCACCCGGCACGTCTCCCGGCTCTCCGTACCCGGCTGATCGACGGCGCCGGGAGCGAGACACGCCGTACCGTCGGGTCAGCGAAGGGCGGACCCCTCGCACAACCCGCGTTCATGAGCCGGGCGTCACGACGCCTGTCCTGCGGTGAGGCGTCGGCGTACGCCGTAGACCGCCGTTCCGAGGGCGAGCACCGCCGCTCCCCACGCCACCGACGTCGCGGGCAGGGTGAAGGCCAGGACCAGGCAGCCGGCCAGCCCGACCGCGGGGATGGTGCGCGGCGGCCAGTTCTCCTCCTGAGTCAGGGTCCAGCGGGGGCGTTCGCCACGGCGTAGTAGGCAAGCACGCCGAAGGAGGAGAATCCGATGGCGCCGCGGACGTCCGTGGTGGCGGCCAGGATCACCACCACGGCGCCCACCAGCAACTCCGCTCGATAGGGCACCTTGAACCCGTGGATGCACGGCGGACAGAGCATGCGGCAGGTGACGGTCCCGGGACAGGGCCAGCGTGGTCCGCGAGACGCCCGGGATCAGCGCGAACAACGACCCAAGGGCCGCCACCGCCGCCCCGACCCGAACCACCGGGACCAGCCCCGGCACCCCGGCCTGCCGTACTGCCCCGGCCAGCGACGCGCTCTCCCGTGCCGACCCGTCCGGCCCGAGGACGGCCAGCACGGACACGGCGACCGCCGCGTACACGATCAGCCTGATCCCCAGGGCCAGTGGAATGGCCCGGGGGATCGTGCGGGCCGGGTGCTTCGCCTCTTCGCCCAGGGTCGCGGTCCGTGCGTACCCGGCGAAGGCGAAGAACAGAAGCCCGGCCGCCTGCAACACTCCGGTGACCGAGGCGTCCGACCCGATGTCCAGCCGCGCGACCTGAGCATCAGGGGAGGTCGGGCAGGCCACCACCACGGCTGCCAGCACGGCCAGGACCATGGCGACGATCGCACGTGTCAGCCACCCGGCCTTCTGCACCCACGTAGTCGACGGCGGTGAGCGCCACCACCGCGGCCACGGCGACGGCGTGCGCCTGGGCCGGCCACACGTACGACCCCACGGTGAGTGCCATCGCCGCGCCCGAGGAGGTCTTGCCGACCACGCAGCCCCATCCGGCGAGGTAGCCCCGGAACTCGCCCAGCCGCTCACGGCCGCACACGTACGTCCCACCGGATTGCGGATGGCGTGCCGCCAACCGGGCCGAGGAGGGGGCGTTGCAGTACGCCACCACGGTGGCGACGGCCAAGCCCACGAGCAGTCCCGAGCCCGCCGCCCGCGCGGCCGGCGCCAAGGCGGCGAAGACCCCCGCACCGATCATCGAGCCGAGCCCGATGACGACGGCATCGAAAACGCCCAGCCTCCGGTCCAGCGGCGGCGAGCATGCGCCTGCCGGCCTTCCGCTTCCAGTCCCCAGCCGGTGCTGCCGCGGCTGCGCGCGCCACCGCCGTGTGCGACCCGGGGCTGTGACCGCGATGCCTGAGTTGCGGCGTGGATCGGGGTCCGACACTCGTCATGCCGGCCAGAATCGCGCTGGCAGCGGAGTCACCAGCCTCCCCTTCGGGTCCGGCGCCGGTCACTCGCCGGCCCCGGCCACCGCGGCCACGGCATTCGCCCCGGCGACAAGGCCGGTGACCACCGGCTCACCCCTCCGGACTTCCCGGCCCCGGTGTTCACCGACTGGGGCTCCGTCAAGCCGTTCGTGCTGACGAGCGGGCGCCAGTTCCGCCCGGCACCGCCGCCGGCCGTGAGCAGCGCGGCATACGCCACCGCCCTGGACGAGGTCAACAGTCTGTGGAGCAAGACCAGTACCGCCCGCCCCCCGATCAGACGGCAGCCGCGAAGTTCTGGATCGACAACCGCGCGGGCCGACAACTCGGCTCCCAGGTAGCCGACTTCGCGGCAGGCCACCTCTGACCGTCCGCACCGAGCGACATTCATGCACAGCACGGCGGCGGCCAGAAGCCAGCGGCAGCGGGAGCATCGGCACGGCCACGCTGCGGAAGGGAACGCCTGCCCGGCCGCCGCTCCAGGCCCGCATCGCCCTGCTGCCCGCCGGACCGGGACAGCGGCTTCCCGCTGAACCCGCCGACGATCGGGAACCCTCTACGACAGACCCCTACCGCCGGTAAGGGCCACTCACCGAGTGACGTCCAGTTCGGTGTACATCCCGGCCGCGTAGTCACCCGGGACATTGCACAGCAGCTCATAGCGGCCCGGCCGCAGCGTGACCGTGGTCCAGGCAGCCGCACCGGAGGCGATGCCGTCTCCAGCGCCACTGCCGCAGGTGTGGGACGCCTCGCCGAGACTGCCTGCCTCCGACACCCGACCGTCGGAGCCGATGGCACGTCGTCCTGCGGCCTGCCCCGCCGGCAGCGGCAACAGGATCACCTCGTGTGTGAGGGTTCCCGCATTGATCACCCGCACTGTGACCCTTCCTGCCGGAACGGTCGTGGGGTGGGCTGCCAGGCGCATCATGCTCATGCCGTACCAACCTGGGTGGCCGTTGGGCGCAGGCCAGTTCGGGCCGCGCATCATACGTCCCGTGTCCCACACGGTCACGTCGACCGCACTGCCTGTCGCGGCCGGCGCGGCGCATCGGGCGCCCTGCGCTCGCCAGGACGCCGGTCCCGCCCTGTGAAAGGCGCCGGACGCAGCCATCAGACTTGTCGTGGCGACACCCAGCACCAGGGCCGCCGCAGCGATCGCGATCGCCGACCATACCCCTCGACGGCGATGCGGGTTCATCGGTGTTCCCGCAGCAGCGCGAGCCGACGTTTGTACTCGTCCTCGTCGATCTCCCCGCGTGCGAACCGCTCCGCGAGCAGGTTCTCGGCCCGCCGGTCCTGCCACCCGCCCTCGCCGGGCGGTGAAAACAAGCCCGGAGGCTGATGACGGGTGCCGGCGAGGTAGCGCACGAGCACGACGAAGCCAACGATCAGGACGGCCCAGAACAGCACCATGAACACCGTCATGACGAACCAGCCGCCCCAGCCCCATCCCCCGTGGTACCACATCATGCCGATCACTTCCCTCGGCTGACCGCTCCAGCGATACCAGGATGAGTCAGTGAGACCTCGGCCGCGCTGGGCCACAGTTCCCAGGTGTAGGGCCGGAGGACCCAACGCCCCATTCGGCTCCGCCGTTCACAGCCGTCGCCGGCGGCCGGCTCTCCTGACCGGTGCTGTCGCCGAGGCCCGACGAACGGGTGGCGGCGGTCACTCCTTGCCTCGGACCACCGCGACGGAGCAGTGCGCGTGATGCAGCAGGGCCTGGCTGACTGAACCGAGCAGCAGGCCGGTGAAGCCACCGCGTCCGCGCGCACCGGCCACGACCAGCTGCGCCTCGTGACTGGCTTCGATCAGGGCCGGGCGGATCCGGGAACGCACCAGGCGCCGCTCCACAGCGACCTGGGGGTAGCGCGTCTGCCACGGAGACAGGGTCTCGTCCAGCAGCCGCTGCTCCTCCTCGCGGAGCCGGTCGATGTCGACCACCATGTTCAGCGGGTCACCCGGCCCCTCGTAGGCCCGTTCGCTCCAGGTGTTCCACACGTGCAGGGCCAGCAGGTCCGCACCGCGCACCGACGCCTCGGCGAAGGCGAACTCGACGGCGCGTTCGCCCGCCGGGGAGCCGTCCACCGCCAGGAGTACGGGACCGGTCGGGTTCGGCCTGCCTCGTACCACCAGCACCGGGCAATGGCCATACGCGGCCAGATGCACGGCAGTGGAACCGAGGAGCAGGCTGCCGAACGCGCCCAACCCGCGGCTGCCCACCACGACGAGCGAGGCGGTTCGCGACTCGATCTCCAGCACCATCAGCGGCTCGCCGACGGTGACCTCGCGTGTGACGTCCACACGCGGCGCGACCTCGCATGCCCGTCGTCCGGCCTCGGCCAGAGTGCCGTCCACCAGCTCGCGCACCCCCGCCCTGGCGGGACTCCAAGGAGGCCCACCAGGGGGTGGATGGATCGACGGCCACCCGAAGGCGTGCACCAGCCGCAGGCCTACCCCGCTCAACGCCGCCTCGTGTGCCGCCGTCTCGACCGCGTCCAGGCTGGACGGTGAGCCGTCGACTCCCACTACGACCGGTTTCGCCATGCCGCGCCTCCTCGCCAGGCCGGCTTTGCGGCCGCCTGCCCGGCTTCGTCCATCCTCCGCCACTGTGCCGCGCAGCGCATCGGACCCGATGGCCTTCCCGGCACCTTCGAGACGGCGGTGCCTTACGCGTCCGTGAACGTGCTCACCGCCATGAAGGGCGAGGCGTTCGCCCACGCCTTTTCCAGCCTCTTCGGCACTCAAGCCGACAGCGCGGCCCACGCCGCCGTCGGACGGCTCATCGGGACCGCGGCGCAGACCGACTTGAGCGAGCATCTGCACGCGGCGGCCACGCTGGCCGGCGTGGTCGGTACGAACGCGGCCAACCTGCGCCAGGCCATCAACGGGGGGACGTACGAGGACCTGGTCATGTACCGCGGCTTCGCGGCCCAGGCCAGGCGGGACGGGGACACCAAGGCCGCCGACCTGTTCACGGAGATCGCCGCGGACGAGGGGCGGCTCACCTGCGGCAGCCCGGTGGGTACCGCGACGGTCTTGGCGGCGCTCGGCGGCGGTACGGTGCCGCGGCCGGAGGTCACGGCTGCGAGCGCCGTGCGGAAGGCGTCGCGGTGGCCCCTGCTAACTGGACGCTTCAGATAACTTATTGATATGAGTGCGGGATGGATCTCCTGGCGCACCTCGAGGCGTACGTGGCGACAGCCGACGAGGCGAGCTTCTCCCGGGCGGCCGACCGGCTCGGTATCGCACAGCCGCTGCTCAGCCGCCGCATCAAGACGCTGGAGGAGCACTTCGGCGGCCTGTTGTTCGACCGTGCGCGGCGGCAGATCGCGACCACGGAGCTGGGGGTGCTGCTGCTGCCGTACGCGCGCGACGTGCTGGACCGGGCCCAGCGGCTGCGGCAGGTCGCCGGTGCGGCGGAGCGGACGCGGATGCGGGCCGTCGGGGTGCCCGCGCACTGTGCCCCGGCGGCGCTGGCCCGCGCGATCCGCGCCGGCACCGAGCGCGGAATCACCCTCGGCATACGTGAACTGCCGCCGCGGGAAAGGGCTTCCGGGCTGGCCGACGGCTCGCTCGGCTACGCCCTCGTGCGGGTTCCCGCGGAGCGGGGCGCGTTCCGGGTGCCGCTGGGCCTGGCGTCGGCGCCCGAGGCACCGGACGGCGAGCGGCTCCCGGCGTACGACCACCCCCTGCGCGCGGTCCACCTGGACGACCTGCGGCCCCGCCGGCGCCGTACCGCCGAACACCCGGCGCCCCTACCGGTGCTGACGCTGCCGGAGGATCACGCCCGCAGCAGCCGCTTCTACGACGGCGTCC